>CAMCNL010000145.1 GCA_945876205.1 Candidatus Sulfopaludibacter sp. SbA3
GGTGGTGTTTCTCAATACCTGCCGCGAGTTGCCCGGTCCTCGGGAGTTCAGCGGTGGTGTGCTGAGGCTGCTGGAGGAGACGCCGGTCGACGTGGTCCCGCGGCAGGGGCAGCTGGTCGCGTTTCGAGCGGACGCGCTGCACGAAGTGAACCCCGTGCTCGCCGGCACCCGCGACGTCATCGTCGACTGGTTTTACTGAGTCGTCTTAATGACGCTCGAAGCGTCTCGCTGCACAGCCTGTCGTAGTGCAGAATTCAAAACGTGATTACAAGCCTTGAACGCGCGGATCGCGTTGTGTACCGTGCCGGATGTGGGGCGCGAACCGCGGCTGCTGCTCGTCGATGACGAACGTCCGGTTCGTGAAATTCTGGCGCGCTACGCGCGCGCCTGCGGATTTGAAGTGGCCATCTGCGGCGACGGCCGTGAGGCGCTCGCGTTCCTCGAACACGATTCCGCCGACGTCGCGCTCGTCGACCTTCGCATGCCCAATCTCGACGGGTTGCAGGTGCTGCGTACGATCCGGAAAAAGGATCCGGACTGCCAGGTCGTGCTGATGAGCGGCGCTGGCACCATCGGCGACGCCGTCGAGGCGCTCAAGCTGGGCGCGCGCGACTACTTCCAGAAACCATTCCAGCTCGCCGTGTTGCGCGCGCTGCTCGAGCAGGTCAAGCGCGACGTCGAGCAACGCACGAACGTCCTGGCGATCGAGGGCCACCTGGCGTCGGAGCTGGATTTCTGCGGCATGATTGGTCGCAGCGCCGTCATGCAGGAGCTGTTCAGCCTGGTGCGCCGGCTCGCGCCGCACGTCAAGACGGCGCTCGTCACCGGCGACAGCGGATCGGGCAAGGAGCTCGTGGCACACGCGCTCCATCGGCTCGGGCCGCGTGCGTCGAGCCCACTCGTCACGATCGACTGCCAAGGGCTCGCGGAGGCGCAGGCCGAGAGCGATCTGTTTGGCCACGTGCATGGGGCTTTTCCTGGCGCAACCAAAGACCGCGGGGGCGCCTTTGAAAAAGCCGACGGTGGCGTGCTCTTTCTCGACGAGATTGGCGAGCTGCCCGTCGCGGTGCAGGGGCGGCTGCTGCGGGCGCTGGAAGACGGGCAGATGACCCGCGTCGGATCGCTGGAGCCCACGCATTTCGACGTGGTGGTCATCGCCGCGACCAAGCGCGACCTTCGAACCGAGATGATGGCCGGACGATTCCGTCCTGAGCTGTACTATCGATTCAGCACGGCGATGATTCACGTGCCGCCGCTTACCTTACGCAAGGAAGACATCCCGTACCTGACAGCTGTGTTTGTCGCTGATGCTGCGGAACGGCTGAAGAAGCCAATCGTCGGATTGACCCAGCCTGCTGAAGCGTTGCTTCAGAAGCGCGACTGGAAGGGCAACGTTCGCGAGTTGCGCAACATCATCGAGCGCGCGTGCATTCTCTCTGACGGCGAGCTCATCACCGAACGCCATCTCGTGCAGGCGCTCGAGTAAGACGGCCGCGGCCCATCAGCCCTTCGAGTGCCGCGCCATTTCGAGCAGGCCGGGCGCCTTCAAGTCGATGTAGGCCAGAGCGGCGCTGTCGATGCCCACGCGCGCGAAGTGCGGGTCGGCCAAAGGGTCGAAGTCGTCCAGCTCACAGTCCACGCCGTAGCGGTGCGCAAGGCGGTTGGCGGCATAGGCCACCGCGGCGGCTTGCGGACGCTCTTGCGCGGCGTCCGGCTCGTGATGCCAGAGGACCGGATCCATGAGGCGTGCCGGGAGCCCCCACTGCCGCAGCAGGTAGGCTCCCACGCGCGAATGCTGTTCCGTCAGCACCTCCGCGAGCTCGTCGTCACCAGGAGGGGCCACGCCGTAGCGGTGCGCCTCGCCTGCCAGCTTGATGAGCAGGAGCTTGCCGACGTCATGCAGGAGGCCGTAGAGAAACGCTTCCGCGGCTGTTTCGCCGGCTCCTTCGGCGACAAACGACGCGAGGTACGCGGTGCCGATGCAATGGGCTATGCATTGGCGTCCCTGATGGCCGTACAAGTGCGTGTCTGCGGCGAGCGAAGCCATGCACGTCGAGGTCATCACGTTCCGGACCAGGCCTGTGCCCACTCGTACGACTGCCTGGTTGATCGAGGTGATCTCGTACGCCGAGGCGCAGAACGCAGAGTTGGCGAGCTGCACCACGCGGACGGCAAGGACGGGGTCTTTCGAGACCAGCGAGATAATCCGTGCCGTGGACACGTCCGGATCCATCGCCAGGAGGAATATCTCCTGCGCATTCGCCGGGAGCATGGGCACGGCCGTGTCAGCGGATTGCTGCCATGACCCCGACCGAATCCAGTCCGACCACTCCAGATCAACCGCCGTCGCGACGCGTGAGAGGGGCACCATGTTGTGCTAATCGGCAGGTGTCCTGCCGTCTTGAGCCACGCGCGGGCCGAGCCCATGCGCTACTGTAGCGCGCACCCTTCAGGGTGCGCGATCGCCTGTCCAGTTGACGATGACGCCCCCGGTTGCCGGACGGCTGCGGGCAACAGGGAGAATCATGACGACGCGATCGCTGCGGTGGGCGACGGAGTAGTCACGCACCTCAGCGACGTCGACCGCCTCCTGCGGTGCAGTGAATTGCAGCGGCACCGCATCCGGGGTGCCCGCGAGGTCAGTCCGCATCAGGCGACCGTCCCTCAGGAAGAAGAGCGCGCGTCCATCCGGTGCCCATTCGGGCCGGAATCCCCCGGCGCGCGTGACCCGCGCGCGCGGTGCCCCAGTGGCGCCGGGTTGCCGCTCCACATAGATGTCGCGCTGGCCCCCTTCATCCGAGACGTATGCGAGCAGCCGCCCATCAGGTGACCAGCGAGCACCCGAGTCGCTGAAACCGGTGTGGATGAGAGCGGCGGGCGTGCCGCCGGTGTCGCCGACCGACCAGATGTCGAGGTCGCCGGCGCGGCCGGGCGCGTGGAACAGAATCATCGGTCCGCGCCAGTCAGTTGGCGTTTCGTCGAGGTCGGATCGGACCACCAGGGCCTCTTTCGTCCCTGATTCAGCGATCCCGCGTGCGAAGAGATTGGGCTGCCCACCTTGCAGCGATCGGTACACCACACGGTCGCCACGAGGCGACCACACCGGATCGCTGTCCGCGGCAAGCGCCGTGCTCAGGCGCCGGGGGGCGAACCCGACCTCGGTCAGCGGCAGGACGAACACGTCGAGCGTCCGGAGTAGGGGATCGAGGATGGTGAGCGCCGCCTCGGTGTCGTTCGGAGAGAGACGCACCTGCCAGTAGTCTGCCGGCTCGCCAACGCGCGTCACCTCGCCGCCCCGCGTCCCCGACCATGCCAGCTGGCGCATGCGCGGCGCGGCCGCGCCCCACGCGAGAAGGCGGCGTGACGCAGCAAAGAAGCCATGACCGGCAGGCGAGACGCCCACGTTGAACGCGAGCGGCGTCGCGCGGCCCGTTAATGTTCCCGTCGTCGAATCGAGGACCTGCCTGACCAGCGCGTTGTCGCGAACGAAGACCAGGTGCCCATCCACGAGCTGCGCATGGCTTGACGAGGTCGTGAGGTCGCGTTCCATGCCGCCGCTCACGAGGCGAACGACGTATCGCCCGGAGTCGAGCGTCGCGGTGTAGAGAAATCCAAGGCTATCCGCTACTGCTGGGAACGCGTGCATCTGGTCGCCGGGCTTCATGACGCTGGCGTTGGTTACCGCGCCGTTCTGGAGGCGGCGAATGGGTCCGGTGCCGGTCGCGAAGAGCATCGATCCATCGGGCAGCCACGCGGCGCCTGCGGCCCCTGGCGCATCGATGAGATCGCGGACGACACCGTCGGCCCGCGACAACTGTTTGAGCCTTCCGCCAGCGAAGAACGACACGACGCGTCCGTTGGCTTTCCATGCGGGCAGTGACGCGCCCACCGTGTCCTTCAGCGCGTCGGCGGCCTCGGTATCGAACCCGCGGCGCCAGAGCTGCGTCACGCCGTTCACGGTGGCGACAAACACCATGTCGCGACCATCGGGCGACATCGCGGCGTCGAGCACCTCGTCGCCCACGCCGAGCTCTGCGCCAGGCGGTGCCGTCAGCGACAGTCTTACAGCCGGTGGCGGGGGCGGAGGCGTCTCCCGGAAATGCCGGAGCAAGGGCAGAACAGCCAGGGCGAGGGCGGCCGCGCAGATGACCGCTACGGCGCGCCAGATCATCATGTCCGCCGAAGCCCCGGCGAAGGCGGGGTTCCCGCTCGGCCCTTGGCCTTGGGCCGCTCGACGACGGCGACGGTTTCGACGTGCGCGGTATGGGGAAACATGTCAACCGGCTGGAGCGATCGGATCACATATCCCTCGGCGACGATCAGCGCGAGGTCACGCGCGAGCGCTTCGGGATTGCACGAGATGTAAATCGCGCGCGCAGGCCGCAGCGCGCCAAACACCTGTTGCAGCACGAGCGCCTCGCAGCCTTCGCGAGGAGGATCCAGGATCACGACATCGTTCGATGCAGCGCGCTCTGTGCTTGATGCGGCGCGGACCTTTACGGTCCGCGACAGGAAATCACCCACCCGCTTCGCGATGAACCGGCACCGGCTTTCCGGAATCCTGTTCAATCGCTGGCTCGCCTCACCGTCTTCGACCGCGAGATGATTGTCTTCCACCGCGGTGACGTCGTGACCCGCGCGCGCCAGCGGCAACGCAAACAGGCCGCAACCGGCATACAGGTCCAGCACCCGCGCGCCTTCCGGCACCTCGGCGCGGACCAGCCGCACGAGGATCTCGGCCGCATGCACGTTGGTTTGAAAGAAGGCGGTCGGCGAGAGGAGAAACGACGTCCCATCGACCTTCTCGCGCATCCGCTCCGGGCCGGTGATGCGCCGCGTCTCGCGGCCGAAGATGTTCGCATCGCGGCCCGCGTGCTTGTTCACGTGCACGGAGGTCGACAGCGCCTGGCGCGAGATCGCCTTCCGGCTGGCCTCGCGCACCCGGCGGTCCGCCTCTTTGGCGACGACGAGCGTCGTCATCATCTCCTCGGTGCCCGCACCGACGCGCACCGCGATGCCGCGAAGACCGCCGCGCTCCGCTTCGACGCGGGCCGCGCGAAACGCGGCATAGAAATCAAAGGCAACCGTATTGCCGCGCGGGTCGTGCACCGGACACTGGTTCACCGGAAGCACGCGCCTCGACCCCCTCACGTAATGCCCCATCACGATGCGGCGCGGGCCTTCACGGCCCGCGGTTTCGTCCTCGAAGACGAAGTGGACCTTGTGACGGTAGCCCCACGGAGCGTCCACCGGCGTCGATGGCATCATCGGACGGACCGCCGGCGCGGCAGGCACCGCGGCCCGCACGAGACGGTCGACGAGCGCCGTCTTGAGACGCAGTTGCTCGGGATAGGCGATCTGCTGCCAGGTACAGCCACCACATACCCCGAAGTGAGGACACGGCGGCTCGACGCGATGCGGTGAGCCGCGCAGGATCTCAACCAGCGTCGCCTGGCCCTCGATCCGCGTGAACTCCACGCGAACCCGCTCGCCCGGGATCGTAAACGGTACCGCGACGAACTGCCGGCCGACGCGGCCCACGCCGTCTCCGGCCGCGTTGATCGACTCGATGTCGACGTCGAAGGTGCGCGTCGTTATTTCACGTCCAGGAGTTCGACGTCGAACAGCAGCGTGGCGTTGGGCGGAATGACGCCACCCGCGCCGCGTGCGCCGTAGCCCATGTCTGGCGGAATCGTCAGGGTGCGCTGGCCGCCGACCTTCATGCCCGCGACGCCGTCATCCCATCCGCGAATCACCTCGCCGCCGCCAAGGCGGAAGGAGAACGGCTCGTTGCGGTCGCGCGAGCTGTCGAACTTCGTGCCCTTCTTGTCGCCCTTCGAAGGGTCGTAGAGCCAGCCCGTGTAATGCACCGTCACCTGCCGTCCTGACTGCGCTTCAGCGCCGGTCCCGGCCTTCCCATCCTGCTTCACCAACTGCGTCACGTTCGACTCGGCCACCGTTCCTCCAGAGTCCGTGCTACCGCCGCAACCCGCGACGAGAAAAAACACAGGCCACAGAGTCACGGAGACACAGAGCCTGATCAGCTTCTCTCTGCGTCTCCGTGTCTGGTACCCCACCGCGCAGGCGTGCGCGGCGGGGGCCCCGCCCTGAGTGGCCCGTGGCTGTGATAAGCGTCCCATTAACGGGCTCCCGTATGCGAAATCCGCCATATGCGTCCCCTTACATCGTCTGATACCAGGATCGAGCCGTCTCGATCCTGCGCGAGGCCCACGGGCCGATGAGCCGCGTCGTTCTGCCTCATGATCTGTGCTTTTCCCGGAAAGCCGCTGGCAAACACGCGGTCGGCGCCGGCGGGGCTATCGCCTTTGAACAGCACGAAGCGCACGTTGTAGCCGTCCAATCGGCCGCGATCGCTGCGCAGAATCCGGCGGGCAGCGTCAGGCCGCCATTGCCTGGATCGCAGGGACCCTTCTTTGGCTGCTGCTGCGCCCAGACCGCGGCGCCCGCCAGCACGAGGGCCAGAGCTGTCAGAGTGTGTTTCATCGAAGCACCTTGAATTCCACTGGATTATACGTGGCATCAGATTGCTGTTCGTCCCAGGGCGACACGAACGGTGCGGTTGAGCCAGGTTTCGCGCAGCGAAGGAGCTTCTGCACGACGCGGCGGTGGCACAATAGCCCCGGGAGGCTCTTGTGGCTCTACGCCGCGCGGTTCGTTTTGTGTTCTCGCTCATCGCCATCGCGGTCCTGATCTCGGTGGCCGGCATCGTCTTTCTCTATTTCGCGCTGTCACGCGGCCCCTCGGTGCCCGAGCAGTCCATTCTCGTTCTCAGGCCCGGCGGGGAGCTCAACGAGACTCTTCCCGACGATGTGGTCGGGCAGTTCCTGGGGCGGGACACGTCCACCGTGCGCGGCCTCGTGCGAAGCCTGCAGATGGCGAAGCGCGACCCGCGCATTCGAACGGTGCTCTTGATGCCGTCGACGCTCGAGTCGCCGTTCTGGGGAAAAGTGCAGGAGCTGCGCGACGCGATCATCGACTTCCGCCAGTCGGGGAAGAAGGTCATCGCGTTTCTCGAGTACGGCGGCGACCGCGAGTACTACCTCGCGACCGCGGCCGACCGCATCTTCCTGATGCCGACGAGCCCGCTCGATCTGACCGGCGTGGCCTCGTACGAGGTCTTCCTCCGCGGCGCGTTTGACAAGGCCGGCGCCTATCCCGATTTCGTTCACATCGGCGAGTACAAGACCGCGGTGAATCAGCTCACCGAAAAGGGATTCACGCCGGCGCATCGCGAGATGTCGGAATCGCTCAACCGCGACACCTACGACCAGCTCGTGCGCGGTATCGCGATGGCCAGAAAGAAGACGGAAAGCGAAGTGCGCGCGTTGATTGACCAGGGGCCGTTCTCGCCCGAGGACGCGCTGCGCGGGGGGCTGATCGACGATCTCGCGTACCTGGATCAGGTGGACGATCGCGTCCCGGAGATGCGTCTCGCATCCGGTGGTGATGCCCGTCGCGTCGAAGGCGCCGACTACGAGCGTATCAGCCCGCGGTCGGTCGGCATCCGTCCGCGGTCCAAGATCGCGGTGCTCTATGCCGTGGGCGTCATCGCGTCGGGAAAGAGCAGCTCCGATCCGATCAACGGTGGCGTGGTCGGCTCCGACACGCTCGTCGAGCAGATTCGGCAGGTGCGTGCGGACGATTCGGTCAAGGCGATCGTGCTTCGCATCGACAGCCCCGGCGGCTCGTCGGTGGCATCCGACGTGATCTGGCGCGAGCTGATGATCACCCGAGATGAAAAGCCGTCGAGGCCGCTGATTACGTCGATGTCGGACCTCGCGGCGTCAGGCGGGTACTACATCGCCGTGCCCGGCCAGGTGATCGTGGCGCAGCCCGGGACGTTGACCGGCTCGATTGGCGTCTTCTCTGGCAAGTTCGTGATCGACGGGACGCTGGCCAAGGTGGGGGTCAACACCGCCACCATCACCTCAGGCGCGAATGCCGACATCAACTCGCCGTTCTCGCGCTTCACGCCCGATCAGCAGGCGCGGCTGATGCATTACATGCAGGGCTTCTACGACAACTTTGTGAAGAAGGTGGCGGACGGCCGCCACACGACCCCGGAGCGTATCCATGCGTTAGCCCAGGGCCGGGTGTGGACGGGCCAGCAGGCAAAGGACAACGGCCTGGTCGACATGCTGGGCGGCCTCGACACCGCCGTTGCGGTCGCGAAGATGCGCGCCAAGATTCCCGCGGACGAAGACGTGGAGCTCGTGGCGTACCCGCCGCGGCGCAGCTTCTACGAGGCGTTGACGGACCAGTTCCGCTCGTCGAGCTTCAGTGCGTGGGGCGTGCTGGCCGGAGGCGCGGAGGGAAGGGCGATTGCGGCGCTCACCGCACCGGTACGTCTGTTCCGGCGCGGCGAGCCCCTGGCGCTGATGCCATTCGCGTTCGTCAGGTGAGCGGTCGCGCCGCTCAGGGTCAGTTCGGCTTGACGAACAGACCGACGAGACCGGCCGTGCCCTTCGCGTGAGACATGGCCGGCGCCGGCGGAACGATCTTCGCCTGCAGTTCCTCGCGCGTCAGGCCGGCCGGCAGTTCCTTGGGATCGATGTCAGTGGCGATGAGCACGAACGTGTAGTGGTGGGGCGTCCCGGGCGGCGTGCACGGTCCTGAGTAGTTGCCGACACCCTGCGTGCTCTTGCCGCCGACATACTTGTCCGATGGCTTGCTGACTTCGCCTTCGGCAAAGCCGGTGACCGAGGCCGGAATCCCGTAGGCCACCCAGTGGTGCACACCCGCGCCGCCGCGACCTTCCGGATCCTCCATCAGGATCGCGAAGCTCTTGGTCCCCTCGGGCACGCCCGTCCACGACAGCTGCGGCGACACGTTCTCGCCGACGCAGTTGGGATTGGCGGGGTTACTGTTGGCAGTCTTGCGCGGCATCATCTGCCCATCCTTGAAGCTCGTCGACGTCAGGGTAAAGGGCCCCTGCGCCATCGCACTGCTGGCGCACGCCAGGCTGATCGCGCCGGCCGCGAGCGCGCTCCGAAAATATCGTGTTGAAACCATGAGCGTTTTCTCCATAAAGGACGCAGCGGAACGTGTAATTGCCAGATTGTATTCGAGACGCGCGCCGCGGGCATGTCGACCTGCGGCCGCCGACTCCGCATGCCGGGAAATCGCCCTCCGACTCGCTGTCCTTCCGCTGCCGCGTTGACGATGAGGCCACTCGGGCGACGCCAGTCAGGCGCAATCGGACCTTCGGTCCTGATCTGGGCATCCGGGTGCACACGGACCGAAGTCAACGCGGAAGACTCGCTCCGCGCGATTTCCGGATCTCGGAGTCGGCATGCTACGACGGCGGCTGCATCCCGACATGCCCGCGGCGGGCGTCGGCGACGACGACGTGCTTCATGGAAGTTCGATCAGGAAGGCGTTCCATTCTCAGTGTGCGACTGAGCGGGACATCGCTCCAGAAGCCTTCCTAAACACTGCGGCGTTACCCGTTACTAACCGGAACTCTGTCACGAGCTTTTGGGCGGGCAGCGCAAGATGGGAGAATCACGTCCCAATGATGCTGACTCCGATGGTCTTCTCCGAGGCTGATGATTCCCTGAAGTTCGTGGTGATTGTGTCGGCGGACGCCGAGTGGCGAGCCGTCGCTGAGCTGTTTTCCGACTCTGCGCTCGAGCGAACTCCGTACGGGGAGTTCTTCTACCATGACAGCGGCGCATCGCGAGGCGTCGTGATGCGAGGCGGGTGGGGCAAGATCGATGCAGCTGCGTCTGCCCAATACGGGATCAGCCGATGGCGTCCGTCCTTGCTCGTCAATCTTGGCACCTGCGGCGGCATCCTGGGGCAGATCGAAAGATTCGAGACGGTACTCGCAGAGCGCACCGTGGTCTACGACATCACGGAGCGGATGGGCGACTCGACGGAGGCGATTCGTAGCTACTCAACCACGATCGATTTGGACTGGTTGGGATCGCGGCCGCTGCCGTCGCCAGCGCGGCGCTCCATTCTTGTGTCTGCGGATAGGGACCTGGCGCCTGCAGACGTTCCGGTGCTTCGGCGTCTTTACCAAGCGATCGCCGTCGATTGGGAGTCAGGCGCGGTAGTGTCCCGTCAAGTGGTGGAAATTGATCGCACGATCCGTGAGCAGTGAGAGCTATCCGATTGCTGCCAAGAGCTCCTGTGTGGTCGTGGACAGCAACGGCGTCGCCGGCAGCTTCATCGACTCCGCACTGAAGTAGCGCCGCTCG
>CAMCNL010000146.1 GCA_945876205.1 Candidatus Sulfopaludibacter sp. SbA3
ATGCAGCGTCTCCGTCGACATTAGGTTTCGGCGCGTGGAGTCTAGCCCCCCGCCGGACGTGCCGTCAATCGACTACTATATGGCGGCAGAAGGGGACACGACGATGAGGACACACAGCACCCGCCGCGACATGTTGAAAGGGACCCTGACGCTTGCTGGACTCGGGCTCGTGGGCATCCCGGATTGGGTGCTCCCGGTCCTCGCGCAGGGCGAAACGGTGGTGCCGTTCATCGGCTACCCGGAGCAGGTCATCACCAACCCCGCTGCCGACCGCCGCATCATCGACATCCGCAACATCAACGGCGCGCTCACGCCGAAGGATCAGTTCTTCACCACTCAGCACTACGGCCACCCGATGGTCGACCCCGCCACCTTCAAATTGAAGATCTCGGGGCTGGTCGATCGTCCGATCGCGCTGTCGCTCGACGACCTCCGCCGCATGGGCGGCAAGGAGCTGGTCGCCGGCTTCGAGTGCTCGGGCAACCGCGGCCCGCTGCACGGCCTCTCGGGTACCGGCCGATGGACGGGCGTGCCGCTGCGCGACGTGCTCGAGAAGGCTGGCGTCAAGGCGTCCGCCCGTGAATTTGTCTTCTTCGGCGCCGACCGCGGCGAAGAGGAAGTCGAGTGGCGCGCGCAGAAGTTCAAGGTCGAGCAGCAGTTCGGCCGCGCGCTGAAGCGCGACAAGGCGCTGTCGGCTGAACCGATGCTGGTCTACGCCATGAACGGCGAACCGCTCACGCGCCACCAGGGGTCACCACTTCGTCTGCTGGTTCCGGGCTGGTACGGTGTCGGCAATGTGAAGTGGCTCTCGGAGATCCACGCGCAGGAAGAGCAGTACCTCGGCAAGTTCCAGGCACGGTGGTACCGCACGTTCAAGGGCGAGATGATCGACGGCGAGATGAAGTGGGTCGAGTCCGACATCAGCCACATGCAGCTCAAGTCGTACATCGCGCGCATCACCAAGACGGGTGCGGGCCACAACGTGTTCGGCGTCGTGCTCAACGACGGCACGCCGATCAAGGCGGTCGAAGTGCGGGTGGACGAAGGCCCCTGGCGGCCAGCGACGCTCGACGCGGCGACGCGTGAGAAGTACGGCTGGAAACAGTTCAATTACGCCTGGAACGACGCCAGCCCCGGCGAACACACCGTCATCTCCCGCGTGATCGACGTCACCGGCAGGATCCAGCCGACCGCGCAGGAACTCGAAAACAAGAAGTCCTTCCTCGAAGACAACTCGCAGACGCCCCGGAAGGTGATGATCTGACCGCGGCAGGTCATGACCTGAGTCGGCTTTTCGGGTAAAGTAGCTCTCCCAACCGGAGAACAAAATTGTTTCACAATGCACGTGTACCGCTTCTGGTGCTGTTGCTGGCGCTTGCCAGCCAGCCCGCATGGGCGCAGCGGGATCTGACCGGCATGTGGCGTCCGCTTGCCCGCAACGAAGACGGCAGCGGCCTGGACGGCGATTACGCCGGCCTTCCACTCAATCCTGCCGGCCGCATGCGCGCCCAGAGCTGGGCGCCGGAGAACTTCGATGTGCCGGAGTGGGTCTGCCGCCCCCATGCCTTCGACTTCTCGGTGGAAGCCGGCGCCGCGACGATGCGCCTGTCGGCGATCGTCGATGACCCGACCCAGAAGCTGATCGCGCTGCACGGCCGCCTCTCCATGCGCGAGCAGGAGACGACGATCTATATGGACGGTCGCCCGCGTCCGCCGGACTACGTCCGCCATAGCTGGAGCGGGTTCTCGGCGGGCGAGTGGGAAGGCACCACGCTGGTGGTGACCGCGACGCACCTGAAGGAAGACTACATTCGCCGCTGGGGGCCGATGCGGAGCGATGACGCGACGGTGCGCATCCGGTTCAAGCGCTTCTCGCCGGAATACCTGCGCGCCACCGTCATCATCTACGACCCGGTCTACATGGCCGAGCCCTACATCCGCACCTCGTTGATCTGGCTGCACGATCCCGACGTGCTGATGCCGCCGTATCCCTGCGAGGAGGCGACCGAGACGGTGATCGAGCGGGGCACGGTGCCGCATTACCTCCCGGGCAAGAACCTTCTTCCCGCGCAGGATCCGAAAGTCGTCGACCAGTTCGGCACGCCGTACGACGCGCGTCTGGGCGGAGCGGAGACGATGTATCCCGAGTACATCAAGAAGCTGGGGCCATTCCCCCGGCCCACGAATGCCGCCGCCGGCGGCGCGGAGCGTGGCCAGTGACCCGGAGACTTCTATTCGCGACGGCGTGCGCCGCGGTCGCCCTGATCGCTTCCGTCGAGCGTGTCCAGACGCAGGCTGCACAGCGCGCGCCGCAGGCACGTCCGGCCTGGGCGTGGAAGCCGGCGATTCCGACCGTCAAGGCCGGCGAGATCGACGTCGTGCACGTGAAGGGCAACGTCTACATGCTGGTCGGCGCCGGCCCCAACATCACGGTGAGCGCGGGCAACGACGGCGTGCTGATGATCGACACCGGTCCGGCATCGATGAGCGAGAAGGTGCTCGCGGCGGTGCGGACGATCTCGAAGGCGCCGATTCGCTACATCATCAACACCAACGAGCACGATTTGTACAGCGGCGGCAACGAAGTGATTGCGGCGGCTGGCGCCTCGATCCCGTTCCGCATCGCCACTGACGTGCGCGTGTCGGACGGCCGGCTCGGCAAAGAGCGCGCGAACGTGATCTCCTACGTCACCGTCTATCACCGCATGTCGGCGCCGACGGGGCAGAAGGCGGCGCGGTCGGAGGAGGCGTGGCCTGACGACACCTACTCGACGCCGCTGAAGAAGCTGTACTTCAACGACGAGCCGGTGATGATCACGCACGTGCCGGGCACCACGGATGGCAACAGCATCGTCCACTTCCGGACCGCCGACGTGATCAGCGTCGGAGACCTGGTCGACCTCACCAGCTTTCCGTACATCGACCTGGCTGCGGGTGGCAGTCCGCAGGCGCTGATCGACGGCCTGCAGCAGGTGCTCGATATTGCGATTCCCGGACGCAAGTCGGAAGAAGGCACGCTGATCATCCCGGGACGGGGACGCCTCGCCGATTTGCCGGACGTCGCCTACTACCGTGAGATGGTGGCGATCGTGCGCGACCGGGTGCAGGACATGATCAAGCGCGGCTTGACGCTCGAACAGGCGAAGGCGGGACGGCCGGCGCTCGAATTCGAGGCCCGCTACGGCAAGACGACCGGCGACTGGACGACCGACAAATTCATCGAGGCCGTGTACCAAAGCCTCAAGAAGTAGGAGACTCATTATGAAAACCAGGATTCTGCTCCTCTCGGCTACCGTCGCCCTGCTGGCGGGCGGCGCGCAGTTGGCGGCGCACCACTCGTTCACCGCCGCCTACGACTCGACCAAGCGCGTGACGATCGAGGGCGTCGTGAAGGAGTTCGTCTGGCGCAACCCGCACTCCTACGTGCGCATCGACATCGTCAACAAGGAAGGCAAGACGGAGAACTGGACGCTGGAGTGGGGCTCGAGCAACCAGCTGTCGGCGGCCAAGTATCCGGTGACGAGGACCACGCTCAGGGCCGGCGACAAGATCATCGCGGGCGGCGAACCCGGCCGTGATCCCGAGGCGCGGCGCGTGCGTGTCTTCACGATGAAACGGCCCGTCGACGGATGGGAATGGGAAGGGGTCATCGCTTGAAGAAGCGCGTGATCATGGCCGCGGCGCTCGCCGCGCTGGTTTCGACGGCTGGACAGCCTGACGCCTACGCGCAGGGCCGCGGCGGCGGGCCGACGCCACCGCCTGCCGGGGCCCCTCCGGCCAGCGCGCGTGCGGCCGCACCGAAAGACCTGACCGGCTACTGGGTGTCGGTGGTCGCCGAGCACTGGCACCTGCGGATGATGGTGCCGCCCAAAGGTGACTTCGCGATGCTGCCGCTCAATGCGGACGCGCGGAAAATCGCCACGGCGTGGGACCCCTCGAAGGAAGAGCCGGGCGATGCCCAGTGCAAGGCCTATGGCGCCGCGACGATCATGCGCGTCCCCGGACGCCTGCACATCGAGTGGGCCGGCGACAACACCCTGAAGATGGATATCGACTCCGGCACGCAGACGCGCCTCTTTCATTTCGGCTCGGCCGCCGCGGGCGCCAGCCAGGCGCCGTCGTGGCAGGGCTACTCGGCCGCCGAGTGGGAAGGCATCCCAGGCGCCGATTTGCGCGCACGGAAGGCCGGCGCGCCCGAGGACGCGCGCGGCGGCCTGAAGGTAATGACGTCGCGCCTGCGCGCCGGCTACCTGCGGCGGAACGGCGTGCCCTACAGCGAAAGCACGACCGTCGAAGAACACGTCGACCGTTTCAAGGAACCCAACGGCGACGACTGGATCGTCATCGACACGATCGTCCGGGACCCGCAGTACCTCACGCAGCCCTACGTGCACAGCGTGGCGTTCAAGAAGCTTCCTAACGCGTCCGGCTGGGATCCGACTCCCTGTCGGGCTGACCAGCCGCGGTAATCGGATTCATACGATCCGGAGCAATCACGGAGGACAGATGTACAACCTACGAGTGATCTCTCGCAGCGTGCTGATGCTGCTGTTGCTCACGTTCACCAACGTGTGGGCGCAGACCGTCGGCACCGCGCAGATGAACGGCAGCGTGAAAGATCCGGGCGGCCTCGCGCTGCCTGGCGTCACCATCACGGTCACGCAGACCGACACCGGCCTGACGCGCACGGCCGTCACCGACGAGACCGGCTCCTACACGTTGCAGAACCTGCCGGTCGGTCCGTACCGGTTCGAAGCGATGCTCTCGGGCTTCCGCACCTACCAGCAGACGGGCATCGTGCTGCAGGTGGGTGGCAACCCCACGCTCGGGGTGACGCTGCAGCTTGGACAACTGGAAGAGACAGTCACGGTCGCAGGCACGGCCGCGCTGGTCGAGACGCGCAACCCCGGCATCGGCCAGGTCGTCACCAACCAGCAGGTGCTCGAGCTGCCGCTCAACGGCCGCCAGCTCACCGAGCTGGTGTTCCAGGCCGGTCTGGCCACCGGCGGCAAGGGCACGGGTGATGCGCCCGGCGGCAACGTCCTCAACACCGGCGTCCGCAGCTATCCCAACACCACCATCGTCGTCGCCGGCGGCCTGTCCAACGGCATGACCTACCTGCTCGACGGCGGCACGCACAACGATCCGTTCAATAACCTGAACCTGCCGTTGCCGTTCCCGGATGCGATGCAGGAGTTCAAGGTCGAGACCAGCGCACTGCCGGCACAGTACGGCCATCACTCCGCGGCGGCCGTGAACGCGGTGACCAAGTCTGGCACCAACCTGCTGCACGGCGACGCCTTCGAGTTCATGCGCGACGATTCGCTGAACGCGACCAACGCCTTCGCGGCGATTGGTCCTGACGGCAAGCGCCGCAGCGACGGTCTGCACCGCGATCAGTTCGGCGGCACGCTCGGCGGCCCGATCGTCCAGGGCAAGCTGTTCTACTTCGGCGGCTACCAGGGCACGCGCGTCAACGTGACGCCGACCAGCTTCTTCCAGTTCGTGCCGACCGCCGCCATGCTCGCGGGAAACTTCGCGGCAATCACGTCGCCCGCCTGCAACGCCGGCCGCACCATCGCCCTGCGCGCGCCGTTTGTCGGCACGAGCGTGTCGCCGGCGCTGTTCTCGCCGGCTGCGCTGGCGCTCACGGCCAAGCTGCCGAAGCCGATCAATGACTGCGGCCAGACGTTCTTCGATCGCAAGACCGAGAGCTCGGAGCACATGGCGATCGGTCGTGTCGACTACCAGATGACCAACAGCCATTCGCTGTTCGGCCGTTACCAGATGGCCAAGCTGACGTCGAAGCCCGACAACGATCCGAATAACGTGCTCGCCTACGCCAACGGGCCGATCGACGACATGGTGCACTCCTTCGTCGTCGGGGACACCCACCTCCTCGGCTCGAATACCGTCAACTCGTTCCGGGCCACCTTCAACAAGTCGCAGATCGACAAGGGCTACGTGCCCTTCTTCGATGCCCAGAGCCTCGGCACGCGAAACATCGCGACCCCGCTCCCGGGTTTCACGGCCTTCACCGTGGCCGGCGGATTCTCACTCGGTCCCACGGGTGCGAAGCCCAGCGAGATCGGCACCAAGACGATCCAGTTGGTCGACGACTTCAGCGTGGTGCGTGGAGCGCACCAGGTGGGATTTGGCGCCAACTACATCCGGGCGATGCTGGCATCGACCTCGTACGGCTCGGCCGCAGGCAACTTCGCCTTTACCGCCGTGAATACCGGACTCGGCCTGGCGGATTTTCTCCTCGGCCGGCCGGCATCCTTTACGCAGGGCCAGGTCTACGGCCCGAGCGGCGTGATGAACTACGTCGGTGCGTATGTGCAGGATGCCTGGAGAGTGTCGCCCAATATCACGTTGAACGTCGGCGTCCGCTGGGATCCCTGGCTGCCGTACACGAGCGATCAACGTCACTTCAATCACTTCAGCCTCGACGCGTTCAAGGCCGGGCAGCGCAGCACGGTCTACAAGAACGCGCCGGTGGGCGTGATCTTCGAGGATGACCCGGGATACCCGGGCCACGCGGTGAACAAGAATTACTTCGGGAGCGTGGCGCCGCGCCTCGCCGGCATCTGGGATCCGAAGGGCGACGGCCGCATGACGGTTCGCGCCGCCTTCGGCCGGTTCTTCGATCTGCCGCACATCTGGAACTTCCTCGGCTTCGACCGCGGCACGCCGTTCGGCACCGAGCTGGTGGCGAACAACGGCACGTTCGACGATCCGTGGGTGAACAGGGTCGGCGGCAATCCGTTCCCGATCGTCGCCAATCCGAACATGACCTTTCCGCAGTACGGCGGGTTCGTCACCTTCCCGCTCGACCAGAAGCCGCCGTACGCCGATCAGTGGAACGTCAGCGTGCAGCGGCAGGTCGGCACCGCGTGGATGGTGTCGGCAAATTACCTGAACAGCCGCGGACGCCGCCTGCCGATTGGCGATCAGCTCAATCCCGCGGTCTACAGCCCGGGCGCGACGACGGCGACGACCAACCAGCGCCGCGTCACCTCCGTATTGAACCCGACCGAAGGTCGTTTCTACGGCAGCATCACCGGCGTGCTGCCCGAGGGCACGTCCGAGTACAAGGGCTTGCTGCTCTCGGCGAACCACCGCTCGGCCAATGGCCTCTCCGTGTCGGGCAACTGGACGATCTCGACCTGCGAGTCTGACATCATCAACTACGAGCCGTCGGTGGCTGGGATCGAGCTCACCAAGCCGGGCGATCCCGCGTTCGACCGCGGCAGCTGCGGCGTGACCGACCAGAAGCACGTCGTCAACCTGTCGACCGTCTACCAGCTGCCGAAGTCAGAGGGCGGGGGCGTCCTCGGGTTGATCACGAGCGACTGGCAGGTGTCGGGCATCCTCAGCGCGCGCAGCGGCGGTCATTTCGCCGTGACGACCGGCGTCGACAACGCGCTGAACGGCCAGGCCAACCAGCGTCCGAACAAGATCTCCGACAACGTCTACCTGAAAGAGGGATACCGTTGGCTGAATCCGGCCGCGTTCCAGGCGCCGGCGGCCGGGACCTTTGGCAATCTCGTTAACAACAGCCTCGTGGGACCCAGCCGGTTCAACATCGACATGGGCCTCGTCCGTTCCTTCCGCATCGGCGGCAGCCGTCAGGTGCAGTTCAGGGCGGAAGCGTTCAACGTGCTCAACCGTGTGCAGCTGGGCAACCCGGTGACGGCGCTGAACAACCCGAACTTCGGGTTCATCACATCGGCCGGCGACCCGCGCATCATCCAGCTCGCTCTGAAGTACGTGTTCTAGATCGCTCGTGAAATCCACGCACGTAGGGTCCGGCTTTCGCCGGACCTTACGTCGTACGGTACAGTTCCAGTTCTGGACTACCTGCTCGCTCTCTTCTCGGGCGCCCTGCTTGCGCTCAGCTTTCCGCGTTTCGGCCACCCCGCATTCGCCTGGATTGCGCTCGTCCCGCTGCTCATCGCGTTGAGCGGCTGGCGGGGCCGCGCCGGCCGCGTGCCGGGGCAGCCGCCGATGCGGGCGTTCCTGCTCGGCCTGACCACCGGCTTCGTCTACTTCCTCGGCACCATCTACTGGACCGGCACCGTCGTCAGCACGTTCGGCGGTCTCGCGGCGCCGGTCGCCGCGCTTGCCGCCGTGCTACTCGCCCTATACATGGCGCTGTTCCCGGCGATTGCGGCGCTCATGACCAGCCGCCTCGTGAATCGCTCTGGCGCCCCCGCGTTGCTCGTCGCGCCGGCGGCATGGGTGGCGACGGAATTCTTCCGCGGCTACCTCTTCGGCGGATTTCCCTGGGTGCCGCTCGGCAACAGCCAGGTGACGGTGCTGCCGGTGGTGCAGCTCGCCAGCGTCTTCGGGGTGTATGGTCTCTCGGCGCTCGTGTCGTTCGTCAGCGCGGCGCTTGCCTATGCGCTGCTCACGACGGGACGGCAGCGCATCGCCGCCGTGGGGGCGATCGTCGTCGTCCTTGGAGCGGTGGCCGGGTGGGGCACGTGGCGAATCGCGGACGGCTCGCTCACGCGCGAAGGCACGCCGCTGCGAGTGGGACTGGTGCAGGGCAATATTCCCCAGGACCAGAAGTGGAAATCGGGCGAGGCGCGGCGCATCTTCACGACCTACATCGCGATGACGCGCGACGTCGTCAAGCGCGGCGCCGAGTTGGTGATGTGGCCGGAGTCGTCGACGCCGTTCATGTTCGAAGAGGACGAAGGCGGCGAATCGGCGCTTCGCGCCCTCGCCCGCGAGCTCCGCGTTCCGATGCTGTTCGGCAGCGACCAGGTGGATCGGTCGCGGAGTCCGCTTCGGCTCTACAACGCCGCGTTCATGGTGACGCCTGACGGCGACACGGCGGCCGTCTATCGCAAGATTCATCTCGTGCCGTTTGGCGAGTTCATTCCGTTCAAGGGCGTCGCGTCGTTCGTGTCACCGCTGGTCGACAGCCTTGGCGAGTTCGCCCCGGGCGACGCGATGGTGATGCTGCCGGTCGGGTCGCACCTGATCAGCACGGCGATCTGCTATGAAGTCGTCTACCCGACGCTCGTGCGGCAGGCGGTGGAGGGTGGGAGCGAGCTGCTCACGACGATCACCAACGACGCGTGGTACGGGCAGTCGTCGGCGCCCTACCAGCACTTCGAGATGGCGTCGATGCGCGCGATCGAGCAGGGACGCTACCTGGCGAGAGCGGCCAAGACCGGCATCAGCGGCGTCGTCGATCCGTACGGGCGAATCGTGCGGCAGTCGTCTATCTTCGAGCAGGTCGGGCTGGTCGAGGAAGTCAGGCTGTTGACGGGCCGCACAGTGTATTCGAGGATCGGCGACGCGATCGCGTATCTCTCGATCGCGCTCGTCGCCGCGGCGCTGATTATGGTGAGGAGAAGATAACGTGGCAGTCGACCTGGACGATCTCGTACGCCGGCACGAAGGCCTGGAGCGGCGCGCCGCGGAACTTCGGAGGCATCTTTGAGGGCGCACGCCTCGAGGAGCAGCTCGCCGAAACGGAACAGCGGATTGCCGCTCCGGACTTCTGGAGCAACCAGGCGGCCGCGCAGCAGGTAATGCAGAAGCGGCGGCGCCTGGAGGACGACCGGGCGCTGCTCGTGTCGCTGCAGCGCCGCGCCGACGATCTCGACGTCCTGCTGGAATGGGGGAAGAGCGGCGAGGACGTCATCGCCGACCTCGCGCGCGGACTCGACGAGCTGCAGCAGGAAGTCGAAGCCGCTGAAACCAAGAAGATGCTCGGCGGCGAGTACGATCGCGCCAACGCCATCGTTACCATCCATCCCGGCGCGGGCGGCACCGAGTCACAGGACTGGGCCGAGATGCTCATGCGCATGTACCTGAAGTGGTCGGAGCGCCGCGGCTTCAAGCGCGACATGATGGACCTGCAGCCGGGCGACGACGCCGGCATCAAGAGCGTGACGTTCATGCTGGTGGGCGACTACGCCTACGGCCTGATGAGCGCGGAAGCCGGCGTGCATCGCCTCGTCCGCATCTCGCCTTTCGATCAGGCGGCGCGCCGCCACACATCCTTTGCCTCGGTCTACGTCTGGCCCGAGCTGCCCGAAGATGCCGACATCGAGATCGACGAAAAGGATCTCCGCATCGACACCTACCGATCGAGCGGCGCCGGCGGCCAGCACGTCAACGTGACCGATTCGGCCGTGCGCCTCACGCACCTGCCGACCGGCACCGTGGTCTCGTGCCAGAACGAGCGTTCGCA
>CAMCNL010000147.1 GCA_945876205.1 Candidatus Sulfopaludibacter sp. SbA3
TGAACTGCGCACGCCGCTGACGGCCATTCGCGGCTCCCTTCAGTTGCTGCTCGCCGATAACGCGGTGGCCGACCCCGACAACCGCCAGCTCCTCGACGTCGCGCTCAAGAGCTGCGACCGCCTGGTCCGAATCATCAATGACATGCTCGACATCTCGAAGATCGAAGCCGGGCAGCTCAAGCTCCGAATCGCCGCGATCGACGTGCACACGCTGGTGCAGCACGCCGTCGACGGCGTGGAGAGCGTGGCAGGACCGGCGGGTGTCGAGCTGGTCGTGGAGGTTGCGGCCGGCGTTCCGGAGATCGATGGCGACGCCGACCGGCTCACGCAGGCGCTGGTCAACCTGCTCTCGAACGCCGTGAAATTCGCTCCCCGGGGCTCCACGATCACGGTGTCGGCGCGCGAGACGCCGGAGGCCGTGGTGTTCAGCGTCGCTGACCAGGGACAGGGCATCGCGCAGGATGACATCGCCCGTCTCTTCAGGAAGTTCCAGCAGCTCGACGACGCGGGCACGCGCCGCGCCGGCGGCACGGGCCTCGGCCTCTCGATCACCAAGGCCATCATCGAGGAACACGGCGGCACGATCTCGGTGGACAGCGTCGTCGGGCTGGGCGCCACGTTCACCTTCACCATCCCGCGGACCGGACGGACGCCTGGCGCCGAGGCGACCCCTGTGGCTGCACCTCGGGCGGCGACCGCCGCGATCAGGACGGTCCTCATTGTCGACGACAACGCGACGAGCCGCGCCGCGCTGGCACAGGCGCTCCGGGAGGGCGGCTTCCGAACGCTGGAAGCTTCGTCCGGTGCCGAGTGTGTCGAGGCGGCGCGCCGTCACAGGCCCGACGCGATCACGCTGTCGGTCTCGTCGCAGGAGGGCGGCAGCAGCCGGGCCCTCGAAGAGCTGGCCGGTGATCCGGCGACGATGCAGATCCCGATCGTGATCGCGATCGAGAGTGGCGCGCCGATCACGTCCGCGGAGAAGCCCTTCGACATCTCCGACCTCGTCTCACGGGTGCAGCGGGCGCTTCATGGGCGGGTCCACGCCACGGTGCTCGTGGCCGACGACGACGCCGATCTGCGGCACGTCCTCAGGGAAACGCTTGGACGCCATGGGTTCCGGGTGATCGAGGCGGCGGACGGGAGGGAGGCCATCGACACGGCGGCACGAGAGGTGCCGGACCTCGCGCTGCTCGACTTGCGGATGCCACGCGTTCACGGCCACGACGTGATCCGCGCGCTGAGAAAGAACGAGGCGACCGCGCACATGCCCATCATCGTGCTCTCGGGCAGCGGCGGCGAACGCCACTCCCTCGAGTCGCTCGTGCTGGGCGCGAACATGTTTCTCGCCAAGCCAGCCGAGCCGCACGAGCTTGTTCGGGAGATCGATCGGCTTCTCAGGCAGGGGCGCGGCGACTGACCGCCGGCCGTCAGCGTCCGAGCAGTTCGGCCGCGAGGGTCGCCGCCTTGTCGGCAAGCGTGGCCGCGAACACGAGGTTCCGTTCCTTCAAGGCCTGCTCGGCCTGCTGGCTGAATCGCTTCGCCTGTTCGTACTGGGCGCGGCCGTCGGTGCTCAGCCTGCCGTAATCGATTCGACCCAAGTCACGGTTGGCGCGCACGAGCACGTCACGCACGGCGCGCTCGGCGGCGGCGCTGTTGGCGGCGGCGGGGCGCAGGTCGCGATTCGCATCCGCCGGCGGCGCGGCGGGCGGTGCGGGCTGCGGACGCTGCTCCGCTTCGCGCGGAGCCGGGCGCGGCGGTGTTCGCGGAGGCGGCACAGGCGCTGGCGCCGGTTCGGGCGCGGGCGCGGCGACTGCGACCACGGGCGGCGCCTCCACCGGCGCGAGCACGCGCTCAGGCGGCTGCGGCACGCTCAACGGCGGTCCATCAGGCACACCGGCGGCTCTTGCCTTCGCGCAGCCCACCGCGCCCAGCAGCGCCACTCCCAGAATGAAGACCTTGAGCATTTCTAAATCTCGTTCGCGCGCGGGAGCAGGATCCGGAATGTCGTCCCGCGGCCAGGCGTTGACTGCACTTCAACCTCGCCGTCATGCATCTGGATGATGCGGTAGACCATCGACAGCCCGATCCCTGTCCCATGATCCTTCGTCGTGAAGTACAGGTCAAAGATCTTTCCGAGATGCTCGGGCGGAATGCCGACGCCGGTGTCTTCGAACCGCACCTCGAGTCGATCGCGCGAGGTGGCTGCACACGTGAGGCGCAGCGTCCCACCCTGCGGCATCGCCTGGCAGGCGTTGATGGCGAGGTTGACGAACGCCTGTCGCAGCATCCCCGCGTCACCATTGACGCTCGGCAGCGACGAGGGCGCATCCACCACGACCTTGACGTGATGCTTGTCGGCCTCCGGCTGCAGGATGGGGAGGATTTCATCGAAGAGCTGCGACACGCTCACCGGCTGCAGCCGCAGGTCCTCGGGACGCGTGAACTTCAGGAAGCCCTGCACCACCTCGTCGAGACGACGAATCTCTTCCTCGATGACCTGGACGTGCTGAAGCGCGGCTTCGACCGGCGGGGAAAGGCCGGGGCCTCGAGCCGCCGCCGCAAGCCCTAACCCACTCTCTGCCCGGCCTCCACCAACGAGCGCCTCGGCTGGCGCAGCCAGCTTGCCGCTGAGAATCTTCGTCCTCAGCAGCTCGAGGTGGATCATCATCGCGTTGAGCGGGTTCTTCACCTCGTGAGCGATGCCGGCTGTGAGACGTCCCAGCGCCACGAGCTTGCGCGAATACGCGATCGTCGACTGCACCTGCGAGATGTAGGCGACGTCCCGCGCCGTGAGCAGCACGCCGACCAACTGGCCGTCGGTCCCCTCGATCGCATGCGTCATCAGCAGGTTCTCGCTGTCTGCGTCGAGCTTCGCCTGGACCGGACCGCGTGAGCGGCGCGTCGCCAGCGTCTCCTCGACGATCGCGCGGTACGGGTGGCCGTCGGCCAGCAGGCCGCGCAGCGCTCGGCCGATGGCGGTCGTCGGCAGGATCGGTTCCATCGCGGGATTGCTGAACAGCAGCTCACCCGAGGGATTGAACAGCGCAACCGCGTCCTCGAGGTGCTCGACCGCGGTCTGCAGGTGCGCCTTCTGTCCCGCCAGCAGCGTCCGGTCGGCGGAGAGCTTCTCGCTCACGGTGTTGAAGAAGGACCCGAGCTCGCCAAACTCGTCGCCCGGCGGCAGGTCGAGCGTGACGCCGAACTCGCCCTTGCCGAGGCGGGTGAGTCCGCTCTTGATCACGTGAATCGGCCGCAGCATCAACTGCGCGAGAATCGCCGCGACCAGTACCGCGACGGCCAGCGCGATCGCCGCGGTGAAGAGCGCCGGGCGGAGCGAAGCGGTCAGCTCCTGCCGCATCAGCAGCGTCGACACGCCGATGCGGATCGATCCAAACGGCGTGTCGCCGAGCGTGATCGGCTGGCCCACCTCGAGCGTCTGTCCGTCGGTCGAGTAGATGACGCGAAGCTGCTGCGGCGCGCGCTCCGCCAGCAGCGCTCCAAGATCGGCCCGCGGTCGAAGCTGACGCCCGACGAGCGTGGTGTCGCTCGCGGCAATCACGAGGCCTGTGGTGTCGAGAATGGCGGCGCCCGTCACGCTCTCGCCGTAGATCGTCGACTCGAGCATCGCACGCAGGCCCGGGTCGGTACGCAGCGCCATGTAGGGATCCTGGCTCTCGGTGACGACCTCGCGCGCGCGATGGAAGATCGCGTTCGACAGGAGCTCAGCCCGCGCATGGCTTTCCTTCAGGACCACGCTCGCCAGCCGCGTCACGTACAACGCGCTCAGCGCCACCACCGCCACGCCGACAATGGCGGTGACGCCCACGATCTGCTTCGCCTTGATACTTAGTCGCATTCGCGGCGGCTTTCACTTCCACGACACACCGAGGCACCGAGACACCGAGCCATGTTTGCTTTTCTCAGTGCCTCGGAGACTCGGTGTGTCGTGATCACTGGGGAAGGGTTTCCTCGGCTTCAGACTTGCCAGGAACGCGGCCGCGGAGCTTGTTCAACTTGTTGTGCAGCGTCTTCAGGCTGATGCCGAGGATCTCGGCGGCGCGGGTCTTGTTGTCGCGCGTGTGCTGGAGCGTCATCAGGATCAGCCGCCGCTCCGCCTCTTCCACCGTCGTCCCTGGCTCGAGCGACACGGTGGGCTTCGCGCCGTCGGACGAGGATCCGATCAGCATCGGCGGCAGGTGCTTCGGCTCGATGAACTCGCCCGAGCTGAGGATCACCGCGCGCTCGATGACGTTTCTCACCTCGCGGACGTTGCCGGGCCAGCCGTACTGCTCCATGATGCGCATCGCCGCCGGGTCGAGCGCCGACACGGTCTTCTTGTTGCGCGCGTTGAACTCGGTGAGGAACGACTGGACGAGCAGCGGCAGGTCGTCCTTCCGCTGACGCAGGGGCGGCAGCTCGATCGCGAAGACGTTCAGACGGTAATAAAGATCCTCGCGAAGCTTGCCGCTCTTCACCGCTTCGGCGGGATTGACGTTGGTCGCCGCGATCACGCGGACGTCCACGCTCTGCTCCTGCCGTCCACCAAGCCGGCGGAACTTCCGCTCCTGCAGCACGCGCAGGAGCTTGACCTGCGTCGGCGGCGTCATCTCGGCGATCTCGTCCAGGAAGAGCGTGCCGTGGTCGGCCAGCTCGAAGCATCCCTCGCGTCGATCCGACGCGCCGGTGAACGCGCCCTTCTCGTGTCCGAAGATCTCGCTCTCGAGCAGCGTCTCGGGAATGGCCGCGCAGTTGATCGGCACAAACGGCCCGTGCGCCCGCGGACTGAGCTGATGGATCGTCTGCGCCACGAGCTCCTTGCCGGTGCCAGATTCGCCCCAGATGAGCACGGACGCCTGGGTCGGCGCCGCCTGCTCCACCACCTGGTAGACCTTCCGCATCTGCGCGCTGCTGCCGATCATGCTGCCGAAGCTGCCCTGGTCGCGAAGCTGGCGCCGCAGCACCTTCACCTCGCGAAGCGTGTCCTGCCGCTCGACAATTTTGTCGAGAAGGATCTTCAGCCGTTGCGGCTCGATCGGCTTCGTCAGATAGTCGTAGGCGCCTTCTTTGATCGCCTCGACGGCGGTCTCCACGGTGCCCTGGGCGGTCAGGATGACGATGGTGAGGGTGGTGCCTTCGTCTTTGAGGGCGCGCAGCAGCTCGAGGCCGCCCATGCGCGGCATGACCAGGTCGCTGATGATGATGGTGGGACGGAACGACGTGACTTTCTGCAGCGCTTCTTCGCCGTCGGCCGCCGCTTCGGTCGTGAAGCCCCAGGTGCGAACGAGCTCGGTGAGGCCGAGACGCGCCGCCGCTTCGTCTTCGACGACGAGAACCCGCTCACCGGTATGCATGAGTCGATGGTACCCTGTCGTTTTTACACGGTCCAGCACAGCCATGGAAAAAACTGCGTACTTGATACGACCCGTCGATGGGGTCTGACCCCCAAACGACCCGTCACTGGGGTCTGACCCCAGTCAGCATGAACCGGTTGGTCGCGGTGCTGGAGGTCCTGCTCTGCTCGAGCGTCCCGACGCAGCTCGCCCTGGCCGGCGCCCTTCGCGTCTCGGGCTTTCCGGTGTTCGACAGCCCGGGCCGCCTGTCGCTGACGTTCGTCCTCATCCTGTCGATCGGCGATACGCTCCTGCTCGCGACGCTCATGGTCCTGATCACCCGCAGCCATGGGCAAAGCGTCAGGGAACTCTGGGTGGGACGCGGTCCGATCAAGCCCGAGGTCATCCGCGGCATCCTGCTC
This sequence comes from Candidatus Sulfopaludibacter sp. SbA3, assembly GCA_945876205.1. GTDB lineage: Bacteria > Acidobacteriota > Vicinamibacteria > Vicinamibacterales > UBA2999 > CANNDT01. The sequence goes on from CAMCNL010000147.1 coordinate 5,753, forward strand.
GTCCCCGCGGTATTCCTGATGGTGGTGGTGCTGCTGAACGTGCTGCGCCTCGTGGCGCCGTGGCTGCACAACGTCGAAGCCAATCCGCTCGAGCAGCTCGCCACCACTCCCGGTGAAGCCGCCATCTTCGGCGTGGTCGCCATCGTCGCCGGCGGCATCCGCGAAGAGCTGCAGCGCGCGTTTCTACTGAGACGATTCGAGATGCATCTGGGCGGCGCGATGGTGGGTGTCGTCGTCCTGAGCGTCGCGTTCGGCCTGGGTCACATCGTCCAGGGATGGGATGCGGCGCTTGTCACCGGCGCGCTCGGTGCGTTCTGGGCGCTGATCTATCTGCGGCGCCGCAGCTCGATTGCGCCGATCATCAGCCACTCGGGATTCAATTCGCTCGAGATCCTGCGCGTCGCGATCACCGGACAGTAGGTTCTACGATCTCGGCGCGCTGGCGCAGGTCGCGCATCCACTGCAGGATCGTCGCTCCCCGGCGGGCCGCCGCCGCACTCTGGCGCGCGGTGGATTGCGCTTCGTCAAACGGGATGACCGTCCCGTTTCGCTGAAACTCGCTGGCGTGGTTGCGGTAGTAGAGCGCGACCTCTTCATCGCTCACCTGCACCGTCGTCCCGAACCGTTGATTGAGGTAGGCCTGGATGCGCAGCGTATCGCGGGCGATATCGCGAAGGCGCGCCTCGTCCAACCCGGTCGCCTGCATCACGGCGTCGAGCCGCGCGCCGGCGCGCTCCTTCATCGTCGCGATCTCACGATCGACCGCCGCCATATCGGGCTCCGGCGGCGCGAACCGCGCCACCTCCACGAGGACCAACTGCCGATCGATGAGCCGCTGCGTCGCGATCCCCTCCTGCGTGTCGCCGGCAGGAACATCGACGACGCCAAGCGCGAGCGCGGCGTTCACGTCAGTGAGCGTGATGGCGTAGGTATTGACGCGGGCGACGACTCTATCCAGCAACTGCTGGGCGCTAGCCTGCGACGGCCACCCCATGGAAGTCGTCACAACCAGCCACGTGGCAAGGCATACACCGCCACGGCACACCGAGACACCGAGGCACCGATATTTTGGGGGTCCCAAGAGTCTTGGCCTCGGTGTCTCGGAGCCTCGGTGTGCCGTCGCAGCGAAGAGCCTGCCCACTTAAAACGCCTGCCCAAGAGAAATGTGAAGAACGCTTCGCCGCTCCAATCGTCCTGGTGACAGCTCACGGCGATCGAGTTTGAATCCCAGGTCGATGCGGATCGGGCCCACCGGGGAACGGTAGCGGATGCCGAAGCCGGCGGCTCCTCTCAATTCCCTCACGTGGATGGCGTTCGCTCTCGGAAAGACGTTGCCGCCGTCGAGAAATACCGCACCACCCAGGGGGCCGATGAGGGCCACGCGGACCTCGCCGTTGAGGATGACGACGCCGTTGCCGCCTTTGGGGAAGCCGGTGGGACTGATCGTCTCGGCCGTGCCGAGGCGGTCGAGCGAGAAGCCTCGCACGGTCGTGTCGCCGCCGGCGAAAAAGCGCTCGCTCGCGGGCAGGTCGTCGACAATCTCGACCATCGGTTGGCCGTCAGCCCCGATCACCGGCTGGCCGTTGGGAAGCACGGTGGGCACCGCGCGCGGAAAGCCGTTGGCGACACCGAGACGCGCGCTGAAGGCGAGCACGGTGCGGCGCTGCATCGGCACGCGGTAGTAGCCGAACGTCTGGATAAAGGTGCGGACGAAGCCGACCTCGGATCCAATTACGCGCGCGGCCAGCTCGGTGTCGAAGATCGCAAAGGTGCCGCGATTGGGGTCGACGAGATCGTCCCGCGTGTCGCGCAGGAACGACGACGAGAATTTCGAGAGCCGCACCTGCGGAAAGATGCGGTCGATCAGCGGCTTCTCGTTCTCGGTGAACCGCTCGTCGAAGAGCCTTGTGTGCTGGTACGAATAGCGGCCGGCCGCGCTGTAGCGCTGGCTGAACCGAAGGCCAGCCTCCGCTCGCGCCTCGCGCGTGATGAAGTTGAAGCTCGATCGAATCGCCTGGTCGAGGATGCCCGTGAGGAGGACGTCGGCCGGCGTGTTGAAAATCCTCGGCTCGCGGTAGGTGCCGTAGACGCGGTACTCGTTGAACCCGGTGCCGCCCTGGTTGACACCCTCCGGCAGGCGCTCGCCCTGGTCGGTGAACACGATGTCGCGCGAGCGCAGGCTGACGCGCGTGAACAGGTTGACCGAGCGGTTCTTGCCCCAGAGGTTGCGGCGCCCGACCTCGAAGAATCCGCGGGGCGCAAACTCCAACCGCTCCTCCGCCGCTCCGCCTGCCCCCGTCGGCCGCAGGCGCGTGCCGCCCTCGATGCCGCCGCCGTAGCCAATCGTGGTGGGCGGCGCTTCCTCGACCTGCACGAGCACGTCGCGTCTCGGTTCACTGCCGTGCGGCAACGGATCGATACGAATGCGCCGGAAGAGTCCCAGTCCCGCCAACCGCTGCTGGCTCTCGATCAGGCCCGAATAGCCGAGCGGCTGTCCCGGTTTTACCAGCAGCTCGCGCTCGATCGTTTCGGTGCGCGTCCGCTGGTTGCCGATGATGATGACATGGTCGACGAGGATTTGCGGACCCTCGCTGATCGTGATGATCACGTCGGCGATCGTGTCACCGTCGACAAAGGCGGCGTTGGCCTCGACCACCACGCCTTCGTATCCGCGGTTGCGGTACTCGAGCTCGATGCGATCGCGATCGGAGGTCAGCTCCACCTCCGAATACGGCCGGCCCGGGGTCGTCGTCATCCGGGCGCGCAGCTCACCCTCGCTGGTGACGATGTTGCCCTTGAACGCCACCGACCCAACGACGGTGCGCGCGCCTTCGGCGATGTTGACCCTGACCTGGACGCGCCGGTCGGCGCCCTCACCCTCGGGTGGCAGATCGGTGAGCGACGCCTGCACGTTCGCGCGAGTGAACCCTCGCGTCCGGTAGGCGTCCCTGATCGCGCCGACGGCGCCATTGAGCGTCGCCTGCACAAACGGGTCGCCCGTCTTGACGAAGCGCAGCAGTTGCATGAGGTCGGCGGTGGGAACCGCCATGTTGCCGGCGACCTGGAGGTCGTCCACGATGTAGCGCGGTCCGCGCGAGACGGTAAACGCGATGTTCAACTGGCCGTCGCGCGGCTCGCGCGTGTACGCCGACATCGCATTGCGATAGCCGCGGCCGCGAAGGTACTCCTCGATCGCGAAGTTGGAATCCTCGAGCAGGTCTTCGTCGACCGACCCTTCGGTTCGCACCGGCACCAGCCGCTCGCGGTCAGATTCGGGCAGCGGATCGCCGGCAAACGTGACCACGACATTCGGTCCGCGATCGACGGAGACGTTGACGGTCGCGGTGCCGTTGGGCTCGAACCGGACGAGATGCGTGGCGCGCGCCTCGTAGAAGCCTCGCGACCGGAGCGCCGCTTCATACCGCTCGAGCTCGCGTATGACGACGTCCTCGTCGTACGGCGTCCCGATGCGGACGGCAAAAGGCCCCGGCGGCGCGGGTCGATCCGCCGCATCGATCTCGTCGATGTTGACCGCGCCGATCGCCGCCCTCGGACCTGCCGCGACCGCGAACGCCATCGTCGCGCGATCGGGATTGTGGGTCACCTCGATGCGCGGCATGACGGTCGCCTGTGGGTAGCCCTTCTGGCGATACCACGTGCGAATCGCCTCGGCCAGTTCGTTGGCGCGTCCCGCCGGCGGCGCGTTGCCGAAGCGCTCGGTGATGATGCGGCTGAGATCGCCGGCCGCGCCAAGATCGCCGCTGAACTCGAGGCGGTCAACAGGATGGAGTGGAAAGAGCACCCACCGCACGCGCACGCCGGCGCCGGCCGCCTCCGAGCGCGCCTGCACGTCCTCGAACCGGTTGAGGCTCATGAGGTGCGTCACCGTCTCGCGCACATCGCGCATCGACAGCGGCTCGCCGACCGTCGTCTCGATCAGGCTGCTGATCAGGCGGTCGTCGATCGGCCGCCCCTCTTGCTCGACGGCCACTTCGACGATCGGCTGTCCCACCTGAGCAAAGGCACAAGGCGCAAGGCCCAGGATCCACAGCCCCACGCCGAAAGCCCAGCGCCTAGAGACCCAGATCATCAAAACGAGTGGCGGACGCGTACGTCGAGCGCGTAGGTGCGATCCTCGTTCCGCGACAGGACCCAGGAGAAGCGGTCGGTCTGGTCGTACTCGAGCAGCACGATTTGATCGCTGGTGGACGAGGACAGGCTGCGCGAATAGGTCAGGTAGACCCGATCGGACAGCCGCTTGCCGATCGTCAATCGTGCCGCCGGGTCGAGACGCGACGACTGCGAGTTGGGGTCGACGAGCGACGGCGTCAACTGGAACGTATCGACGCCGAACGTCTGCTCGACGACGCGTCCGACCTCGGATGAGATGC
>CAMCNL010000148.1 GCA_945876205.1 Candidatus Sulfopaludibacter sp. SbA3
GAACGCGACGATCGGCGCCACCGTGTCCGGCGTCGAGATGTTGGCCAGGCCGGTAGCGAAGAGCTCGAGGCCCTTGGTCTTCTCGAGCAACGAGATGAGTACCGAGACGCCGGTCACCATCAGGATCACGCCCCACGGCATCCGCTGGATCGCCTTCGATTCGTCAACGGTACGCAGCAGCGTCAGCACCGCGGCAATGATCAGCGCCGTCATGCCGACGTCCATCCCGAACCCGGCGACACACACGATCAGCATCACGATGCCCGCGACGGTCAGCCAGTGGCGGGTATCCATCGGCCCGGCGTTGGGGTCGTCGGCCTGGACCACGGCCGTCTCGCGGCGCTTGAAGAGGCGCCAGCCGCCGAGCACCAGAAAGCCCGTGAAGCCCACGATCGTGTGCGCGAGGGCGTTATACGCAAACGTCTGCCATTCATGGCCGCCGAGACCGATGCGGTCCATGACGCCGTAGGCCACGATGCCGGTCGGGGCAAAAGGGGAGAGCGTCCCGGCCAGCGCGCCGTTGCCAGCCATGATCGCCATCAGCAGGGCGGGAATACCCGCGCGTCCGGCCACCGCCATCGCCGGCGGCGCCAGCAGCGCGCTGGCGGGCGTGGCGCCGGCGCCGATCGTGGCGATGATCCAGCCGACGAGGAAGAACATGATCGGCAGGACACCCGCGTGGCCGCGGCACAGGCGGACGGCGGCGCCGGTGACGCGCGCCAGCGTCCCGTTGATTTCGGCGATCGCGAAGAGCAACGTGACGCCGATGAGCGTGACGAACAGGGCCGTGGGGAAGCCCTGGAGGACCATGCCCACCGACATGTCGCCGAGATAGACGCCCACCAGCAGCGCCATGACGAGCGAGAGCACGCCGACGTTGATCGCCGTCGTGCAACTCAGGACGACGGCGGTGACGAGCGCGGCGATGGAGATCCAGGCGAGGTTCATTCGGTCACGCCGTCACCTGGTCTCGACGGCCGTCGCGCCCATGCGCGCGGCCGCGGCACCGCCGAGCGCTCGCACCAGCGCCGAGATGTCCGAGACGTGCTCAATCGACTCGACCTTGCTGATGACGTCGGTCATCCCCTGCTCCGAGAGCACGAGCGAGGCGCAGTCGGTGAACTTCTCGAGCAGATCTTCGCGCGTGAAGGGATGGTCGGGACCGCCGCGGTAGCGCTCATCGGCGTCCTGGACGAGCGTCCGGCCGTCTTCGAGGTCCACTTCGACGGTACTGCGGATCTTCTCCCAGCCCTTCGCCTCGATGCCGGCGTCCAGCACCTTCGTCACCTTCTCCATCATCCGCTGCGTCGGTTCGCTGCGAACGAACTCGTCGGTGAACTCGTGGATGCCGGCCTTGCGGCGCAGCGCAATCGCCGACACCATGAAGGCCGGCGAGAACTTCGCCTCGAGCTCGGTCTGCGCAACTCCGTAGCGGAGCGGATTGAGAATGTTCGACCCGGCGCGCACGCGGATCGCCTTGATCTGTTCGGGCTTCACGTCGTGCGTCACGACGAGCGTGCGCATCGCATCCATGGTGGGATGCCCGAGCACGCCGCAGGGATACGGCTTGATCGAGACGCCCGGCGACAGAATCGTGTGCGGATTGCCAAGCTTGCCGACGATGCGGTCGGCGTCGAAGCCGGACCCGAAGCTGAAGATCTGAAAGAAGCCCCAGGGGCCGTCGAGGCCGTCCTTGGACCCGGTGAATCCGTGGCTCGCCAGTTCGGCCGCCATGACGCCGTTCTGCGCCGCGCGTCCCACGTGCAGCGGCTTGGTCATCGTGCCGAAGTTGGCGCGGATGCCGGCGGCGAGGCTCGCCGCGATCGACACGGCATTGGCCGTGGCCTCGGGGCCCAGGCCTAGGAGCCTTGCCGTGGCAGCCATGGCGCCAAAGGTGCCGATGGTGCCGGATGAATGGAATCCCTTCTTGTAGTGATCGGGGTGGATCGATTCGGCGATCTTGCACTCGACCTCGAACCCGGTGAGAAACGCTTCCATGAACTGCAGGCCCGTCGCGCGGCGCCGTTCGCCCACGGCCAGCGCCGCGCAGAGCGGCGGCAGCGTCGGGTGCGTCAACAGCCCGAAGATCCGATCGGGCGTGGTCGACAGTTGCGTGTCGTCCCAGTCCATCGCATGGCCGCTCGCGCCGTTGGCAAACGCCGCCGATGCGGCGCTCGAGCGAAATGGCTCTTTCGCGAGAATGGTGGAGGTGCCGCGGTCTACGTTCCCGGTTCCCTGCTCAGCCTTGACGTACTCATGAATGATCTTGCTGCCGTCGGTCGTCGATCCCGCCAGGACGACGCCGAGGCCGTCGATGATGCACCGTTTGCCGAGGGCAATCGCCTCGGTGGGAAAATCCTGCCACCGCGCCTGCGTGATGAATTCCACGACCGCGGCTGTCGCCCGCGTCTGCTCAGTCATGTGGCGTATTATCCTTGATTGTGATGTTTCGTTCCCCTGTTGCGTTCGTGATCATGCTCTCACTCGCCGTCTTGACCGCCGGTTGCGGCGGTGATTCCGGTACATCCCCTTCGCCGTCGGGAGCCCCGTACTCGCAGACGGATCTGCGTGTCGGCACCGGCGCGGAAGCGACCAGCGGTCGCGCCGCCACCGTTCATTACACACTCTGGCTGTACGATGCCGGCCGCGCTGAAAACAAGGGCACGCAGATCGAAACGTCCGTGGGCGGGCAGCCGTTCACGTTCACGGTGGGCGCACGCCAGGTCATCGCCGGGTGGGATCGAGGCGTGCCCGGCATGAGGGTCGGTGGCCAGCGCCGCCTGATCCTGCCGCCAGACCAGGCGTACGGCTCGCAGGCCAACGGCCGGATCCCGGGCAACTCGACCCTGGTCTTTGATATCGAGCTCGTGGCGGTCCCGTAGACGCCGCATTTTCTTTTGCGGTCCAGCTTGCCATCGGCTCGAGCGTTCCCTATCCTCGATCGATGGCAGACGTCGCGCGAACGCCGCAGGAACCTGTGATTCCGGCCGAGCCCAATCCGAGCGAGCTGGGCGCGGTCCGTGAGGCCTGGCTCTTCACGCGCGGCGCCACATCCGTCCGCATCGTCCGCGCCAGCACCAGGGCGCGGATGTTTCTCCACGTTTACGGCCCGGATACCGACACCGGCATGCACGAGTTCGACGACATCCTCGGCTGCATGCGGTATCAGGCCGAGCTCGAGCGGCGCCTGGTCGGTGAAGGATTCTCGCTGGAGCGCTTCCTCGGCGAACGCCGGAGTGGCTCGGAGCGTCGGGGCGCTGGGCGTGGGTCTGACCGGCGGCGCGGCGTCCTGAGCGCCGTGCCTAACCCGTCCTCTCCGGTTCCCACCTGAGACCAAGCGTCAGGATGCGGTCGAGGAGCCGCTCGTACGAGACCCCGCTGACCTCCCCCGATTCGGCGAAGTCTTCGCCGTAGGCCAGATTCGGGTTCGGGTTCGCCTCGAGCACGAACATGCCGCCCTCGTCGTCCATGCGGATGTCGATGCGCGCGTATCCACTCAAGTCGAGCGCGCGGTATGTGCGCTTGGCGATGCGCTGGATGCGGTCGATCGCGCCGGCGTCGAGCGCGGCGGCCTCGGTCATGATGCCGTGCTTCTTCTGGTACTGCGTGCTCCACTTCACGCGCTCGGTGGCAATCCGCCAGCGGTTGTCGGGCATCTGCGCGAACGACATCTCCCACACCGGAAACACGTCGAGGCGCTCGTTGCCCATCACGCCGACATAGAGCTCGCGGCCGTCGATGAACTGCTCGACGATGGCGGCGGTGCCGAGGTTGTCGTGAATGAACTGCACCCGCCGTACGAGTTGATCCGCGTTCTCCACGACCGACGCCTGCGAGATGCCGGCGGACGCCTCGAAGAACAGCGATTTGACGATCAGCGGAAACTGCAGACGCTTGCTCAGCATCGGCTTGCGTCCGCGGCGCACGACGGTGAAGTCAGGGACGGGAATGCGGTGATAGGCGAGGAGCTTTTTCGACAGCGCCTTGTCGCGGGCGAGAATCAGGCCGCGGGGATTGCAACCGGTGTAGGGCATCCTGAGCAGCTCGAGGTAGCTCACCACGTTCTGATCGAAGGTCGTCACGCCGGCAAACGCTTCCATCAGGTTGAAGATGATGTGCGGCTTGAACAGGCCGATGGTGGGGCGGATGCCGATCAGGTCGTCGTGAATGCCGAGGACGCGGACGTCGTGTCCGATCTCTCTCAGGGTCTCGATGACGTCGTACTCCATCTTCCATTCGGCTTCGAGGACGTTGATCTCCGTCGTGTCCGCGGGCGGAACGAGATGGTCGTGCACGAGCGCGAGGATGCGGAGCTTCTTCACAGGAACAGGCGGTGTCCACCGCTGTGCAGGTAGTTCATCGCCTGCACCGTCAAGAGCACGGTGAATTCCTGCCGTGCGTGATCCTCGGGAACCGCCAGGCGCAGCTTCAGCTCGCGAGAGCGCGAGATCATGTCTTCGAGCACCTGATCGATCGTGTACTGGTAGATGCCGGTCCACTCGGCCACGACCCGGCGGGTGGCACGGCGATATCTCGAGATGAACTGCGCGGCGGTGATGTTGTCGCTGAACTCCGGCGCGTCAGAGAACAGCCGGCGGAGATCGCGATCGTAGAAATTGGGGTAGTCGAGGCCGTAGTGGCGCCGCTTGTTGCGGTAGTGCTGCCGCAGCGTCTTGCGCAGCTTGGGCAGGGCATCGATTTCTTCGGCGTTGTCGACGCGCGCGCCGGTGCGATGGAGCGAGCGCATCAACGTGTCCATGTACTCGAGCTTCTTGAACGCGGGCCACCCGGCGTACCGCTGCCGCCACTCGCTGTTCGGTGTGAGCCACAACGCGAACGTCTCCGCGAAATCTTCGTCGGGATGGCTCTGGGCGTACCAGGCGTCGAGATGCATCACGTAGCTCTTGCTGTAGGGCTTCGGCGTGTAGAACTCCGGGTACGGTTCCGAGGGCAGGCCGAACACCCGCCTGCGCTGGCGGCGCAGCCTGAGACGGAACGCGTTGTCGATGGCATGACCAGCTTCGTGACGCAGGATGCGCATGCACCACTCATGCTCACCGCCTTCGACTTCCAGCATCTGCGTCTCCTCGAGCTTCTCCAGCCGCGGATGCGCGAGGTAGAACGGCACGGCGATCGCGGTGGCGCCATCGGGGGTAAACCACTCGTCCGACAGGTAGAAGTGCAGCGGGAATTGAAGATCCCGTGCAGCCAGCTCCTCACGAAGCTGAGCAATCCGCTCGGCCAGGGTGCCTTCGATCGTCAGCGGCAGGTCGGCCATCCGCAGGTCGAGCAGTTGGTCTTCCGGCAGGCTCGCCCAGTCGGCCGGCACCCTCGTCTTTGGCATTAGTGAAAACTGTAGACTAGTTCGACCGGTTATCGAGGAGTGCGTATGTCACGAGCTCGAGTGCGTTCGGGACTCATCACGGCGGGTGTGATTGTTATGTCTGTACTTATCGCGGCGCAGGAGCGCGACCGCTCGAAGGTCGCTGAGAAATATACCTGGAATCTCGCCGATGTCTATCCTGACCTGGGCGGCTGGCGTGCCGCGAAGGACAAAATCAAGGCTGAACTGCCGGCCATCCGCGCCTTTGCGGGAAAGCTCGGGCAGTCGCCGCAATCGCTGGCCGAGGCGCTCGAAACCAAGACGCGGCTCGAAAAGGAGCTGTCGCGGCTCTACGTCTACGCCAGCATGCTCGCCGACCAGGACACGCGCGTGTCCGACGCGCAGGGCATGCAGCAGGAGATGCAGCAGATCTTCGCTGACTTCGGCGCACAGGCCGCCTACATCGAGCCCGAGATCCTCAAGATCGGCAGCGCTGACATCGACCGCTCTCTTGCCGCCGAGCCGCGGCTGAAGATCTACAACTTCTACCTGCATGACGTGCTGCGGCGCGCCACGCACACCCTGACCGACGCCGAGGAAAAGATCCTCGCCGATGCGCAGCCGCTCGCGGGCTCCGCGTCCAACATCTACGGCATCCTGTCCAACGCCGACTTCCCGTATCCGACCATCACGCTCAGCGACGGGACGAAGTTCAAGGTGGACCAGTCCGGCTTCGGTGAAGTGCGCACGCTGAAGACGCGCCCGGATCGGGAGGCGGGCATGTCCGCCTTCTTCAACGCGCTTGGCGGTTTCAGCCGCACGTTCGGCACGACGATGAATTCGAGCGTGCAGAAATCGCTGTTCTACGCCAAGGCGCGGAAGTATCCCTCGACGCTCGACGCCGCACTCGACGTGCCGAACATTCCGACCACCGTGTACACGCGTCTCATCGACGGCGTGAACAAGAACCTGCCGACGTTTCACCGCTACCTGCGGCTGCGGCAGCGGATGCTCGGCCTCGACCAGTTGCATTACTACGACCTCTACGCGCCGCTCGTCTCCGAAGTGAACTTGCGCTACACGCCTGACGAGGCGGAAAAGCACGTGCTCTCCGCCGTGGCGCCGCTTGGCCCCGACTACGCCACGGTCGTCACGCGCGCCTTCAGCAACCGCTGGATCGACTACATGCCCACCGAAGGCAAGCGCTCTGGCGCGTATTCGCAAGGCGGCGCCTACGACGTCCATCCCTACATGCTGCTGAACTACCTCGGGCAGTACAACGATGTCAGCACGCTGGCTCACGAGCTGGGCCACACGATGCAGAGCTACTACTCGAACAAGACGCAGCCCTTTCCCACCGCCGACTACCCGACGTTTGTCGCCGAGGTCGCGTCGACCTTCAACGAGGCGCTGCTCAACGACTACATGCTCAAGCAGATCAAAGACGACGCGACCAGGTTGTCGCTGCTGGGAAGCTATCTCGAAAACGCGAAGGCAACGGTGTTTCGCCAGACGCAGTTCGCGGAGTTCGAGCTGCGGATGCACGAGATGGGCCTGAAGGGGCAGCCGATCACCGGCGACGCGCTGGCGAAGCTCTACTTCGACATCACCAAGCGCTACTACGGCCACGACGAGAAGGTGGTGATCGTCGATGACTACGTGGCGAATGAGTGGAGCTACATCCCGCACTTCTACCGCGACTTCTATGTCTTCCAGTACGCGACCTCGTTCACCGCGGCCGAAGCGCTGGCGGCCAAGGTGACGGCGGGCGACGAGGCGGCGAAGAAGCGGTATCTCACGTTTCTGGCGGCTGGCGGCTCGAAGTACCCCATCGATCTGTTGAAGGAAGCGGGCGTCGACATGACGACCGACGAACCGCTCGATCTCACGATGCGCAAGATGAACCGCGTGATGGACGAGATGGAAGCGATTCTGGCTAAGAAGTAGCCGTCACAGCGGGGCAGGGGCCCCTGGTCACGATCTGGTCGACGCGTGAGCGGAACGCCGCCGTCCAGCGGTCGAGATCGCGGGTGTCGTCGGTCCCGCTATAGAACTCGGGAAAGCGCGCGTTGGCAAACATCGCCCTGACGGCGCTCTCGTCGATCGCCGACAGTTGCCTGGCGAGCTGCAGGCGTCCTGCTTCGGAGATCTCGACGTCCGGGAACGTCGCGCCCCTGTAGGGCAGCGCGTGCATCGAAACCTTGCATGTCTGCCGATCCGCCCACACGGGTAGATCGCGCCAGCGCGCGAGGTTCACCTTGGTCGGCCCAAACGTCGCGCCGAGATCTTGAATCATCAGCAACGGCCGCGCGCAGGGCTGCTGCGCCGCTTCGTCGGCCGCGTGCTCCTGGACGCCGCGTCCCCGATCGAGGCACACCAGCCGCTGGTTACTCGCCTTGTTGTCCCAGTGGGCGAGAAAGACCGCCAGCAGCCGGAAGGCGTCGACGTCGGCGCGCGGTGCCTGGGACGCCTTCAGCGCGAACCAGGCCCAGCCTTCCTGCGTGTCGGTCTCGATGGCCGTCGCCGCGAATTTTCGTTCGACGCCGGCCCACTCAAAATCGGAATAGCCGTTCTCGTAGCCGTGCGGGCCGATCAGGTTCATCGTCCGCGTCAGCGACATCAGTTGCATCGTCAAGAACGGAAACCGCGGGCAGCCGTAACACCGCACCTTCGATACGATCGTCACATCGTCTGCAGCGAATCCCAGCGTGTGGAGGAGCTGGGTGCCGGCCACCTCCGCCTGGATCTCCGGGTTCCGGCCGTATTTCACCTTGATGATCTGGCCATCCTCGAGTGCACACGAGAATTTCGCCGATGTGCCCGATGGTTCCTCGCGGATGAACCGGCAGGAGATGACCGCCTCATGGAAGGGTCGAAGGCGTACGGTGTCGGCTGGATCGAGTCGAACACCCGCACGCTTGAAGGCGTCGTTGCGCCGGAGGGTGGATGTGTGGTTCGCCGCGGATGAGGTGTTCCGGTCGGTGGTCGACGTCGCAAACAACCAGGTCGAGACGGCGGCCGCGACCATCCCAGCAGCAAGACCAATCAGGCGGAGCCGGCGCATGTTGCTCGGATGAGCAACATGCGCGCCAGCCGAGGTTAGGGGGTCTGATCGTCCCAGCGCTGCATGTTCTCGAGCGCGCTGCGGAACGGTTCGTCGCTGATGCTCTCCCGCCCGGCGAACGGCCGGTCCATCGCAATGACGAAGAAGAAGACGAGGCCCAGCGAGAACGCCAGCGCCGCGATCATGCTGATATTGAACGACGAGGGAGGCAGGACGAACATATTGGCCATCGTGAGCATGCACCCCGCCAGCACGACGAGCCAGAGCGTCGCCGGCACCTCGGACTCACTCGTGTAGAGGTGATCGCGCCGATGCCCGACCAACTCGTTGGTGCGGGCCCAGATTTCGGGCAGCAGTGCCTGCCGTTTGAGCGTATCGGGCTCGATTGTTCCCACGGCGCGGAAGATGTTGTCGGCGGTGGCCCACGCCTCGGCACTCGCCTGGCCCGTCCGCATGTCCTCCCACTCCTTGTCGGCCACCAGCTGAATGTACTGTCGCAGTACCTCCCGGGCGTGCCGCGATTCGGCGCTGTCATAGACCGCCAGGTCGCGGGCAAGCTCTGCAATCGTGTCGGCCTCGTGCACGACGGCTTCGTCGGCCGACTGGAACGATTCCCACACCGACACCGCTGAAAACGCGAGCAGCAGCGAGGTGATGGTGGCGACGACGCTCAATACGGCCATCGCGACGCCTCGGTCGTCGCTATCGAACTCGCGGCGGACGATTCGCCGGAACCCGGCGTATGCCGCCAGCGTGACGGCGACGGCAAGACCGCTGATCACGGCCCCGAGAAGCCACAGGGGCAGATCGTAGAGAAGGTCCGGAATCATCTAGAAAATGTTCTTTCCCAAGGCCGACAGCGCAAGCTCGGTGGCGAACTCGGCGGTCGCGTTGCGCAGGTCGAGTGTCGGATTGACTTCGACGAGATCCAGTGCGACGAGCCGCCGGGCATCGGCGACCATCTCCATCACCATGTGCGTTTCGCGGTAGTTGAGACCGCCTTTGACCGGCGTGCCGACGCCGGGGGCGATCGCCGGGTCGCAGACGTCCATGTCGAAGGAGACATGGATGCCGCCCGTGCCGTCGGCCGCGATCGCCAGCGCGCGCTCGGCGATCTTCGCGATACCGTCACGGTCGATGTCCTTCATCGTGAAGACGTGAACGCCGGACGCGCGAACCTGTTCCTTCTCGCGTTCGTCCAGGTTGCGGATGCCGAGCAGCACGGTGTGGTGCGCGAGCACCGACGGCGAGCCGCCGATGGCCGCAAGCTCTGACGGTTCGCCTCCGAGCAGCGCCGCGAGCGGCATGCCGTGGACGTTTCCGCTCAGCGTCGTCCCGGGCGTGTTCATGTCGGCGTGTGCATCCACCCAGAGCAGTCCGAGCGGCTTTGATTCAGTGCGCCGCACCCAGGCGGCGCTGGCCGCGACCGATCCGGCGCCAAGGCTGTGGTCGCCGCCGAGGACGATCGGGATCGCGCCGGCATCCAGTGACGCGGTGGCGGTGTCGTAGAGCTTCTGGCACACCTCGGCGATGTCGCGGATGTATTTCTTCTTCTTGTCCGCCGGACGCTGCGTTTCGGCGATCGGGGCAGGGAGGTCACCCTTGTCGACGACCGTGCGACCGAGCGCGGTGAGTTGATCGCCGATGCCGGCGATGCGCAGCGCGGACGGTCCCATGTCGACGCCACGCCGCCCTCCTCCGAGGTCGAGCGGTACGCCGATGATGTGGAC
>CAMCNL010000149.1 GCA_945876205.1 Candidatus Sulfopaludibacter sp. SbA3
GGACGATCGCAGATGGGTTCAGCGGCTCGTACTCGTCGAGTGCGCGCTTGGCAGCCGCGTCCATCGCTTGCAGCTCAGCCCGCAGCGTTCCATCAGGAAGGCCGGCAAGCTTTGCGAGCCCGGGCACGGTGACGTCGAGGCCGTCGAACAGCGACTGTTCCTTGCCGACCGGCCCGACAAGGTTCTCGAGCAGCATCAGGCCTGACGCGGCCGGTCCGCGGATCTCGAGGCCGCCCTGCTGCTGCGTCTTGTGCTGGCTGCGGCCCTCGATCGCGATCTCGGCGTAGCTGCGTCCGATGACCGGATCGAGCACGCCGGTCTGCACCTCGAGCGTCGCGCCCGCCGCGTTGGCGCCGAAGCCAAGACCTCGATACAGCTTCTTCGGTTGCCAGGTGCGTAACCCTTCCTTCAACTGCTCCGGGAACTGCGTCGGATCGGCCGCCGCCTTGAATGCGAGCGGCGACAGGCGTCCAGCCATCTGGTGGTGGCCGTGGCCGTCGGCGGGCGTGCCGCTGAAGCGCGAGTAGATGACCAGCGGCCGGAACAGGCGGATGATGCGCACCATGTCACCGAGCGTCTCGGTCTCGTTCCACTTCATCTGCGCTTCGACCAGCGTCTTGGAGAAGCCGTAATCGAACGTCCGCCCGAAAAACTGTTGGGCGCCGTCGAGCTTTCGCGCCTGCAGCAGTTCCTCGGTGCGGATGACGCCGAGCGCATCGAAGAGCTCGGGACCGATGATGTTCTGGCCGCCCTCGCCGCGGTTGAGGGCGAAGTAGGCGACGCGCGCGTGATCGCCGCGCGCGGCTCTCGCCAGAAACGCCGAATCCTCATCGTCGGGATGCGCGCCGGTGTGCAGCACGCTGCCTGTGGTCTGCAGCCGTTCGAGCACCTGCGTGAGGCCGTCGGCGCCGAGGTCGTACACCGGCCGGACCTGCGCGTCGATCGGCGTGCGCTGGAGGAGCGCCGCGGCCGCGATCACTGCGAAGAGCAGGAAGAATCGACGCATCTCAGGAGGATAGCAGACGCGACGAGCCGCGCTCGCACACCAGGCTGATCGCGCGTGTGTGTTCGTCCGAGCGCTTCGAAACTGTCGGGACGAAGTGCCAATCGCTCTGAAGACGCTCGCTGGTGATGTCGAGCAGCACGTATCCGTTGCTCTCGCCCTCGAGAAACTTCAGGTGCGGCAGGCTCGCGCGCAGGCCGGGCTCGCCGGCGCGGAGGATGGGGTCGTTGAAGAGCGGCGGAGAGCTGATCGCGGGCGCGACGATTTCGACCGCGAGGGCACCCGCGCCCGTCTTGGCGTCATAGCCGTCCCATGGGTTGCGCGTCACGTCAAAGCCCCACGAGCTGTGGATGTCGCCCGACAGGATGGCGATGTCGCGAATCGTTTCCTTCTCGACGAAATCCAGCACCCGGTCACGCGCGGCCTGGTAGCCGTCCCACGTGTCGGCGAGAACCACCGGCCGGCCCGGAAGCGCCAGTCTCGAGAACATCACCTGCTGGCCGATGATGTTCCAACTGCCGCCGGCTCTGTGCGACGACCGAAGCTGGTCGAAGAGCCACCGTTCCTGCGTCGCGCCGAGGAGCGTGCGTTGCTCGCGCACGAGTCCGGCGAGATCGGTCGAGACGACCTGCTGATCGCGCAGGCCGCGCGTGTCGAGCATGACGAGGTGGGCCAGCGATCCAAAGCGGAAGCTGCGAAACAGGTGGACGCCTTGACCCGATTCTCGAATCGGCATCCATTCGAGATACGCGCGGTACGCCGCCGCCCTGCGGATCGCCCAGTCACCCTCGCCCAGCTCAGGATTGTGATTGCTTGCTCCGCCCAGCCACGCGTCGTTGGCGATCTCGTGGTCGTCCCACACTGCGATGAACGGATGCCGGGCGTGCGCCGCCTGCAGATCCTCGTCGGTGTGATAGGTCGCGTAACGGATGCGGTAGTCGCTCAACGTCACGGCTTCGCGGCGCGGCTCCGGAATGCGGAGGAGCGACGTGCCGTCGCCATAGACGCCATTCGGAAATTCGTAGATGTAGTCGCCGACGTGCACGACCGCGTCGAGGTCGTCGTTCCTGGCGAGGCATGCATAGACGTTGAAAAACCCGGCCGGATAGTTCGAGCAGCAGACATGCGCGAGGCGCACGCGGTCCGAAGCCGCCGGCAGCGTCTTCGTGCGGCCGACGCGCGATCGCTCCTTCCCGACCTCGAACGCGTAGAAGTACGGCCGCCCCGCCTCCAGGCCGCCCACATCCACCTTCACCGTGAAATCGCGCTCCGCCGACGTGCGCGCCGTACCGCGCCGCACCACCCGCGTCAGCGTCTCATCGGTTGCGACCAGCCATCGCACCTCGACCGGTCTCGCTTCTGCGCCGGCCGCCGGCGTCACACGCGTCCAGAGGACGACCCGGTCCGCGAGAGGGTCGCCACTCGCCACGCCGTGGCGGAAGATGGTCGATGCGCCTGCGGGGACCGTCTGCGCCTCGATCAGCGCGGGAAGACATACGCTCGAAGCAGCCGCGGTCCAGAGGAATTGCCGGCGGGACAGCGTCATCAAGCTCGATCGTAATCCCGAAACGCCGCAGGTGCGGAATATCGAAATCATGCCGGGAGGCTCCCGTATTCGCCGGGCCAGGACTCTGGTTGGGAGCGCCGCCCGCCGCAGGCTTGTCGGCCTGCGCCGCCGACTCCGCATGCCGGGAAATAGCGCTCCGACTCGCTGTCCTTCCGCTGACGCGTTGACTAGGAGCCAATTCGAGCGGCGTCTGTCAGGCGCAATCGGACCTTCAGTGGTGATCCGGGCGCCGGTGTGCACACGGACCGAAGTCAACGCGGAAGACTCGCTCCGCGCGATTTCCGGATCTCGGCGCGGCATGCGGCGACGGCGGCTGCATCCCGACAAGCCCGCGGCGAGCGACGGCAATAAAAGAGGCGTACGCCTCCGAACAGGCCTCGGCCGGTATCGAGGAAGCTATGCGGCGTTACGGTGGAGTCTTCCGGAGGGTGCCGGGTTAACTGCTCTTTTAGGAACCACGCTCCGGCTGACCCCAATGGCCAGGGGTCGGGTCGACGACGGTCGTAGAGGGCGGCTGAGGAGACGCTCTGCAGCCGCATCGTGCGATCGCCGCAGCTACTGCTTGCTCACATTGATGTAGTACAGGTCGGTGGCGACTTCGAGCTCGTCCTTCTTAAGCGGAGTGGGCATCAGCTTCCACGCGGTCGTCGGCTCGATCACCTGCCAGGTTCCGCGCGCGCCGATTCTGACTGGCATGGCGAACGCTCGCTCATCGGCCTTCCAGCGATAGGCGAGCGTACCCGGCTCGACGAACGCCAGCTCCAGCGTCGGGAGCGCCGCGCGGCGCAGGTACTGATCGAAGATCGGCGTCAGGTTGCGACCCAGCTGCGCGTTGAAGAACTGGACGACGTCCTCGGTCATGATCGTCTGGTACTTGAAGTGCTGGTAGAAGTCCCGCAGCAGCTTCTCCCACCTCGCGTCGTCGTCGACGACGCTCCGGAGCGTGTTGAGGAAGAGCGCTCCCTTGAAATACATGTCCTGCGTCGGGGAGCGGTGGATGCCGCGCTGCGTGATCACCGGGTCCTGGTTCTTGACCTTCGGCTTCTCGCCGTTCACGTACTTCAGCGCCGCCTCCTTTCCGAAGCGCTGCTCGACGTAGAGAGCCTCGAGGTAGGTGGTAAAGCCCTCGTGAATCCACATGTCGGAGACGTCGGCGGCCGAGATCGAGTTGCCTAACCACTCGTGTGCGCTCTCGTGAATGATGATGAAGTCGAACTGCGTGCTGATGCCGACGCCGGTGAAGTCGCGCCCGAGGTAGCCGTTTGCGAAGTTGTTGCCGTAGGCGACGGCGCTCTGATGCTCCATGCCGAGGTACGGCACTTCGACCAGCTTGTAGCCGTCTTTCGCGAACGGGTATTCGCCGAAGTAGCGTTGGAAGATTTCGATCATCGGCCGCGCCTGCGCAAACTGCAGCTTGGCGCGCTCGAGGTTCTCGGGCAGCACGTAGTAATCGAGTGGAAGGTCGGCGAGCCGCTCGCCAAAGTGCGCGTACGCCGCGATGTTCAGCGCCACGCCGTATGAGTTGATCGGGTACTGCACCAGCCAGTCCCACCGCGTGTACCCGTCGCCGAGGTCGGTCTTGCCGACGAACTTCCCGTTCGAGACGTTCATCAGGTTGTTCGGGACGGCGACGCCGATCTCCATCCCTTCGGGCTCGTCGCGCCATTGATCCTTGTTGGGCCACCAACTGCTGGCGCCCTCGTCTTCGGCCGCGGTCGTAATCCAGGGGCGTCCCGCGGGGTCGGTGCGGAAGGCCATGCCGCCGAACCGCCCCTGCTCGCGCGGCTTTCCGGAATACGCGACGTCGATCGAATACGTGCGGCCCGAGCGAAGCGTCGACGGAAAGTCGATGTACACCGTACTCAGCTTGCGCTCGTACACGAGGGGGGTCGTCTCGAGCAGGATGCGGTCGACCGCAAGATCGGGATGCAGCTCGAGCTGGATCCGCGTGTCGTCCGACAGCATGCGGAACCGGATCGTATTTGTCCCGGTGATCGACTTGGTCGCGGGGTCGACGCGGACGTTCAGGCGATAGAAGAGCAGGTCGTTATTGGCGCGATACCGGCCGTACTCGCCGCGCAGGATATCGGCTGAGGTTGGCGGCGCCTCCGTGGAGGGCGGTGGGGGTGCCGTCTGGGCCGCGACGCCGGCGGCGACTCCGGCCAGGACGCCGAAGAACGCGAAGGCAAGCCCGATACGACGGAGCGGCGGCATCTCCCGATCTTGTACTACGATCCGTCCAGCTGGCGATCTGCTGCCTTGACACCACCCGAGGGGGTCACTACGCTGGAAGAGATTCGCGCATGCGCTCGAAAATGCTCGCCGCCGCGCTCATCGTCCTGACGTTCCTCGGCACTGGCGGCTGGTCGCACGTCGAAAGCGACGATCCCGATTTTCTCCCGCCTGCGGTAACCCACGACCATTCGTCGCACCACGAAAGCGTCCGGACGCCACTGGCGCCCGAAGGCGCTGCCCACTGCGCGATCTGCCATTGGCTGCAGATGTTCCGCGCAAGCGCGCCGCGTCACGCTCGCGTGCACGTCGGCTCCGCCTCGCGCAACGCACGCGTCGTGGCGGCCGTTCCGCCGGTCCGCGCCGCTGCGCTCCTCGACGTTCCCTCTCGCGCGCCGCCCGCATAAGCCTCCCTAGACCAACCTTGTGAGCGCGTCACCCGTCGTGACGCGTCGGATATTCGGCCGGTATGCGTCACACCGGCACGGAGGAATTCATGCGAGCGTCTTATCTCGTTGTTCTCGGCTTGATCGCGTCGGTCCTGCTTGGCGGCGCACGCCCGGCCTCGGCGCAAACGTCCGAAGTCGAGGCCCTGCGTCAGGAAATCGACGCGCTTCGCGCGCGGCTTGTTGCGCTCGAAGCGAAGGTGGCCGGCGCCCAGGCGGCGGCACCGTCGGCCGCCGCGCCCGCGTTGCCGATCTATGGAACGTCATCGGCCGCATCCAAGATCTTCAATCCGGACATCGCCGTCATCGGCGATTTTCTCGGTGCCGCGGGGCGCAATCGCGTCAACCCGAGCCCGGCTCTCGAGATGCACGAGGCCGAAGCGTCATTCCAGGCGGTGGTCGACCCGTATGCGCGCGCTGACTTCTTCCTCGCCTTCGGCGAGGAGGGCGTCGAGATCGAAGAGGGCTACCTGACGTTCGGGACGCTGCCGGGAGGGCTCCTCGCCAAGATCGGCAAGTTGCGCGCACCCTTTGGCAAGGTCAACACGCTGCACAACCACGCGCTGCCCTGGAGCGATCGCCCGATCGCGACCAATAACCTCGTCAACGGGGAAGAGGGGATCGGCGACGCCGGCATCTCCGTCGCGCGATTGATCCCGAACCCGTGGATATTTCTCGAAGCGACTGGACAAGTCTCGCGCGGAGACTCGGGCGAGCTGTTCCGCTCGAGCAGGCGTGGCGACCTGAGCTACGTCGGCCGCGTCCGCGGTTATCAGGATCTCAGCGAGAGCACCAACGTGGATCTCGGCGCGTCGTACGCGCGGGGACACAACACCGCCGGCATCGTGAACGACGAAGACGTGGGCCGGTTCGTGACGGACCTCTGGGGCGTGGACGCCACGCTCCGGTGGCGGCCGCTCCGCCGTGCGATCTACAACTCGTTCATCGGGCGCTCGGAGCTGCTCTGGAGCCGTCGTGACCAGTTTGGCGGGCGCGAAAAGGCGTTCGGCTACTACGTCTCGGGTGACTACCAATTCGGGCGCCGCTGGTTCGCCGGCGCGCGCTACGACCGCTCGGAGCGCGCCGACGACGCGTCGCTTCGAGACGACGGCGGGTCGTTATTGTTGACCTATTGGCCGAGCGAGTTCAGCCAGGTCAGGGGTCAGTACCGCCGTACCAGCTATGCCGGAGGCGAAAACGCCAATGAATTCCTGTTCCAGTTCATGTTTTCCATTGGCGCGCACGGTGCACATCCCTTCTAGGGGGACCCGGCATGTTGGAGCATTTATGAGAATCAGAGCTTTCATCATCGCGTTGGCCGTAGCGGCGGCTGTCGTCGCTGCATCGCCCGCATACGCGCAGGGCAAGTTGAACGTCGTTACGTCGACCGAAGACCTCGGGTCGATCGCCCGCGAGGTCGGTGGCGACAAGGTGTCGGTGACCGCGCTCGCGAAGGGCTATCAGGATCCGCACTTCGTGGAGCCGAAGCCGAGCTTCATCCTGGCGGTGAGCCGCGCCAACCTGTATATCGCGATCGGCCGCGAGCTGGAGATCGGCTGGCTGCCGCCGCTCCTCAACAGCAGCCGCAACGCGAAGATCCAGCCGGGTGCCAACGGTTACCTCGATGCCTCGCAGAACGTCCGCATCCTGGAGATACCGACCACCCAGATCACGCGCGCCATGGGTGACGTGCACCCGTCCGGCAATCCGCATTACTGGCTCGAGCCGGGCAATGGACGCCGGATCGCACAGGCCGTTCGCGATAAGTTGAGCGAGCTCTCGCCGGCGAACAAGGCGTTCTTCGCCCAGCGCTACGACGACTTCGACGCGCGTCTTGCGGCCGCCGAGAAGCGCTGGGACGCGACCATGGCTCCGTACAAGGGCACCAAGATCGTGACGTATCACCGCTCCTGGCCGAACTTCATGGAGCGTTTCGGCCTCGAAGTGATGGGATACGTGGAACCGAAACCAGGCATCCCACCGTCGCCGTCGCATACCATCGAGCTGATTGCCGATATGAAGGCCCAGGGCGCAAAGCTGATTGTCGTCGAGCCGTACTTTGACTTGAAGACGCCGCAGGCGATCGCCAACCAGGTGCCCGGCGCGAAGGTCGTCGTGCTGGCGCCGTCGGTCGGCGGCGAGAAGCAGGTGACGGACTACCTTCAACTGTTCGACTACGACCTGAACCTGCTGTCGACCGCACTCAAACAGGTTACGGGGAAGTAACGTGGACTGGTCGATCCTGCAGTTCCTGGCGCCGGCGATTGTCGCCAGTCTCATCATCGCGGGCATCCACGCCTATCTCGGTCTTCACGTCGTCGAGCGTGGCGTCATCTTCGTGGACCTGTCGCTGGCGCAGATTGCGTCGCTCGGCGCCGCGATTGCCGTCTGGCAGGGCTCCGACCCCAACAACCCGTCGGTCTACTGGATGAGCCTTGGGTTCACGTTGATCGGCGCGGTCATCTTCTCGATGATCAAGGGGCATTCCGCGCGCATTCCGCAGGAAGCGATCATCGGCATCTCCTACGCCGTCGCCTCAGCGGCGGTGATTCTCACGCTGAGCAAGGCGACCGGAGAAGCGGAGCACCTGCGGGACATGCTCGTGGGCAACATCCTGTCGGTGCAGTGGCCGGAGGTGGGACTGACCGCCGCGATCTACGTCGCGATCGGGTTGTTCCACTACATCTTCAGGAAGCGATTCCTGGAGATCTCGATGGACGCGGAGGCGGTGGCCGCGCGGGGCATCTCGGTACGGTTCTGGGACTTCCTCTTCTACGCGTCGTTCGGCTTCGTCGTCACACGGTCGGTGGCGATTGCGGGCGTGCTGCTCGTCTTCTGTTACCTGATCGTGCCGTCGGTGGGCGGGATGTTGTACTCGGAGAAGATCGGACCGCGGCTGGCGATCGGGTGGATCATGGGCACGGTCGTCTCGATGCTGGGGATGTACTTCTCGGTGCTGTTCGACTTGCCAACGGGCGCGACCATCGTGTGCACGTTTGGGGCGGTGCTCATCCTGATGGCGCTGGTGCGGCCGATCCTTCGCCGGCCTGTTTCTGCGTGATGCTGAAGCGATTTCGCGCGGGCGCGTCGTGCATCGCCGTCGCGGTGCTTGTGTCGCTGGCGTCGCTCGGCATCTCGCTCGCGGGCGTCCATCCCGACGACTGCCACGACGAATGCCTCGTCGTTGTCGTCCACGACGCGTCCGCACACCAGATCAGCCCGGGAGCGTCCGCTCCCGAGGCTCCTCCGCTTCACTGCCTCGTCTGCCACTGGGCGCGATCGTTCCGCCCTCGCAGCGCGGTCGTGTTCCTTGCCGTCCCGGTCGCCGCGACCGGAATCTGGATCAATGTCGAGATCTTCACGGCCGCGACCGTTGCTCCATCCTCGCAGCCGCCGCTCCGCTCACCGCCCGCCTCTCCGGTCCTGTCGTAACCACTCGTTCGACAACTCATTTTCCGGAGATGACCATGCAGTCATGTACGCGTTCGCTCGCGTACGCCGTGCTGGTCGCGACGTTGGCATTTGGCGCCAACGCCGCGGCTCAGACCGGCGTCACGCTGTCAGGTAAGTTGCTGAACTCACTCTCGGGTGACGCTATTTCAGGCGCCACCGTCCAGATCGACGAATTGAACCGCCAGGTCATGTCGGGACCCGATGGCTCTTTTACGTTCGCCAACGTGCCCGCGGGCACGTATCACATTTCCGTGCATTCACAGGGTTACTCGACCCGCCGCAGCGAAGTCACCGTCGGTGCCACCGCGGGCACGCCGATGGACATCAGGATCGATCCGGAGCTGCATTTCGAGGAGGTGACGACGGTCACCGGTGAGGCGCGCAGCCAGTTCGAGCAGTTTCAGCCGACGGCGGTGCTGGCCGGCCAGGAGCTGTCGAAGCAGCTCGAGATGTCGCTCGGCGCCACGCTGGAGGGCCAACCTGGTGTGGCGTCTCGGAGCTTTGGACCGGCGCCTGCCCGGCCGGTCATCCGCGGACTCGATGGCGATCGGGTGCAGATCCTTCAGGACGGGCAGCGCTTGGGCGATCTCTCGAGCCAATCAGGTGACCACGGCGTGACGGTCAATCCGGCCGCGGCGCAACGTATCGAGGTGGTGCGCGGTCCCGCGACGCTCCTCTACGGCGCCAACGCCATCGGCGGCCTCGTCAACGTCATCACCGACGAGATCGCGACGAGTCCGGTGATGGGAGCCAACGGCAACTTCACCGTCGACTTCGGCTCGGCGGCGACCGAAGCCGGCGCGGCGGCGGACATGCACATCGGCAACGGCACCGTCGCGCTGCACGTCGGCGGCGGCGGCCGTCATTCAGGCGATGTCAGGACGCCGGAAGGGAAGATGGAGAATTCCCAGTCGCGCAGCGGGTTCGGTACCGTCGGCGCGGGGTGGACCGGTGGCAAGGGCTATTTCGGCGCCAACTATTCCTATGATGACACCAAGTACGGCATCCCCCTCGTCGAAGAGGGCAACATCAATCTCACCCCGCGCAAGCATTCGTTTACGCTGCGCGGCGGTGCGCAGAACCTGACGGGCCCGTTCGATTCGTACCGCGCCACGCTGTCGGTGCGCCGCTACAAGCACGACGAGTTGAACCTCGGCGAGGTCGACACGGCGTTCGCGAACAACACCGAGGAGATCGAGCTGATGGGGGCGCACCGCGCGGTCGGCCGGATGAAGGGCAGCGTCGGCGCGTGGATGCTCAACCGGGCCTTCAGCGCCTCCGGCGAGGAGGCACTCTCGCCTGCGACCGACCAGCGTTCGCTTGCGGCGTTTCTCTACGAGGAAGTGACGTGGCCGCACGTCACGGTGCAATTTGGCGGGCGGGTCGATCACGCGAAGTACACGAC
>CAMCNL010000150.1 GCA_945876205.1 Candidatus Sulfopaludibacter sp. SbA3
TGCGCGGTTGTCGCCGGCCTGATGGCCGCCGTGCCCGCGGTCAAGGTCTCGACCGAACAGGCACCGCCCGTCAACGTGCCCGGTATCGACAAGCCGGTGGTCGTCGTCAGCGGTGAAGTCACTGGAACCGAGACCTGGGTGAATACCAACTACTACGTCCTGCGGGGCGCCGTGTTCGTGCGTCAGGCCGCGACGCTGAACATCCAGGCTGGTACCAGGATCATCGGGGAATCTGGCAGCGTCGGGACATTGATCGTGCTCCGCGGTGGCCGCCTGAACGCCATCGGCACCGCGGCACAGCCGATTGTGTTCACCAGTGACCAGCCGATTGGGCGTCGGAATCGCGGCGATTGGGGAGGGCTCATCCTCAACGGCCGCGCGCCCGTCAACCTGGAAGGCGGCGAGGGCGCGGGCGAAGGCGACACCGGCGTCTACGGCGGCACCGATGAGAACGACAACAGCGGCACGCTTCGGTACGTGCGCGTTGAGTTCTCCGGTGTCGAGTTCAGTCCGGATAACGAGCTCAACGGGATTGCGTTTCAGGGCATCGGGCGCGGGACGCAAGTCGAATACGTGCAGGCGCACATGAGCCGCGACGATGCGATGGAGTGGTTCGGCGGTACGGTCGACGTCAAGCACGCGGTGATGTCGAATGCGGCCGACGATGCCTTCGACTGGACGTTTGGCTGGCGCGGCCGGGCGCAGTTCATCGCCATCACGCAGCGCGGCGATGATGCCGACAACGGCATCGAAGCCGACGACAACGAGTTCAACAACAACGCGCTACCGCGGTCGAATCCACAGATTTACAACATCACCCTGTGCGGGGATCCCGATCGCAACGAGGGCGGTGAGAGCGCGCGAGCCGCGAACCTTCGTCGCGGCACCGCGTTCACGATTCGCAACTTCCTGATCACGGGATTCAAGACGGTTGGATTCCAGATTGAAACGAGCAACACCGCGACGACGGGTCAGGTTGACAATGGCACGTCGCAGATGGGCGCGGGTGTGGCGTGGGGCATGCCGACCAACATGCACGCCAGCGTCACGACCTACATCAACAGCGGCCGCTTTCCAAACATCCGCGTGGGCGTAGAGCCCGGCGTCTCCACCACAGCCTGCTCGAACCACGCGGCGCCGAACTTCCAGCCGAGCGGCATCGCCACGCTGGCCGGCGGTCAACTGGCGCCGATTCAGCCGCCGAACGACGGTTTCTTCGAGGCGGTCACCTATATCGGCGCCGTGGCGCCCGCGCCGAGCGCCAACTGGATGGACGGCTGGACGTCGTTCCCCCAGAACTAGGCGCGGTCACCCGCAGAGAGAGCGATTATTCAACACGGCGGGTCCTCAGGGGCCCGCCGTTCTTGTGTACGCTAGGACCGGATGAACCGACGACGTTTCATAGCAGGCGTACTGGCATGCTGCGCGAGTGGGGCATGCCGTTCGACGCCGCCGCTGGCCAATACGAAGTCTTCCCCTGAGGCGCTGGCGACTTCGGTGTTGGACGCCCTTGCGAGGAAGGATCGCACGGCACTCGAGGCGCTCGCGCTCAACGAGCAGGAATTCCGCGATCACGTCTGGCCGGAACTGCCTGCGGCGCGGCCGGAGCGAAACCTGCCGTTTTCCTATGTGTGGGGAGACCTCCACCAGAAGAGCCAGGTGGGCCTCGGCGCTGCCCTTCGTGCCCACGGAGGGCAGGCATACACCCTGCGCGAGGTCACGTTTGGCGAGGACACCGCCTACGAGAGCTACAGAGTGCGCCGCGCGGCGACGTTCCACGTGCGCGATGCCGCTGGCGCGGATCTCGATTTACGAGTCTGCGGGTCGATGATCGAGAAGGGCGGTGCGTGGAAGGTGTTCAGCTACGTCGTAGACGGCGACTGATGCTGGAGAGACTGGAACCTATATCGCCGGTTCCACGCCATCGTCGCTGACCCTGCCTCCGTACATCGTGCGCAGGAAATACAGGCTCACGTGGACCAGCCCGATCAGGACAGGCACCTCCACCAGCGGGCCAACCACCGTGGCGAACGCGATGGGTGAGGCGATACCGAACACCCCGATGGCCACCGCTATGGCCAGCTCGAAGTTGTTGCCCGAGGCGGTAAAGGCCAGGGTGGCCGCCCGCGAGTAATCCGCCCCTAGCTTCCACGCCATGAAGACGCTGATCAGAAACATGAAGCCGAAGTAGGCACTGAGCGGAATCGCAATCCACAGCACATCGAGCGGCTGAGACACGATTCGCTGCCCCTGTGTCGAAAACATCACCACGATTGTGAACAGGAGCGCGACCAGCGTGATCGGCGAGATGATTGGCACGAAGACGTTGTCGTACCAGTCACGTCCCTTCAGCGGAACGAGGGTCACCCGGCTGAGTATTCCCGCCGCGAACGGAATCCCCAGGTAGATCATCACGCTGCCGAAGATCGCTCCGATGCTCACCTCGACGGCCATGCCCTGCAATCCGAAGAGCGGCGGCAGCACCGTGACGAAGATCCAGGCATACAGACTGAACGTGACGATCTGGAACACGCTGTTCACCGCGACCAGCCCGGCGGCGTACTCGCTGTTGCCCCGGGCCAGCTGGTTCCACACCAGCACCATGGCGATGCAGCGGGCAATGCCAACCAGGATGAGCCCCACCATGTAGAAACCCCAGCGGGGATCGGGTCCAAGCAGCGTCGGAGCGACAAATCCAAAGAACACAACCGCCAACGTGAACATCACGACCGGGCCGACGATCCAGTTCTGTGTGAGCGACAGCCCCAGGATCCTGAAGTTGGCAAAGACCGTGGGCATGAGCTCGTAATTCACCTTGGCCAGCGGTGGGTACATCATCAGGATCAGCCCGAAGGCGATGAGCAGGTTCGTGTGCTCGCCGACGGTCAGGGCTTCGTTGAACCGTTCGACCCCGGCTTGAAACAGGTAGCCAACGGCCACACCCAGGGCCATTGCCACGAAGATCCAGACCGCCAGGTAGCGGTCGAGGAATGACAGGCGCCCGGCGACACTCAGGCCAGATTCGGCTCTCACGGGCGTCACGCGCAGCACGTCGGACCGCAGCAGTTCTTCGCTTCGGGTTTGCGCGCCCGCACGAACGCGCTGGCAAAGCGGCCGTCGACTTCCGGTGCGAGCCGGTCGACGTCCACGCCGCTCTCCGTCAGAAACGTCCGCGCATCGTCGACTTTGTAGATTCGCCACGGTTCGACGGTGACCTCGGCGAAACCGGCTCGCGTCAACTTGGCGGCATAGTCGGTTTCCTCGAGTGCGCCGGCGATGCAGCCGACCCACAGCTCCATGCTGCGACGGATGTCGGCAGGCACCTCGCCGCGCACCACCACGTCAGAGACCGCAAAGCGCCCCCCTGGCTTCAGCACGCGGAAGGCTTCGCGCAGCACGGCGTCCTTGTCGCTCGACAGGTTGATCACGCAGTTGGAGATGATGACGTCGACCGAGTTGTCGGGGAGCGGGATGGCTTCGATCGTCCCCTTGAGAAACTCGACGTTGGTGGCGCCGGCCTTTCGCTGATTTTCCCGCGCGAGGGCGAGCATCTCGTCGGTCATATCGAGTCCGTAGGCCTTGCCGGTCGGGCCGACCCGTTTGGCCGAGAGCAGCACGTCGATGCCGCCGCCCGAGCCAAGGTCGAGCACGGTCTGCCCGGGCTCGAGCGCAAGCAGGGCAGTGGGGTTGCCGCATCCGAGCGACGCCGTGACGGCGTCGGCCGGGAGGCTGCTGGTCTCCAGGTCTGAGTAGAGGTTGGAGGAAATTGGATCGCCGCAGCCGCACGCTGTCGGCCCGCAGCAGCCGGTGTTGAGCGCCGCGTTGGTCACCGAGCTTGCGATCGCGCCGTACTTCTCTCGTACGGCCTGCTTGATGTCTGACATTGTGCGCCTCCTGTATTCGTTAACGCGAATATAGACACTGTAGGGATCGCATGTTATATTTGTCAAGGCAAATATATGGCCCAACAACAGCTCAATCAGATGGAAGCGCTGTTCAAGGCGCTGGCGGACGACACCCGCCTGCGGATTCTCGGGCTCCTGCTGGCCGGCGAGATCTGCGTCTGCGACATCCACGAGAGCCTGAAGATCCCGCAGTCGAAAGCCTCACGGCACCTCGCGTATCTGCGGCGGGTCGGGCTGGTGGAAACAAGGCGCGAGGGGCTCTGGATCCACTATCGGTTGGGGAAGCCGACCGATCCGGTGCTGGCGGCCATCACCGACGCGGTAGGCCATGCGCTGACGCACATCGATACCGTGAACCGTGACGCCGTGCGGCTTCAGCGGAAGACAGGCTGCTGCGTGCCGACGCCCGGTGCGGTGGCGGGCCTGGCGTGCTGCGCGAGGCAGTGACTCACTTTTTCGCTCGTCCCTTCGGTTTCGATTCTGCTTTCGCGAGGGTGGCGATCATCACCTCGGTCGATTTGATGATCGCGATCGCGTCGTTGCCGCGGCGCAGTTTCAGGGCGTGCACGGCATCGGCGGTGATCACCGCCGTCAGCCGCTGATCGCCGACCCGTAGTCGCACCTGCGCGAGCAGGCCGTCGATGCGAACCTCCTCGATGAATCCGTGAAGACGGTTGCGGGCGCTCAACCCCCCGAGCGACTCGTCGGCAACGGGCGGGCGAGCCCGCTGGCGATCGTCAGGTTGCTGCCGCGCCGTCATGCGGTCGATCTCGGCGTCCGAGATGCGATGGTGACCGCCTTCGGTCCGGGTCGTGCGCACCCGACCGGTGTGGACCCATCGCTTGAGCGTGGAGTATCCGACCCCAAGCCGCTCTGCCGCAGCTCTCATCGTGATCAGTGCCATTCGACTCCTCGATGTGGACAGGACGTCCGGACGCTGAGATGATACGTCGGCTCAATAAGGGTCACAAAATCGGCCCATATTGATTTGATCCGGCCATATGCGGTACAAATCAGCGGATGCGGGCCGTATTTGCGTTGTTCATCGGCGTGCTCCTTGGCGCCGCGCCGGCAGCCGCGCAGGACGTGAGGATTGCGGCGGCGGCTGACCTGCAGGTGGCACTGCCGGAGCTGGCGGCGCGATTCGAGCGCGTCACCGGCTTCACCGTTCAGACGATCTTCGGGTCGTCGGGAAACTTCGCCACGCAGATCCAGAACGGCGCCCCCTACGACGTCTTCCTGTCCGCCGACATCGAGTACCCGCGCCACCTCGTCGAACTGGGACTCGGTACCCGCGATGCGCTGGCGGCGTACGCCCGTGGCCGTCTCGTGCTCTGGAGCAGGAACGACTCGAAGGTGGATGTGAAACAAGGACTGAAGGGACTAACCGTGGAGGCGGTGCGGCGGATTGCCATCGCCAACCCGGCACACGCGCCATACGGCCGCGCGGCGGTTGCAGCGCTCAGGCACGAAGGGATCTACGAGCGCGTGCGCCCGCGACTGGTGCTCGGCGAGAACATCTCGCAGACGGCGCAATTCGCCGAATCGGGAAACGCCGACGTGGGCATCATTGCCTTGTCGCTGGCGCTCGGGCCTGCGCTGCGGGCCGCCGGACACTACGTCGAGATCCCCGCCACCTTTCATCCCCCTATCGAGCAGGCGGCGCTCTGGCTGAAGCAGGCGAGCAATCCCGCCGCCGCCCGTCAATTCGTGCAGTTCCTGCAGCAGCCCGCGAGCCGCGACTATCTGCGGACGATGGGGTTTGAGCCGGTCGCGCGCTGATGGACGTCCAGGCGCTGCTGCTCAGCGTGCGACTCGCGGTGGTCGTGTCGCTCTCCCTGCTCGTGATCGGATTACCGCTCGCATACTGGCTCGCACTGTCGCGCTGGCGCTGGAAGTTCCTGGTCGAGTCGGTGGTGGCATTGCCACTGGTCCTGCCGCCGACCGTGCTCGGCTTTTACGTGCTGCTGGCCATCGGCGCGCGGAGTCCGCTCGGGGGCGCGTGGTCGAGATGGTTCGGACACGGACTGGCGTTTACCTTCGAGGGCCTGGCGATCGCGTCCGTCCTCTACAGCCTTCCATTCGCCGTGCAGCCGTTCACGGCGGCGTTCTCACAGGTCGACCGGAAGCTGCTCGAAGCGTCGGCGATTCTCGGCGCCTCACCGTGGCGCACCTTTCGGCGCGTCATGCTGCCGCTCTCCATCAAAGGCATCATCACCGGCATCGTCCTCAGCTTCGCGCACACGATTGGCGAATTTGGCGTGGTCGTGATGGTCGGCGGAAATATCCCCGGCGTCACGCGCACGGTGTCGATTGCGATTTACGATGACGTCCAGGCCTTGAACTTCGCGCGCGCGAACGCGACCGCGGTCGTCCTCTTTGCGTTCTCCGGAGTGGTGCTCGCGCTGGTGTATGCGCTGAATCACCGCGTCTGGAGCGTGCAGCCCGAGATGTGATGCTGCGTGTCTCGGTTCGGGCCGCTCAGCCGGGCGGCTTCACGCTCGACGTCGACTTCGACGCAGACGCCGGGACGACGATTCTCTTCGGTGCCTCGGGGAGCGGAAAGACCACGGTCCTCCGCGCGATCGCCGGGTTCCTGCGTCCGGCGTCCGGGCGCGTGACCGTTGGCGACTCGGTGCTGCTCGATACGGCGAGCGGCATCAACGTCCCGGTACACCAGCGGCGCGTTGGCTACCTCGGCCAGGATCTCGCGCTCTTCCCGCACATGACCGTCGAGCAGAACATCGCCTATGGCCTCGCCGCCGTCGACCGCGCGGCGCGGGACGTGCGCGTGCGCGAGATGCTCGAGCGGTTCAACATCGCCGGTCTCGGCCGGCGCAAGCCGGCGCAACTGTCGGGAGGCGAACAGCAGCGCGTCGCGCTTGCGCGATGCCTGGCGACCGCCCCGCGGGTGCTGCTGCTCGACGAGCCGCTCTCCGCCCTGGATCACGGGACGCAGACGCTGATCATGGAAGATTTGCGCGCATGGAATCGTCGTGATCCGATTCCGATCGTCTACGTGACCCACTCCCATCGCGAGGCGTTCGAGCTTGGCCAGCAGATCCTGGTGATGGAGGGCGGCCGCATCGAGGCGCGGGGAACGCCGCATGAAGTGCTCGATGCGCCGGCGCGGTTCGGCGTCGCCAACATCGCCGGATTCGAGAACGTCTTTCGCGCCGACGTACGCGCCGCCAACGCCACCGAGGGCACCATGACGTGTGTCATCGGTGGACAGACCGAGATCGAGGTTCCGTTCTCCGGAGCCGCCGTGGGAGACCAGGTGCACATCGCGGTGCGGGCCGGGGATGTCATGGTCGCGACCGAACGGCCACGCAACCTCAGTGCGCGCAATCTCCTGGAAGGAGAGGTCATGTCCCTCGAGCGCCGTGGGCCGATGGTGATCGCGCGCATCGCTGCGGGTGCCGACCTCGAAGTGCATCTCACGCCCGGTGCCTGCCAGTCGCTCCAACTGGCGCAGGGAACCCGCGTCTGGGTGGTGATCAAGACCTATTCATGGCGGGTCCTCACGTCCGATGACGAAGACATTCGTCGTCTGTTCTAAGTGTCGCGGAGACTGGATGCGCGGCATTGGTGGCGTCGGACGTATGAGCGTGTGGCTGTGGCTGCTGCTGGCGATCGGCGCGCCGGCCGCCGCGCAGATCGGCGCGGGGACGCTGGCGGGACGCGTGGTAGACCAGGCGGGTGCACCGCTCCCGGGCGCCGCCGTGACGATCATCGCCGTCGACACGAATCGGTCGCGGACGGTGGTGAGTGGCGCCGACGGTGTTTACACGGTGGCGGGCCTCGCACCAGGCGCCTATCGGGTCCGGACCGAGCTGAGCGGATTCCGGCCGCTGACGCGCGACGGCATCCAGCTCGCGACCGGCGAGACCGTTCGACTGGATCTGCAGCTCGCGCTCGGCGGGATCGCCCAGGCGGTCACCGTGAGGGCCGATGCGCCGCTCCTTCGCGAGACCTCGAGCCTCGGCCAGGTCGTCGACAACCGCAGGATCGTCGACCTGCCGCTCAACGGCCGGAGCTTCATCGCGCTCGCGACCCTTGCGCCCGGTGTGGCGATGCCGCCGCCGCCCGCCGCGCCGTTTCCGCGCATCAATGGCGGCCGGCCGCGCACCAACGAATACCTGTTCGACGGGATCTCGGTGCTGCAGCCGGAGCCGGGGCAGGTGGCGTTCTTTCCAAACGTCGACGCCATCCAGGAGTTCAAGATCGAGAGCAATAGTGCGCCCGCCGAGTTCGGGCGCTTCAACGGCGGCGTCGTCAACCTGACGACCAAGTCCGGGACCAATGCGTTTCGAGGCACCGCGTTCGAGTTCTTCCGCAACGAGGCGTTGAACGCGCGGAACTTCTTTGCCTCGGCCAATCCGGTCAAGCCCACGTTCCGCCGCAATCAGTTCGGTGGCGTGTTTGGCGGACCCATTCGGCAGGACAAGACGTTCTTCTTCGTCGACTACCAGGGCCAGCGCCAGACGATCGGCCGTACCGTCATCTCAACCGTCCCGACGCTGCTCCAGCGCCAGGGCGTGTTCACCGAAGCGATCGGCGGACGCGTGCCGCTCGTCTACGACCCGGCCACGACCGCCGGCTCCGCGCGCAATCCATTCGCCGGCAACACGATTCCGCTGGCGCGGATGGATCCGGTCGCGCGCGTGCTGCTCGAACGGTATCCGCTGCCGACCGGCGCCGGCACCGCCAATAACTTCCGGCGCCTCGACAATGAGTCGGTCGATCAGGATCAATTCAGCGCCCGCGTCGACCATCGCCTGTCCGCCAGCGACCAGGTGTTCGGCCGCCTGACCCGGTTTCAGGAAACGTTCATCCCGGTGACGCCGCTCCCGGACGGGAGCGGGGTGACAGCGGGCACGCTTGGTCCCCAGGACACCACCGCCTGGTCGTTTGCCTCCAGTTACCAGCGGACGTTGTCCGGCAGTGGGTTCAACGAGCTGCGGATCGGGGACACACGGCGCACCGTCGGCCGCTCGGCGGCCGAACTTGGCGGCACGGCGTCGGCGACCCTGGGCCTTCCCGGCATTCCATCGAGCGCCCGCTTTCCGAACACCGTGCCGACGTTTCTCATCGCGGGCTATCAGCAGCTCGGCTCGCCGCCGAACACGGCCAGCCACTTCAGCACCAGCGTGACCGAGATTGCCGATTCGCTGACGTGGCTGAAGGGACGGCATGCGATCAAGTTCGGCGGCGATCTTCGCTGGCAGCGCCTCAACGTCCTGCAGCCGCCATCGCCGACGGGTTCGTTCACCTTCAGCAACCTGTTCAGCGATCTGCCGGGCGTCGCCAACACCGGCACGCCGCTCGCGAGCTTCCTGCTCGGGCAGGTGCAGCAGTTCTCGATCGATCTGCAGCGGGACGAGATTCGCAACCGGGCCAGCTTCCAGGAGTACTTCGTCCAGGACGACTGGCGCGTGTCGGATCGCGTGACGGTGAACGGCGGCGTCCGTTACACGCTGAACTTTCCGTCGACCGAAGAGCGCGACCAGGTCGGCATCTTCAACCTGCAGACCCGCGCACTCGAGTACGCGGGCCGCGACGGCCAGCCTCGCGCGGCGCGCCAGCTCCACACGCTCAACGTCGGTCCGCGCCTCGGCGTCGTCGGGCGACTCACCGACACGATGGTGGCGCGGGCAGGCTACGGGATGGTCTGGATCGAGATGGCCGGCATCACGACGCCGTTCACGACACCGGTCTTCCCGTTCCTGCAGACGGTGTCGCAGCGGACGCTCGACAACATCACCCCCGCCTTCGTGCTTGCCGCGGGGCCGAGCGTCGCGGCGATTGCACTGACGCCCGATGCCGGTATTGGCCAGGGCGTCTTCTCCGTTGACCGTGACCTGGGATCTGGCTACGTCCAGCAGTGGAACACGTCGCTGCAGCGGGAGCTCACCTCCGACATCTCTGTGGAAGTGGCCTACGTCGGTTCGAAGATCACGCGCGTCGGCCTGCCCGATACGAACCTGAATCAACTGACCGCCGAGCAGCTCGCGCAAGGCGCGTCGCTTCTGCAGCGTGTGCCGAATCCCTACTTCGGCATCATTCCGCGATCGTCATCACTCGGCGACCCGACGATCCCGGTCGCGCAGTTGCTCAAGCCGTATCCGCAACAGACGACGGTGAGCCTGTATCGGAATAACGTCGGCACTTCCGTGTACCACGGCCTCTA
>CAMCNL010000151.1 GCA_945876205.1 Candidatus Sulfopaludibacter sp. SbA3
CTGTGGAGCCGTCCTGAGCGGACCACGCGGGCGGCGCTGGTCGCGGAGGGATTCTCGGATCGGATGATCGATCGGTTCTTCCGGCCGTTCTTCGGCGGCGTCCTGTTCGATCCGGACCTGGAGACGTCGAGCCGGATGTTCGAGTTCACGTTCCGGATGTTTGCGCTCGGCGACAGCGCGGTGCCAGCCGCCGGCATGGGCGCCATTGCACACCAACTGGCGGGAGCGTTGCCGGTCGATTTCATCACGACCCAGGCGCGAGTCACACAGATCGATGCCGATGGCGTGCGGACGGCGGACGGCAGACGGATCGGGGCGCGGGCCATCGTGATCGCCGCGGAAGGTCCCGAGGCCGCGAGGCTGTTGGGACAACCGGCGCCGCGTCCCGCGCGCGCGTGCACCTGCGTCTACTTCGCCGCGGACCGGGCGCCGATCGACGAGGCGCTGCTGATGCTGGACGGAGAGCGCGCCGGCCCAGTGAACAACCTGGCCGTAATGAGCCACGTGGCCCCGTCGTATGCGCCGGCGGGTGCGGCGCTGCTGGCGGCCACGATGCTGGGGATGCCGGCGGCATCCGACGATTACGTGTTGTCGTCCATGCGTCACCAGCTGCGGTCGTGGTTCGGACCCGAGGTGGACGGGTGGCGCCACCTCCGCACGTACCGGATTCCCTACGCGCAACCCGATCAGACGCCGCCGGCGCTCGAGCCAGTGTCACGGCCGATTCGCGTGCATTCGGGGCTGTACGTCTGCGGCGATCACCGGGAGACCGCTTCCATCCACGGGGCGATGCGATCGGGTCGCCGCGCGGCAGAGGCGTATCTGGAGGACCAGGGGTAATGCGCATCCTGCTGTATAGCGGCAAGGGGGGGGTCGGCAAAACGAGCATCGCGGCCGCCACGGGGGTGCAGTTGGCCCGAGCGGGCCTCAAGACGCTCGTGATGAGCGTGGACCCGGCGCACAGCCTGGCGGACGCATTCGCCCTGAAGGCCGGGCTCTTCGACTCGGCCACCGCCGATCCCTGCCAGGTGCGCGAACACTTGCACGTCCAGGAAGTCAATATTCAGATCGAACTCAAGCGCCATTGGCGCGAGATTGCCGGCTATCTGACGACGGTGCTGCGCACCTCCGGGCTGGGAGACGTGGAAGCCGAGGAGTTGGCCATCCTGCCGGGCATGGAAGAGCTGAGCGCGCTGATGTACGTGAATCAGTACCGGAAGCAGGACACCTACGACGTGATTGTGCTGGATTGCGCCCCGACGGCCGAGTCGCTGCGGTTCATCGCCATGCCGACGACGCTCGAGTGGTACATGAAACATGTGTTCCCCATGGAACGCCGCGTGTTCAACGCCGTCCGGCCGCTCGTCAACCGCGTGTCACCCGTCGAGCTGCCGTCGGATTCCTATTTTGCAAACGTCAAGGATCTGTTCACGAAGCTCGATGGCATTGACGGGATTCTCCAGGACACCCGGGTGACCAGCGTGCGGCTGGTGTCCAATGCCGAGCGCATGGTGCTGCGGGAAACGCAGCGCGCGTTCGTGTATTTCCTCCTCCATGGCCTCAGCGTCGATCGCATCATCGTCAACCGCGTCCTGCCCGACGAGGCGGTCGGCTCTTTTCTCGGCGGCCTGCGCGGGACGCAGCAACAGATCCTGCAGGAAATGCATGCCTACTTCGACCCGGTGCCGGTGCGGCAGGTGCCGATGTTTCAGGAGGAAGTGATCGGCATGGAGCGGCTGGAGCGGCTTGCAGACGTTTTGCAAGCCATCGATCCGGACCCCTGTGCCGTGACGCGCGAGGAGCGCCCGTACGCCTTCGAACGGCGGGACGGGGTGCACCAGGTCCGCGTGGCCATGCCGTTTGCCGCGAAGGGCGAGGTCGGCCTCTTCAAGAAGGGCGACGAGTTGGTGATTGAAATCGGCGTGCTACGGCGGCACGTGGGGCTGCCGAGAAGCATCGCGGCGCTGCAGCCGCGGCGGGCGACATTCGAGGGGACGACGCTGGTCGTCGAGTTGGGGGAGGCATCATGAGTGAGACCGACACACAGACGCCGTGCGACTGCGGGTGCCGGGGCGCGGGTCCGCTGTTGACCGCGTTTCTCCGTCGGCTCGCGCCGTCCGAGGCGGTCAGCCAGCACTTCCAGGCCGCGCACCTGGAAGTATTGAAAGGGCTGCGGGAACTCCTGGACGAACAGATTGCGGCGAGGAGCGAGCCGCCCCGGCAGGGGACCAAGATCTCCGTGGAGTAGCGTCGGTTGCACGACGATCCTGACGCCCCGCGCGATCCCCAGACCTGCCCGGGTTGACATCGCCACTGCGGCGGCCGGTCACCGCGTCTGGCTGACCTAACCCGGCATGGGCACATGCGCTAGCCGACGATCAGCGCCGCCGCCATCAGGTCCTGCAGGACCGCGATGGCGACGCGGCCTGGCAACTGGAAGGGGTCCAGGCGCGGCTTCTCCGAATACTTCAACAGCATCCCGGCATTGATCCGGTTCAGGTCCACGCGTCCCATACGCCAGTTCGTGAAGCTGCGCTCCGCAATCTCCGCGTACTCGAGCAGCGTGACATCCTTATGACGCGTGTCGTGAATCACGCGCCAGTAGAGGCGGTTCACTTCATCGCGCCCGCCCTCGAGCACCTGCATGAAGACGTTGTCGTCGCAGACGCAGAGTACACCCGTGATTCCGGCGCTGGAGTTGTTGTCCCGCGACTTGGCCAGCACGTCATCGACCACCTGGTCGGCGATCGGTTCGGTCGACCGGCTGGCATAGATTAAACGTACGAGCATCAGCGTGTCCTCACGATTGGTTAAACTCGTTCAAAAGCGAGAGAAACTCGCGGCGCAGGTCGGGGTTCTTCAGGAAGCTCCCCCGCATCACGCTGTTGACCATCTGCGCGTCCATGTCCTTCACGCCGCGCCACTGCATGCAGTAGTGATCCGCGCGCAGTACGATGGCCAGCCCGTCGGGCCGCATCTTCTCCTGAAGCAGATCGGCGAGCTGGATGACGGCTTCTTCCTGAATCTGCGGCCGCGACATCACCCACTCGATCAGCCGGGCATACTTGGACAATCCGATGAGTGCCGAGTGCTGATTGGGCATAACACCGACCCAGATCTTGCCGATGATCGGGCACAGGTGGTGGGAACAAGTGCTCCGGACGGTGACCGGCCCGACGATGATTAGTTCATTCAGGCCTTCGACGTTGGGAAACTCGGTCACCGGAGGCATGGACGCATACCGGCCGTGGAACACCTCGCGGACGAACATCTTCGCCACGCGGCCGGCGGTGCCCTCGGTATTGTGGTCGCCGTTGACGTCGATCACCAGCGTCTCGAGGACCATCTGAAGCCGGGCCTGCACCTCGCGCTGGAGCGCGTCGAGTTCGCCAGGCTCGATAAAGTCGGCGATGTTGTCGTTCGCGTGGAACCTCCTGCGCGCGTCGAGGAGTCGCTGCCGGATTCGATCGGCGATCGGCGTGGTGCTCGCCTTGCCAGTGTTGTCGGACACGCCTTACCTCCAGGGCGGACCGCACAGCCGCAGGAGGCCAGACCCGCTCTCCCGACCGCCGCCGTTCCGCGCGTCTGGCAGTGTACCTCGGCGGATACCCGATTCTTCGGGGCGACGACGGGGAGGGACGCGGTCGTTCCGGCTTTCGTGGGCGGCTCGGTGGGGTATCCTGTATTAGTGACGGTGTCGCGGTCCGAATACGACGCGTTTTCAGAAATCTACGGCGTGTGGACGGACACGGCACCGGCGGCCCGGGCGAACCTCTCCTTCTACGTCGACGCCTACCTGCGGGCGGATGGCCCCGTGGTCGAGCTTGGCGTGGGCGACGGCCGCATCGCCGTCGAGGCCGTGACCCGCGGGCGCGAGGTTGTCGGGGTGGACCTGTCGAGGCCCATGCTCGAACTGTGCCGCCAGCGCGCTGTGCGTGCTGGCGTTTCGGCAAGCCTGAAACTGCTGGAGGCCGATTTTCGGACGTTCACCCTCGATCGACCGGCGGCCCTCATCGCGCTGCCGTACCACAGTCTGGGCCATTTGATCTCGCTCGATGACAAGCTGGCGGCCGTTGCCCACGTGTTCAGCGAGCTGCGCCCCGGTGGCGTGTTCCTCTTCGACGACTTCCTGATGACCCCAGCACTCGCCGCCGACATGCGGCGCGTGCAACTGCGAGCCGAGTACCACACGCCGGCCGGCGCCGATGCCCTGCTCTGGGTGACGTCGCTTGTCGACGAGGCATCGCAGTCGATTCGGGTGGTGACCTGGGAAGACCAGCTCGATGCCGACGGCCTGCTCGCGCGGCGCCAGTATCGGCGCCTCAGTCTGAGCTGGCTCGAACCCGCGCAGGCGCAGGAACTCCTCACCGGCGTGGGGTTCGTGGTGGATGCCTGCTACGGTAGCTTCGAGGGTGAGCCGTTTGCCCTGCCCACGGCTCGCGAGCAGATCTGGAGAGCGCACCGGCCCGCATAGGGCGGGCACGTAGCGCGCGGCGAACCGGCAGGAGAACGCTAGTGACAGGGACGACCGGCCTGAAGGGCCTACGTGTGGACTGCATCATCGGCATCTACGAGCACGAGCGCGTGGAAGAACAAGCCCTGCTCGTCGACGTCGAGCTCGACTACGACTTCGCGGAACCGGCCGCGTCCGATGCAATCGCGGACGCCGTCGATTACGACCGCGTGGCCAGCGGTGTGGCGCGGCTGGCGCGCCAGCGCGCCTTCCAGCTGATCGAAACGCTGGCCGAGGAAGCCGCGCGCTTGCTGCTGGCAGAGTTCCCGCAGGTGCAGCGGGTGCGGCTCGAGGTCCGCAAACCCGCGGCCGTCCCCTCGGCGTCGTGCTCGTTTGTCCGCGTCGAGCGCGCCCGGTCATGAGTGACGCGCGGCTGGAACACGCCGGACCGGTGGCTGTCGTGACCGGCGGCGCCAGACGCCTGGGCCGGCACTTGTGCGCCATGCTCGCGAGACGCGGATACGCGGTGGTTGTGCTCTATCGTGGCTCGGATGCCGAGGCGGCTTCGCTCGTCGAGGAGATTCAGGTACACGGCGGAACCGCGCGAGCGCGGGTGCTCGACGTCGCCGTGGAGGCCCAGGTGCGGGTCGTCTTCGAGGACGTCACCGCGCGCGAAGGCCACGTCGACCTGCTGGTCAACAACGTGGGTAATTACAATCCCCAGCATGTCACCAGGCTCGACCCGGCGGTGTGGGATGCGACCCTCGCCAGCAACCTGTCCGGTGCGTACTACTGCTGCTTTCACGCCCTGGCCGTGATGCGTGAAGGCGGCAACATCATCAACATTGGCATGGCCGGGCTCGAAGGCATCCGCGCGAACGAGTACGGCGCGGACTACTACGTCAGCAAGACCGGACTGCTCGTGCTGACCCGGTCGCTGGCCGCCGCCTACGCGTCGCGTGGCATCCGCGTGAACATGGTGTCGCCCGGGCAACTGGAGAACTCGATCGACTTGCCCTCGCCCGAAGAGATTGGCCGCTGGGTTCCCCTCGGCCGTGCCGGCACGCTCGGGGATATTACGCACGCCGTTGAGTTCCTGCTCGACGCGTCCTACGTCACGGGCGCCAACATCGACGTGGCCGGCGGTTACCGGCTGTAGCGCCCGCATGGTCAGCGCCACCACCCTGGAACCGCTCTGGAACCGGGGGCTCGAATGGGCACGCCGCCTGCAGATGATTCGCGTGGCACGGGAGTTCCTGTATCTGTCGACCTACTACATCGAGTACGACGCCTACGGCCTCGAATTGATCGATGCGCTGGCCGCGGCACAGGGGCGAGGCGTGCGGGTGCACCTGTTCATCGATGGCTTCGGGCAACGACTGGGTGGCGTGTTGATGTCGCCCCCGGACAAGGCGGCACTGGCAGCGCGCCTTGCGGACCTCGAACGCGCAGGCGCCGACGTCAGCCTCTACCGCCCCCGCCAGCGGCTCGGCCGATGGCTCGGCGGTGGACATCACGTGAAAATACAGGTCTCGGAGGCCGGCGTCGCCATCTTCGGGAGCAGCAACGTCACGAAGCAGTCGTTCGAGGGCTGGAACGAGTATTCCGTGCTCGTCAGCGGCCCCATCGCCCGCACGCTGCTCCAGAGCTACGCCGACCTGGGAGGCACGGTCGACCCGCGACACCTCGAACGGCTCGGCCGCGAGGACGCGTGCCCACCGGGCAGCATCCTCTTCGACTACTGGATGTGCGACCCGAACCAGCATCAGGGCCCGTTCGGCCCCCTGGGCTGGCCCGGCCC
Source organism: Candidatus Sulfopaludibacter sp. SbA3 (assembly GCA_945876205.1). Lineage (GTDB taxonomy): Bacteria > Acidobacteriota > Vicinamibacteria > Vicinamibacterales > UBA2999 > CANNDT01. The sequence goes on from CAMCNL010000151.1 coordinate 6,255, forward strand.
GAACGTGGTGACGGACCGGCTGGTCGAGATGATCAACCAGGCCCGGCAATCCATCAGCATTACGAGCTTCTACTTCAAGCCTGTCGATACGCTGGTGGACGCCCTGGTGCGGTCCGCTGGGCGCGGCGTGCGCGTCGAGGTGCACCACTCTCACCTGGACGCCCTTCCGGCGACCGAACTGGCCTGGATCGCCGCCGCGGCCCACTACCCGCGACTGCTGGGAGCTGGTGTGCGGGTGTTCGAGAACCGTCACGGCGAGCACTCGAAGATCATCCTCATCGACGAGGCGTGGGTGGCGTTCGGCAGCTACAACTTCGAGCATGCCGCTCACGACCGGCTGGCCGAGGCCATGCTCGCCAGCCGTGACCCGCGCGCGATTGCGCCGGTGCTCGAGATCCTGGGCGAGTTGCGGGCGAATCGGCAGAACCTGCAGGTCAGCCAGGGTGGCCTCGCGGCGCAGCCTGCCAGGCTCAGGTTCAAACGGGCAGCCCTGGCACCGCTGAAGCGCTGGATGTAACCCCGCCACAGGAGGCACGCACGTGGAGATGGACGACCTACGTTTCACTGAGATCGAGCACAAGTTCATCGTCTCTGACGGGTTCGACCTGGCGCGTTTCCGCCAGACGCTCGATGATCTTGGGCCCACGCGCACCAACAACATCCGCGTGAGGGACCGCTACTACCTGACCGAACACGGCGCTGCGCGGGGTTTCGTGATCCGCCATCGACTCGACGCGGAGCTGCAGCAGCTGACCATCAAGTCGCTCGGAATCGACACGGAGGTACGCACCGAGGTGAACCTCGATCTCGGGAGTCACGCCGGCGACCAGACGGCACAGGTCGAGTCGTTCGTCGAATGCCTCGGCCTGGCCTGGAGCGGTACCATCCACAAAGATGTGAACGTGTGGTACTACCCCGAGTGCGAGGTGGTCCACTACGTGGCCGCCGCCGAGTCCCTCCGCATCACGTGCGTGGAGTTCGAAGCCACACAGAAAGACTCGATGCAGAGCGCCTTAGCGACGCTGGATCGCTTCGAGCGTGCCACCGGCTTCTTCGGCCAGCCCCGTTCACGCGTCTCTTTGCCACAACTGTTCTTTCCAAGTTTTCCTCAGCGACGTCCCGCGACCGTTGGGTAGCGTTCTGGTTCACAGTCCGGCCCAGCGAAAGGGTCGGGCGATGAGCAAGTGATTCACGGACGCACAGATCGCGGGACTTCTCTGGCAGGTCGATGCCCGAGCGCCCGTGAAGGAACGACGCCGGCGGCAGGGAGCTCGGAAGCCAGTACGGTGGGTGGGCGTGTCGGACGCGAAACGTCTGAAGGAGATTGAGACCGAGAGCGCCCTTCTTGAAGAGGCTGCGGCCTCTTCAAGAAGGGCGACGAGCTCGTGATTGAAATCGGCGTACTGCGGCGGCACGTGGAGCTGCCGAGAAGCATCGCGGCGCTGCAGCCGCGGCGGGCGACATTCGAGGGGACGACGCTGGTCGTCGAGTTGAGGGAGGCATCATGAGTGAGACCGACACACAGACGCCGTGCGACTGCGGGTGCCGGGGCGCGGGTCCGCTGTTGACCGCGTTTCTCCGTCGGCTCGCGCCGTCCGAGGCGGTCAGCCAGCACTTCCAGGCCGCGCACCTGGAAGTGTTGAAAGGGCTGCGGGAACTCCTGGACGAACAGATTGCGGCGAGGAGCGAGCCGCCCCGGCAGGGGACCAAGATCTCCGTGGAGTAAGGTTGGCGCGGCACGTTCTGGCGAATACGCTGCGCGACGAGCGCCATGAGGCGTTTGACCGCGGACGTCTTCTCCTCGGGATCGGTGGCCGGCAGCAGACGCACGGTGATCGCCTGATCTGTCTGGGCGAGCTGGACAAAGAAGGTCTGTGATGGGGGTTTGTCGCCGACGACGGCTTCGAGCAACATCATCGTCCCACGGCGCTTGAGGAAGACATCGGTGATCCGAAGGGTCAGATTGCCATCCGTGACGACGAAGGAATCCAGCGCGGCAAACACCGCCGCGATCGGACCGGCCTGTTCAACGACGACGTGCGGCATGGGATCGTGCCTCATGACCCTTTAGTCTCTCGCTGGCCGCCCAGTCTGGCGTTCGAACGCCTGCCGGGTGACCTCGTGCCGGAAGGCAAACAGCCGCGTCAGTTTTCGTTGGACGAAGGGCCGGCCGACCAGCCATCCGATCGCGCCGAACGGCAGCTCGTACTCGATCGTGTCTTCGAGGACGGAAGCCTGCGGCCCTTGCGGAATCATCCGGTGCACGTGCTTCCAGTACCGAAATGGACCGGCCACCTGCAGGTCGGTGAACGAGCGGCCGTGCTGGTAGTCCCGATGCTCCAGGTCCCACCGCAGCGAGAAGGGCGCCGGGCCCACGCGCAGCGAGACCTGGGCGCCGTCACGAATCCCACCTTCGTGCCGCATCACCCGCACGCGTTCCCACGGCGGCGTCAAGCGTTCGAAGGCGCCAGGGGCTTCGTGCCAATCGAACACGGCCTCGGCTGACGCGGGCAGGCGCGTGGTCGCGACAAACGTGATGCGGCGCATCGGCACCCTCAGAGGACCGAGAACACCAGGGCGGCACAGGTCGTGCGGCCCGTGCGGCGGTACGTATCGGCTCGTTCACTGCGGACGCACAAGAGCCCGCCCCTCACGCAGGACATGTCCGATTCGGCACGCCGTGCGCTCCAGACATATCCACTCGGAGGGTCAGGCGTTCGAGAGGGTGAGTCCGTGCTCGCGCATCCTCTCGAAAGGCGCCGAGCATGGGGCTCGTCACGGCCAGCAGTTGCCGGATGAGATGCTGCATCGTCCCATTCTACCGAGCGCACAGCGGCCTTGGAGCCACAGGGCCACCGAACACACACGTCGCGTGTCCGTTCTCGGACGTCGCAGTGGCTGGCCACCTCAGTGCCTGACCCGCTGCCATGTCTCCAGCGCCCGTAGCCTGGCCGTCGCATGATCGACGAACCGCATCGGGTACTGCCCGCGTCCACAATCGGATAGCCCGTGCGCCTCCGTTGCCACGCAGCGAGGCCAGGCGCGTGCGCCGACCAGGGAAAGTCGGCGAACGCGGGCCGCAGCGGCGCCTCGGGCAGCGTCGGGACATGAAGCAGCAGGTGAGAGGAATACTCGCGCCAGTCGATCTGGGAGAGATAGGTCTCGACACCTTCCGGGACGGACCGTGCCGTCTTCGCGCGCGCGTGCGCGGTGACGGCACGCCACACCTGGAGCGGGCCAATCTCGCCGAAATGCAGGTGGGGCGACAAGCGCGACGTGCCCTCCACGCCGGGCAGGTTTCGCGTGGCTCCATAGTTCAGCATGGCCTGATCGGCAAACGCGTCGAGCCGCACGTGCGCGCCCGCTTCGCCGGGTGTCCACGTAGCCGCCAGGCCGCCGGCCCAGTCGGGCCTCGTCGGCCGCAAGGCCCAGGACGCGAGGTCGTCCCCGCGCAGGAAGACGGCTGGGGCAGGGATGCGCTCGGGTGGCCGGCGGTCAGGCACGTTCGAACCCGTCGTCATCGGCGCCAGCCCCAGGGCGCCATGGCGCGTGTCACGAAAAGATGCCATGGACCAGAAGTGTCCGCCGGATCATTTCCTCATTGTATGCGGCGAGGCGTTCGACCGGCCCGCTTGGCGCCCCGGCGTCTGGTGGCGCCTCCGCGCGCCGTCTGCGTCGACGGGCCACGGCCCGTACACGGCAACCTGCCCGCTGTGCGAACTTGTGGGTCGACACTGTCCCTGCGCAC
>CAMCNL010000152.1 GCA_945876205.1 Candidatus Sulfopaludibacter sp. SbA3
ACCGTCTGGTATTGACCTGGGCTTGTCGGCGAGAAGCCAAACGCAGCGGTCGGCAACGTTCCTTGCGCCACTGCCACACTCTGCGTCACCGTTCCCGAGGAGCCCGCGCGATCGGTCACCGTCAGTCGCACCGGGTAGGTCTTCACTGCTCGAAACTGGTAGGTCGCGATTCGACCTGAGCGCGTCGCTTCGCCGCCGAAATCCCACGAATAGGTGCACGCGTCCAGACAGGTCGTGCCTTCGTCGACACTCTGGCTTGCGTCAAAGACAACACTCTGGCCGAGCTCAGGGGCCTCCGGCGACACCGTGAACGACGCCGTCGGGGCCGTCCTGCTTGTTCCGCCTAACAGGATCGTCACCGTTCGAGCGACGGCGCTCTGCGAGTCGACCCCGATTGGCAGCACTCGAACGACCGCCTCGTTGTTACCGCTGGCGGCGTCAGGCGCGATGAATGAAAACGCCGCCTGGCCTTCCGAGTTGGTCGTGATCGTGGACTCCGAGACCGCGCCAGCGGACGTGCTCACGCTCAACCGCTGGTTCGACACCGGTCGACTCTGAGCGTCGCGGACGGTCACGGTGATCGTTGAGCGTGAGGTGCCGTCACGCGGAAGTTGATCCGGCGATGCTGACAGCGTCACCGACAGCCCGAACTCCGACGGGGCCGATGGGCCGGTGAGCGGATCGACACCTGGGCCGCTCAGGCCGCATCCGGCAATCAACGCGCTGGCCGCGAACATCACGGCGACAGCACCGGCTTGGATATTCCACACTGAAGTCTTCATGCTTCGTTCCTGACTAGTTCTCGGGGTCCGCGAAATCGCCGAACAAAATCCCCATGCTGCCGGTCACCGAGGCGACGTTGCCGGCCTGGTCCCGCCCGGTGAATGTGATGTCCGCGATGGTCGAAATGATGACGGGGCTGGCGGCCAGACTCGCGAGAGGTGCTTCCGCCTTTGCCGTGTGCCGAATGAGCTCGAAGCTTGCCGAACCCTCCCCTGATGCCGGCACCCGGAAGGTGGCGGCGGACTCGAACGGGAACGGCACATCCACGCCGGGTGTATTCCGGCCATCGGAGCGGCGGAACGAGACACGGTAGCGGCTGATCGTGACCTCGTTGATTGGGCTGGGCACGCTCGGCGCGCCCGGGGCTCCCGGGTCCTTCAAGACCAACTGCATGGTGACGCTGCCCATGTCGTCGATGATGCTGCCATTAGTGCGAACGTCCGAGCGCAGGGTCTGCGTCAGGGGTTCACCGGCGCCGAGGGACGTAATCTGCAGGGTGACGGGTGCGCGATCCTGACGGATGAACTCTCCGCATCCGGCCGACAGGGTCGCGACGAGCGCCACCATCACGACGGGCACTGCGCGGGTTAGCTTCGATCTCACGTCCATGACTCCTACAGGCTGATGATGCGCGGCGTGATGAAGATGAGCAGTTCGCGGCTCTCGTCCGTCACGCTGTCGCGCTTGAACAACCATCCGAGTAGCGGCAGGCGGTAGAGCCCCGGCGTCCGGTCCTGAGCGGCCTGCTCACGGCTTACGTAGATGCCGCCAATCACGGTGGTGTCTCCGTTGCTCACGAGCACCTGCGTGACCGCGCGTTGCGTGTCGATTGGCGGGATGTTGTTGACCGATCGGCTGAAGTCGGGCGACGCATTCTCCAGCGAGATCCGCATGATGACCGTCTGGGCGGCCGTGATCTGCGGCGTCACGCGCAGCGTCAGCGCCGCATCCTTGAACGTGACGGTTACCGTGTTGTTGGCAACCGTCTGGATGGGAATCTGCACGCCCTGCGTGATTTCCGCCTCGACGTTGTTCTGCGTCGAGACGCGCGGCGTGGACAACAGACGTCCCTGGCCCTGCCGCTCGAGCGCCGACAGCGCCACGTCGAGGTTCACGGCACCATTGATCGATCCAAGAGCGAGCCCGATGCCGGTCGTCGCTCCGGTGACTCCGAGGTTGACGGCCGTCCCCGTAGAGTCGGCGGTCTCGCCAGGAGCACCCTGGATTCCGGTCCGACCGGTGATGCTGCCCTGGTTCGGAAACGCGAGAGGCAGCGTGTTGCCAAGCGCGTTGGCGGCGCGGGCCCCCACGCCCCACTGCACGCCCAGCGTCCGTGCGAACTCGCGCGTCGTCTGCACGATGCGCGCCTCGATCTCCACCTGCGGCTCGGGACGGTCGAGCGTCCTGATGAGCGCCGCCGCCCGCTGCAGGCGGTCGGGAAGGTCGTTGATGATGACCGTGTTGGTACGGACGTCGGTCTGGATCGAGCCGCGTTGCGACAGGACGGTCGCGGTGATGAGCGGCCGCAGATCCTCGGCGCGCGCGTAACTGAGCGACTGTGTGAAGACCTGGAGGTCGCCCGCCAGCGCCTGCGCATCCTGGAGTCGCCGTTGCTCCTCCTGCTCGGCCGCCAGCACGGTCAGCGGCGCGATGCGGACGATGGTCCCGTCGACGCTGTATCCGAGCTTGTTGGCGCGCAGGATGATGTCGAGCGCCTGATCCCACGGGACGTCGCGAAGCGCCACGTCGACCGTGCCCTGGATGGTCGGGTCGATGACGATGTTGAGACCGCTGATTTCGGCGAAGGTCCGCAGCACGGCGCGCAGGTCCGCGCCCTGAAAGTCGAGGCTGACCGGTACCCCGGTATAGCGCGTCGGTTGGCCCTGAGCCGCGGTCGGCTGTGTGACGGGCGGCTGCTGCCCGAGTGGCGGCGCGGCGGGCGCCACCTGCGTGGGAGGCGCGGGCGCCTGGATGGGCGCCTGGGCCGCTGCGACCTGGCGCGCCTGGGGCGCCGTAGCGGGCACAGCCGGCGAAGGAGTCTGCGCGAGCATCATTTGCGGGATGGCGGGCGGCGCCTGGGTCGTCGACGCCGGCGCGGTCAGCGAAGGCGGCGCGGCATCAAAGACGACCGTCAGATCCTGTCCGTCGACCGACGACTCGATGCGATACGGAGCCTTGCGCGTCAGGTTGAGCGTGACGCGGGTGACCAGCGGCGACTTCTCGTTGAGCCCAATCCGCACCGTGTCGACCGGGCCCTGGGCCACCGAGGTCACGCCGGGCAGTGCCGACGTCGAATTCGGCAGATCGATCACCAGCCGCGGCGGACCGTCCTTCGGCGACTCGACACCGGAGGGCATCAGCCGGCCGGTTCCGCGGAATGTAATCGCGGTGGCCTCCCCGCGCTGGGTCACGCGGATGTCGCGGATCGCGCTGGCGGGTCCCGCGGGGCTGATGGCACCGGCACCGGTCACGCGATCGAGGCGATCGGTCTCGACGTAGATGACATTCCGCGAGCTCCGCACCCGCGGCCGCATCGCCTGCGACAGCGTCATCGTGATGCGCGCAACCGACGCACCGTCGAACGCCTGGCCGCTCTGAACCTGCACGGCGGAAACGGTGTGCCGGGGGTCAGTGCTGAATCCGTCGGCAAAGCCAAGCGCGACCACGTCGCGCAGCTCGATGATGAAGGTGTGGGGATCGGGCTGCGATGCCACGTACGGCACCGGGTCCGACGCCTCGATGGTGATGAGACCCGTGCGATCGGTCACGCGCGACGCGATCTTCTTGAGCATCGCCACGTCGGCGCGATCGCCGCTGGCGATGAGCGGGGCGATGATCGCCAGCCCCATCGCGGCGCACAGCACGAGCAGCTTTCGGTATCGGAAACGCATGGTCACTTGGCCTCGTCCGTCTGTCGGAGCACCTTCCGCACCTCGCGGTGTTTTGCGAGCGAGAGCGGATCGTTCACTTGCTGCAGGATGACCAGCGCGTTCTGGGTTATCGAACGCACAGTGCCGTCGAGCAGCCGGTCGCCCGCGCGCACGATGTAGGTCTTGTTATCGGCGCCAAGGAGAATGCCCACGTAGCCGCTCTGGCTCTGGATGGTCCCCTTCAGCGTGACTTCCGCCGTTTCGAGTCCGCCGAGTCCCGCCGGGCGGGCACCGCCGCCAACAGTCGGGCTGAGCCCCGCGCCTCCGCGCCGAATCAGGCTCACGAATGGATCACGCCGCCCTTCGGAGCTGTAGGTGAACCCCTGAGGCTCAGGCCCTGGCGTCGCCGGCGCAGCCTGAGCAGGCGCTTGGGCGGCTGAACCCGCCACAGGCGCCTGGGCCAACGCCGCCGCGCCCGGCACGATCAGCGCGAACGCCACGAGCAGCCGCAGGCCCTTCGTCATTCGGTTCCCACGGGCTTACCCGGCGCCTGCGCTGGCGTGGCTGGCTTCGGCTCGATCAGCACGAAGGTCGTCGCCGTGCACTCGGCGGAAATCGTCGCCTGGCTGCCCGGGACGTCATTCGCCTTGATCTTGATCCCGCTCACGTTGATGATTCGCGGAAACCTGCTGACGCGCTCGAGGAAGGCGCCCAGGTCGTGGTACGTGCCTTCGAGCTGCAGCCCAATCGGCCACTCGGCGTGCAGTTGACGCGTGGCGACGGCGCGTGGCGTGAAGCCGCGGATGGTCAGGTTCGACTGCGTCGCCATTCCCTGCACGCGGCGAAGCAGTTCGGCGACGTCGCGCTCCTCGGGCAGGATCGTCTTCAGGCGATCGAGCTGCGCCTCGAGCTGACCGACCTCGCGGCGGAACTCGGGCAGGCGCCGGGCGATCGCGAGCCCGCGGTCGATATCCGCGCGAATCGTCGCCAGCTGCGCCTCGCGTGTGTCGATGCTCGCCTGTACCGGCTGGGCGTGCCAGTTCCAGAACACGCCGACAGCGGCCAGCGCCAGCACGACGAATGTGCCGACCTGTGCATACCAGGGGAGCTTCTCCAGGCTGAGATTCATCGCCATTTTGCGTATCGGGTGACCGTCAGCGCGCTTTAGCGCGCCGCGGCCGGCGCCCCCGTCGCCGGTGGAGCCGCGCCGCGCCCTGCGGCTGGAGAACCGGGCGGGGGCGCGAGCTGCGCCTTGACCGTGAACTTGATGAGATCGACACCGCTCTGCGGCGCGGCGCCGCCAACGGTCTCAACCTGGCTGTTGACGAGCTCGATCGGCTTCTGCAGGAGGCTGCCATTTCCCAGATTGCCGACGAAATCCGACAAGGCGATCAGCGTCGTGCTCTGCCCTTCGATGGTCACCGACTCACCCTCCTGGTTCATCGCCGTCAGCCACAGCATCTCGGGGAGGCTGCGGCTCACGTGATCGAGGAGTTGCACCGGCACGCTCTGCCCGCTGCGCAGCTGCTCGATGAGGGCGACGCGCTGCTGGAGCTGGCCGCGCTGCGCTTCGAAGTCCCGTACTTCCGCAAGCAGGGACTGCAGGCGGGCCCGCTCCTGCTCCGTCGCCACCAGTTCCTGATCGACGCGCGTCGATGCCTGCTCGAGCGACCAGTACCACCAGCCGATGCCCAGCGCCGCCGCGACGAGAATCAGGCTGCAGGCCACCGTGATCTGCTTGCCCGAATCAAAGACGACCGCCTTCTTCGACTTCTGCCGATCGACGCCGACGAGGTTGATGCGAATCATCGGTCGTTCACCCGTCGCAGCGCGAGCCCCACGGCTACGGCCGCCGTCGACGCCACGTCGAGAGGATCGCCAAACTTCTTCGCGTCCCAGCCCACGGTCCGGAACGGATCGAAGTCTTCGACCGGGGCGTTGAAACGCTCCTGCAGCATCTCGCGGAAGCCGTCGACGCGCGACGCGCCGCCGCTCAGCATGATTCGGTGGATCTGATCCGTGGTCGCGGTCGCCTTGAAGAAGTCGAAGGTCTTCTGGATTTCGAGCAGGACGTTTTCGGTCACCGCGCGCAGCACGGGCTGGGCTTCCTCGAACGTCGCGCCGTCGACCGGAATGCCCTTCTTCACCTGCTCCGCGAGGTCGAATGGCAGATCGAGCTCCTTCTGCACCGCCTCGGTATAGGCGTTGCCGCCCATCGAGATGTCGCGCGTGAAGACCGACTGATCGCCCTGGACGATGTTGATGTTGATCGCGCTCGCGCCGGCGTTCAGCAGCACCACGACCTGGCCGACTTCGAGGCCGTAGTTGATCTCGTAGGCGTTCTGCAGGGCAAAGGCGTCGACGTCGACGATCACCGGCGTGCGGCCGGCCTGCGCGATGACACTCGTGTAGTCGCTGATCTTCTCCTTCTTCGCCGCGACCAGCAGCACGTCCATGCTGCCGCGCGAGTCGGGGCCGGTACCGGGGTCGAGAATCTGGTAATCGAGGTTGACGTCCTGGATGTCGAACGGGATGTACTGCTCCGCTTCCCAGTAGATCGATTCGTTGAGCTCGTTTTCGGTCATCACCGGCAGCGTGATCTTCTTGACGATCACCGCGTTGCCGGAGAGCGAGGCGCAGACGTCCTTCGCCTTGAAGGCCTTGTTGCCATCGAAGATGCGACGGATGGCGGCGGCCACGGCGCCGGCGTCGATGATCGCGCCATCGACGATCGAGTCAGGCGGTACCGGCTGCATGCCGAACGCGGCCACGCGGTACGACTTCCCCACGGGCTTCAGCTCGACTGCCTTGACGGCGCTCGACCCGATGTCGAGACCCACCATCGGCTTGCTTCTGCGAAACACAGCATGCACCTCGTGTCCGGAACCCGGAACTCGGAACCCGGAACTGCAACTCTGGACGACCCCAGCTCGGCAACCGCCGTGCCACGACGTCAACTTTGTGAGTTCCGGAGAAAACGGGACGAACTCCGTCGTCCAGGTTCGCTGATCGCGCTTCCAGCCCGGCCGGCCGGTCACAGAACCGTCGTTCCCTGACGTATCTGTAAGGAGGCCCGAAGGGGCTAGGAAGCCCGTCGAGTCTGTTTATCGGACGTTCGGGGCTGCACAACATGTGGCCCTCGCCTTGACAGTGGCGACAACCGTCCGTATCATTGGGGTTTGCGGCTGTAGTGCTTTGTCTGGACAGGTAGGCTGACCAGACTGTGGTGTCCCCCGTGGGGACCGCGTCGCGAAGGATTCCCTTTTCATGCGTACGTTCATTCCGAGCGCGAAAAGCGCGGGCAGCCAGTGGCACGTCATCGATGCCAATGGCCAGGTTTTGGGTCGCGTGTCGACCCTGGCGGCGAAGCTCCTGCAAGGCAAGCACAAGGCCACCTATATCCCCTTCATCGACATGGGGGATCACGTCGTGGTCATCAACGCGGCGCAGGTCAAGCTGACCGGCCGTAAGGAAGACCAGAAGATCTATCGCCGCCACAGCGGCTTCGAAGGCGGGTTGCGCGAGGAACGGGCCGTCGTGGTCCGCAAGCGTCAGCCGATCCGGCTGGTCGAAGAGGCCGTCCGGGGCATGCTGCCGAAGACGAAAATGGGAGATGCGATGTACCGGAAGCTGAAGGTCTACGCCGGCGCCGATCATCCGCACACCGCCCAGCAACCGAAGAAAATCGAGGTCGCGTAAAACTTGCCAACGATTGAATACTACGCAACGGGCCGCCGCAAGACGTCCGCCGCCCGCGTGTTCCTCCGACCCGGCACCGGGACCATCACCGTCAACCATCGCGAGTTCGCCAACTTCTTCCCGACCGAGACGCAGCGCATGAACGTGCGCCGGCCGCTCGTCCTCACCGACAACGCCGAGAAGTTCGACATCCTCGCCACGGTGGCTGGCGGCGGCGTGAACAGCGCCGCAGGCGCCGTGCGCCTCGGCATCGCCCGCGCGCTGGTGAGCTTCAACGCCGAGCTGCGCAAGGCGTTGAAGAAGGACGGCCTGCTGACGTCGGATTCGAGAATCAAGGAACGCAAGAAGTACGGACTCGCTGGCGCCCGCAAGCGGTTCCAGTTCAGTAAACGTTAGACAGAAGGAGACGAGATTGCCCGGTATCGCGATGAAGGATCTACTGGAAGCGGGGGTGCACTTCGGCCACCAGACGAAGCGGTGGAACCCGAAGATGAAGGAGTTCATCTTTGGTGAACGGAACGGCATCTACATCATCGATCTGAACAAGACGGTGAAGAAGTTTGGGAATGCCGAGGATTTCGTCACCAACCTCGCGGCCGACGGCAAGACGGTCCTTTTCGTGGGTACCAAGCGGCAGGCTCAGGACGTCATCTCCGAAGAAGCGCAGCGCTGCGGGATGTATTACGTGAACCAGCGCTGGCTGGGCGGCCTCCTCACCAACTTCAGCACGATTCAGCGCAGCCTCGGACGCCTTCGCGACCTCGAAGCGATGGTCACCGACGGGCGCTACGAGACGATCACCAAGAAGGAAATCGCGCGCAACGAGAAGGAGAAGCGCAAGCTCCTCAAGAACCTCGAGGGCATCCGCAACATGGCCCGCCTGCCCGACGCCATCTTCGTGGTCGACACCCGCAAGGAAAAGATCGCGGTCGACGAAGCGCGCAAGCTGAAGATTCCGGTCATCGGCATCGTCGACACCAACTGCGATCCGGATGAAGTGGATTACGTCATCCCGGGCAACGACGATGCCCTGCGGTCGATCAGGCTGTTCGCGTCGAAGATCGGCGAGGCCATCACCGGTGGACGCGGGATGCGCGAATCACGCATCGCCGAGGAAGATGCCGCGCGTGCCGACGAGGCCGCGGCGGCCGACGCCGCTGCGCGCCTGACGCGCGCCACACGTCCGCAGCGTCCGCGCGAAGCCACTCCCGCCGGCGCATAAGGGTTTCAATCGATTTCGGGCGCCGGCTCGAGTACCAGGGCCGGCGCTTTCTACGTACGGAGTTTGAGCACAATGGCAACGGCAATCACGGCAGATCTCGTCAAGCAGCTTCGCGACAAGACCGGCGCGGGGATGATGGAGTGCAAGGCGGCCCTCTCGGAGGCCAACGGCAACATGGAAGAGGCCATCACCCTGCTCCGCAAGCGCGGCCTCGCACAGGCCGCAAAACGCGCGGGCCGCACCACGGCGCAAGGCGCGATCAGCAGCTACATCCACATGGGCGGCAAGATTGGCGTCCTCGTGGAAGTGAACTGCGAGTCCGACTTCGTCGCCCGCACCGACGACTTCCAGAACCTCGTCAAAGAGGTCGGCATGCACATCGCCGCGGCCGATCCCAAGTGGGTGCGCCGCGAAGAGGTGCCTGCTGAGGCGGTCGAGAAGGAAAAGGGCATCTACCGCGCCCAGATGGAGAGCAGCGGCAAGCCGGCCAACGTGATCGACAAGATCGTCGAGGGCAAACTCGGCAGCTTCTACTCGCAGTTCGTACTGCTCGACCAGCCGTCGGTGCGCGATCCCAACGTCACGATCGCCCAGCTCGTGGCGCAGACGAGCGCCAAGACCGGTGAGAACATCACGGTCAGCCGCTTCGCGCGCTTCCGGGTAGGCGAAGGAAACGACTAGATCGAACGTATAATTTCGATCCGTGCCTGATTCCGCCGACTCGCCGAAGTACAAGCGCATCCTGCTCAAGTTGTCCGGCGAGGCCCTGATGGGCGACCAGCAGTTCGGGGTCGACCCGGCTGTCACCACGCGGATAGCCAAAGACGTCGGCGAACTGCAGTCGCTTGGCGTCCAGACCGCAATCGTGATCGGCGGGGGCAACATCTTCCGCGGCCTGGCGGCCAGCGCGCGCGGCATGGACCGCGCGACCGCCGACTACATGGGGATGCTCGCCACCGTCATCAACGGGCTGGCGCTGCAGGACGCACTCGAACAGCAGAACGTGGTCACGCGCGTCGTGACCGCCATCGAAATGCGCGCGGTCGCGGAGCCGTTCATCCGCCGCCGCGCCATCCGCCACCTCGAAAAAGGTCGCGTCGTCATCTTCGCGGCCGGTACCGGCAATCCCTACTTCACGACCGACACGGCGGCCGCGCTCCGGGCGATGGAGATCAAGGCCGAGGTGATCCTCAAGGGCACCAAGGTCGATGGGATCTACACCGCCGACCCGATGCTCGACCCCGATGCCACGAAATACTCGGCGATCTCCTACCTGCAGGTGCTCGAGCGGCAGTTGAAGGTGATGGACGCCACCGCGATTTCACTCTGCATGGACAACAAACTGCCGAT
>CAMCNL010000153.1 GCA_945876205.1 Candidatus Sulfopaludibacter sp. SbA3
GACGCCGCTTGCGCCGTGCCGGCCATCCCTGCGCCGGCTCCGCACGCCGGGAACGCTCCTGCCGCTCGTACTCTGACGATGCCGCCGCGAGTAAGGGGCGATTCCAACGACAGCCATCGTGGCATGCACCTTCCGAGCTGATTCGATCGCTCCGGATCACGCGGACCGAACTCGCGGCGAAGAATCGCTCCACTCGCGTTCCTGCTCCCGCCTTCGCGCTGCGCGCTTCGGCGCGCAAGTCGCAATGCGCGGCGTGCTCCGAACGGCGCAGGGCTGTCCGCCACGGCGCAAGCGGCGCTGAGCGAGGCCTACAGTTGTAGAGGCGGATCTAGTCGCTCACGTACCGTCGTATTGCTGGTCGCTGACCTGCTCCTGCCAGTCCACCGCCTTGCCGTCGAGCCGTTCGTGCACCGCGATGTGCGTCATCGCCGTTGTCGGCGCGGCGCCGTGCCAGTGCTTTTCACCAGGTGCAATCCACACCACGTCGCCAGGCCGGATCGTTTCGATCGCTTCGCCCCAGCGCTGCGCGCGGCCGCAGCCAGCGGTGACGATCAGCGTCTGTCCGAGCGGATGCGTGTGCCACGCCGTGCGCGCGCCCGGCTCGAACGTCACGCTCGCCCCGGCAACCCGCGCCGGATCCGGTGCCTGAAACAGCGGGTCGATGCGGACCGTGCCGGTGAACCAGTCTGCCGGCCCTCTTCCTGAAGGCTGTGATCCGCTTCGCTTGATGTCCATTGCCCCTCCGACACCAAGATTAGCGGAAGCGCTCCACCCGCGCGAAGAGTCGGAGGTTGGCCTGCTTACGCGAAGACGCGCTCCGACTCCGCGGTGATCGGCACACACGCTGTCGCCACTGCCAGGGCGACCCGGAGCGCTCGTGAGTCTATTTCACGGCCGTCAGCATCATCTCGACTGAGGCCTCGGCACCCATCAGCGGCGTGCCCATCGTGAACCGCACGGGAAACGCCTTCGGGAAGACCGCGCGATACGCCGTGTCCATCTGCGCGGCTTGCGACATGTCCGGCAGGAAGGCGGTGGCCTCGACGACGTCGGCCCAGGTGTACCCAGCCGCCGTGAGCGCGCGCCCCAGCCGCGTCATCATCTCCCTCGTCTGCGCCGCCACGTCCCCCTTGTTGGTCGGGGTGTTGCCGGTCATGCCGGCGACGTAGAGCCGCCGGCCGACCTGAATCGCGGGACTCAGGTTGGCGCCCGCGCGACCGGGTGTGCCGTCGGCATTGGGCGGAACGATCGCCTTCCGGCCCGGATCCTTGACGGCCACCATTGCGACCTCGAGGAGATAGTCGGCGTTCGGCAGCGTCGCCTTAGCCGTGGCGCGCGCCGGCGGCGCACTTGGAAAGTAGGTGCGGTATTCGCTATTCATCGCCTGGAAGCCGGCGGCATCGGCAATGAACACGCGCGAGGAGGCGACGTCTGCCAGCGTCATCCCGGCCGCGCCGAGAATCGCGCCGGCCATGGTCATGACGGTCTTGGTCTGCGCGGTCATGTCACCGGTGATGTTGGTGTTGTCGGTGGTGTTGCGGCTGACGAGGCCGGCGAGAAACAGCGTGTTGCCGCTCTTGATGCCGTAGCTGTACGGCCCCGGCGGCTTGAGCCAGCCGGTGGGGAGCACGACGGTCCGCTCGCCGCCAGTTGGAACCGCCGTGACCGACAGCTCGACGAGCGCGCCGGCGGATGCCAGCGGCTGGTCGACGATGATCGTCGTGCGAGCGGGCGGATCCTTCGGCCAGTACTTCGCGAACACCGCGTTCACCGCGGCGCCGTCGGCCGCGCTCTTGAGGACGACCGCGACGTTCGCCACATTGGCGAGCGTCGATCCTTCGGCCTTGAGCGTCGCCGCGACAGCCTCGAGCGCGGCCGTCGTCTGCGCGGTGACATCAGCGCCGGGAGCGACCACCGAGCTCAGGTAGACGAGACCGTCAGATTTCACGGCCGCTTTGACAGGAGACTCGGCGAAGGTGGGGACAGCGATGAAGACGATGAGTGCGAGTGCTGATATCAGGCGCATGGGGCTCCGTGGGAACAGAGGATCGAGACGTCACCTTGAAGAGCAAGGACTGGTCCCACGTCATCGCGACGACGCGCGAGCCCGGTCAGCGCACGATCAGCCAATGAACATCGGGCTATTCCGCGTGATCGCATCGATCGATCCAAGCGCGACGTTCGCCGCGATGTTCAGACCAGATTGTCGGGAGCGATCAGGAAAGCAGCGCAATTGTTCCCTGCGCTCACCCAATCACCGCGTAGGGTGCGTGTCGCCGCTCACCGATGTCCCAGAAGATTGCTCGTGTTGGAAAGGTGGAGCACCGCTCGTCGGAACGAAAATGTTCCTTCCGTCGTCGAGAGGCACGTTTTCGGCGCAGACTAACGCGGCGTCGTACGTAGTGTCCGGCTTTAGCCGGACCGTCGTAACCCTGCGCGCCATCTACGTATGCCGTTGAACGCCGCTTGCGCCGTGCCGGACATCCCTGCGCCGGCTACGCACGCCAGGAACGCTCCTGCCGCTCGTACACTATCGATGTCGCCGCGAGTAAGGGGTGATGCCAACGACGTCCGTCGTGGCATGCACCTTCCGAGCTGATTCGATCGCCATCGATCACGCGGAACGAACTCGCGGCGCGGAATCGCTCCACTCGCGTTCCTGCTCCCGCCTTCGCGCTGCGCGCTTCGGCGCGCAAGTCGCAGCGCGCGGCGTGCTCCGAACGGCGCAGCGCGCGGCGTGCTCCGAACGGCGCAGGGCTGTCCGGCACGGCGCAAGCGGCTAAGTCCCCGCCTCAGACACAGAAGACCTGACAGTCCCGAAACGATAGAGGCAGCCGTCCGTGTGCACCTGGAATGGCGGGATTATGACGGTCGAATGGCCGGTCGTCGTCTGCGAATGCCCGGTGACGACCTCGAATGGCGAAGAACCCATGCAACATGACGGCTGCGCCCCTGTCATGGACATCTGATCGGGTGTCATGAGGCGGTGATCGCCTGTTGATGCCGGCTGATCGCCCGTCACAGGCCGGTGTGCACCTCGGATAGCCGGCGATCACCTAAACATGGACCGTGATCTAGGAGTCTGATTCACAGCACTTTCTCAATGGCTGCGCTCATGGGGGACTGAGCGCGAAGGCGGCGTGCCAGCACGCCGTTGCAGGCCTCAGGGCGGTTGCGAGGCATCACAGTGCGTTGCCTGCAGACCGCGTGATGGTGCTAGCATCCTCCACTTGAAGTCGATACGCAGCTGGCTGGGCCTTGATACCCGTGACGAGCGCGAGTATGCGCCGCTCCGCGAGACGCTGAATGCGCTCGATCATCTCGAACCGGAGCGTGCGCGCTTCCTCGCCGCGTTTGCGTATCTCCTCGGCCGCGTCGCGCACGCGGATCAGCACGTGTCGGCGGAAGAAACCAGCGCCATGGAAGCGCTCGTACGCGAGCAGGGGCAGTTGTCGAACGACCAGGCGATGGTCGTGACGCAACTGGCGAAGACCAGCAACCTCCTGTTTGGCGGAACGGCCAACTTCCTGGTCGCGAGGGAGTTCTCGGGATTGGCGACCTACGACCAGAAGCTGGCGCTCATGCGCTGCCTGTTCGCGGTGGCGGCAACAGACCAGTCCATTTCAACCACTGAAGAAGGCGAAATCCATCGCATCGCGACAGAGCTGCGCATTGATCAACCAGATCTCGTCGCGCTGCGCATTCAGCACCAGCGGTACCTGCCCGGCCGATCGCGCGAGTCCTAGGCTCTGGACTTTAGGCCCTCGGCTCTGGCAAAAGCCGAGGGCCTAAAGCCCAGAGCCCAAAGCCCTACGTCTTAAAGCGCGGGAGAAGTCTCAGCGCGTTGTCGCGCTCGATGGCGCGCAGCTCCGCGGCAGTAAACCCGCCGTTGTCGATCAGGCCCTTGGCGACGATCGCCGCGGATCCGCCGCCGAGCGGGAAGTCGGTGCCGAACAGGATCTGCGAGTTTGGTACGAACTTCTTGAACGACGGCAGCGTGTACGGATTAAACGCCTGCGCCGTGTCGTAATAGAACTTCTGTAGCTCCGCCGTCACCGACGTCGTCTTGGGTAGCTTGCCGCCCGCGCCGTTCAGGCGGCTGGTGATGTAGGGCACGGTGCCGCCGCCGTGCGACCAGATGAACGTGATGCCTGGAAAGCGCGCGACGGCGCCGGTCTGTAGCAGACTCAGGATGGTGCGCGTCGTGTCGAACACGAACTCCACGCCGCGGTTCTGTGCGTCGGTGAGCGTCGCCGAGACGCCGCAGGCCGCGCAGTACGGATGGCAATAGACGATCGCCTTCCTCCGGTTCAGCTCCTCGAGCAGCGGCGTGTAGACCGGATTGCCGAGGTACTTGCCGGCATAACTCGAGAGTACGCCGATGCCGTCGACCTTCAGCGTGTCGAGGGCGTACTCGGCTTCCTTGAGCGCGCCGTCCACGTCGGGCAGCGGCAGCACCGCGAACAGACCGAAGCGTTTCGGGTTGTCGCGGACCACCTTGGCGCCGGCCTCGTTGCACTCGCGCGCCAGCGCCCGCGCGGCGGCGTTGTCGCCGAAGTGCACGCCCGGGTCGCTGATCGAGATGATGGACGTCTGCACCGAACCCTCGTCCATCTCGGCCAGCATCTTCGCCGGGCTCCAATCCTTGAGCGTCGCCTGGTTCGTCCCGTGGGACGCCGCCAGGTCGTACAGCTTCGGGATGGTGAAGTGGCTATGCGTGTCGATGCGGAACGGCGCGACGGCCGGCCCGCCCTGCGCCATCAGTCCCATCCGGTTCAGAATCGACGCGCCGCCAATGGCGGCCGCACCTGCCAGGAATTCCCGCCGACCAACAGACATGCTCATTCCCCCTTCGTCAGGGTCCGGCTGCCGCCGGACACTCCGTACTGCTTATTAGAAATCGAATTGCGTGCTTAATTTCACCATCCGTCCGCCGATCGTCTGCAGCACGTTGAGCCAGGTCGCTCCGTAGCGCCGGTTCACGTTGAGGACGTCGGCCGTGTTGAACAGGTTCGCGATGTCGACGTTGCCCTTCAACCGCGCGCTGCTGATGCGGAACGTCCGCGTGAAGCGCAGGTCCACCTGCTGCACCCGCGGCTCGAACATCGTCAGGAGCGGCACCAGGTCAAACGTCACGTTGGAGTTGCAGGTGGCCGCCGTGCCGCACGCCGCGAGGTTCCTGCCGAGCGACGGCCGGATCTGCGCGTTGCTCACGACGATGTCCGCACCCGTCTGGATGCCCGCGAAGTTCTGGTAGATGACGCTGGCCTGCAGGTCCCAGGGCATGGGGTAGACGACGAGGAACTTGGCTTGCGTGCCCGTCGACCAGGGCGGAGTGACCTTGCAGTATCCCGGCCGCGCAGTGGGCGGGAAGGCGAAGCCGGCCGTGCCGCTGCCCGACACCGGTTCGCCAGGTGAATCGACGACGCTGCAGTTGTCGGTCGTGGTGCGCCCGACGCTGAAGCCACCGGCAATCTGTCCGCCCTTCAGGAAGCGGGCGTTGATGTTCACGTCGACGCCGTTGTACACCTCGCTGCGCTTGCCGTAGTGCGACTGCTGGGTGATCAGGTTGTCGACGATGCCGAACTTGGCCGGCTTGATGTCGTACAACCCGCAAATCTCCTTGCCGCTGACGCTTCCGAGGCGGTTGTCCGTCGGCGCCGTGATGCAGAACGGATCGTAGTCGGCCGGTGTCACCGCCAGGTTGTCGGTGACGATGAAGTTGCCGTACCACGTGCGGAAGTAGCCGACGTTGACGCCGAGACCCGGCCGCAGCTCGTGCTGGATCGAGGCCGATCCCTGCCAGTTGTAATCCTGCTGCTGGAAGCCGATGTTCGAATCGTCCGCGTTGTGCGAGGTGAGGACCACGCTCTGGCCGAAGTTCCGGTCAGACCAGGGCCCGGTGCATTCGCCGTTCGGCAGAGGATTGAGCAGATCGCAGTCCGGTTTGTAATTGCCGGTGCGCGGATCGCCTGCGCCAAAGAAGCTGTCGTTCCAGTTGCGATTCGTGCTCGGCGACTGGCTGTGTTCTGGAGATGCCACGCCGGTCGCGCGGATCGCGGGATTGTACCGGCCGAGGGCCACCTTGATTGCCGTCTTGCTGTCGCCGAAGAGGTCGTAGGCGCCGCCCACCCGGGGATTCAGGTTCTTCCAATGCGGATGGTTCGGCACCCGTGGCAGCTTGCGCTCGGGGACGAACGGCCCGGCGACCAGCGTCACCGGATCGAGCTCCTGGAAGACGTCGTTGTAGCGGACGCCGAGATTGAGCGTCAGCCGGCGGATGCTCCACTGATCCTGCGCGTAGAGCACTTTCTCGACGGCGTGGTCCTCCCACGCGAACGGCACCGCCCAGATGCGCACCGATACGGGGACCCGGTTGTTGAACGTGAAATCCATGCCCTGGTTGATCTGGTTGGGATCGGTGTTCATGCTGGCGTCGCCGGTTTTCACGTAGCGATATTCGACGCCGGTCTTGAACTGGTGCGATCCGCTGACGCGCGACAGCGAGAAGTTGCCCTGGTGCTGCGTCCGGGGGATGTAGATGTAGGAGCCGGTGTTGCCGGTGTTGAGCGCCCGCGAACCGTAGCGGAAGTTGGTCGCCTGTTCGAGCACCTGCACCGGGTTGACGCCGCCCGTTTCCGGCCGCCGCAGGTTGGTCTGGACTTGCTTCTGGCTCGTGATGCCGCCTTCGAGCAGGAAGCGGTTGCTCGCAGGATAGGTCCAGCGATTGCTCGAAATGATCTGCGGCTTGTAGTGATGTTCGCCCGTGGCTTCGGGCGCCGTCGGGATGTTGTTGGTCGGCGTCAGCAGGCCGAATGGGCAGTTGCAGTTCGGCTGTGAAGACGTCGACGAGGAGAAGCGGTGTTGTCCGGCCTGGAGCGTCAGCCGCATCGTGTAGTCACGCGAGAACGGCGCGTAGATCGCCGGGCGGCTCAGATCCGGCTCGTAGAACAGCGGCGTCGTCGCCTGCAGCTTGTTGTAGTAGTTGCCCTGCTGCACCTGCTCGGTGGTGCCTCGCCGCGAGGAGAAGAAGAACCACAGGCGGTCCTTCATGATCGGACCGCCGAGCGCGACCGCGAGGTCGTAGTGCTTCTTGAGCGAGGCCGTCTGCCGCAGCCCGCGCGCTTCGAGCTCGGGCGTCAGGTTGCTGGCGATCAGATCCGGCGTGGTGAAAGAATAGGTCAAGCCGCCGGAGAACCGGTTGCCGCCATCGCGCTGCACGATGTTGACGGCGGCGCCGCCAACCGAGCGGTCGGCGCCGATGCCGCCTGTCTCGACGACGACTTCCTGGAACGTCAACTGGTTGTAAATGAACACGCCCGAGACGAGCGATCCGATCGCCTGGTTGGTGCCGTCGACGATCGCGTCGGCTTCCGGCGCGCCGTGGACGCGGAACCGCAACTGCGCGCTGTCGTCGACGCCGCCGACGCTGTAGGTCGTCGCGTTGGCGAGGGTGGCGCCCGGGATCACCGCGGCTAACCCGGTGATCCGGCCGGTGCCTGGCAGTGACTGCAGCGTCTCGCGCTCGAACTGCACCTGCTGCTGCGTGCGCTGCACATCGACGATCGGCGCCTCGCCCGACACCGTGACCGTTTCTTCGAGCGCGCCGACGGTCAGGTCAGCGTTGATGGTCGCCGTGAAGTTTGCCGCCAGGTCCATGCCGTCGCGCTTGAAGGTCTTGAAGCCAGGCAGCGTGAAGGTCACCGTGTAGGCGCCGGGCCGCAGATCGACGATGCGGTAAAGCCCCTCGCTGT
Organism: Candidatus Sulfopaludibacter sp. SbA3; assembly: GCA_945876205.1. Classification (GTDB taxonomy): domain Bacteria; phylum Acidobacteriota; class Vicinamibacteria; order Vicinamibacterales; family UBA2999; genus CANNDT01. Next base: position 7,755 of record CAMCNL010000153.1, read on the forward strand.
CGGTGACCACGGTGCGAACCTTGTCGATGAGTGCCGGGCTCGCCGCTTCCACGGTCACGCCGGGCAGAACGGCGCCAGACGTATCGCGCACGACGCCCGTGATGGTGCTGTCGGCGCCTTGCGCCCAGGCCGCGGATGGCCAGGACATCAGGGCGACGGTGATGAGCAAACCGGCAAGACGCCAAGCCTTCATAGACGTTTCTCCTCAGGAAAATCACGGGGAACCGACGCACGGACCTTTGGCGAACGAGGGTGTGGAATGAGGACGGCGAGCGATGAGCGGACGCTACATCGCGTCCGCTGGAGTGTCAAGGAAGATAGGGCCCGGCGCCAGGGCGCCGGGCCTGCCAACCGCGAGGCGCTGGGCGCTAGGCGCCCGGCCAGGTCAGGTAATCGCCGGAGCAGGAGATTTCGCCGAGTTCCCAGCCTGGCCGCAGCTCGAAGAAGCCCTTGGTGATCCACGGCTTCGCGAGCGCCTTGGGATCCTCGAAGGTGAATTCGATCTCGAGATGATCCATGTCGAGACGGTGGAAGCGCTCGGTCACCTTCAGCTGCTCGCTGTGCGGTGTGCCGGAGCGATCGATCCAGGTCTTGGTATTGAAGCCAACCGTCACGACCTCGAAGGTCGTGTCATTGAGCCACTTGCCAATCGACGTGCCCATCCAGAGCTGGTCGGGATCCGCGGGAATGGGACGGCCGTCGGTCCAGAAGCGGCGCATGAAGTGGTCGTACTCGAAGATCTGCAGGACCGATTTCGGCGTCTGGATGATCTCGAACGGATACGGGTGGAAGTAGACGCGCGGCACGCCTGGCGGGTAGCACTTCGTCAGCACCGGATCGTTGGTTTCGTCCAGCTGGAAGTCGCCGGAGTTATTCGCCTTGCTCTTTGACTTCTCGGCGAGGCCCCACGCCGACAGCGGCGGTTCGATGCCGGGCGTCCACGCCGATCCGTCGAATTGCTTGACGCCCGCGGGCGCCGCGCCCTTCATCCAGACGCCGCTCAGGTCGCGCTTCGGCGCCGGTTGTGACGGCTTGGCGGGCGCCGCCGCCCCGGCCCCGCGGCCTCTGCCCTGCGCCTCGACTCCGACCCACGTCAATGCGAGTACCGCGGCCGCCGCGACTGTCGCCCGAATCACCTTATTCCGCATATCGATCTCCGATTCCTGCCTGAGGTCAGTATTCCAGCGGTCGCATCCGGCGCACGCCGTCGCCGTTCTTCAGGACGAACTTCTGAACCCGTTTACCGGTTCTCACTTCGCCCGTGTAGATGTTGCCTTGCGAGTCGGTCGCGATCGCGTCGATCCAGTAGAACTGTCCCGCCATCCGTCCCGGACTGCCGACGCTGCCCTTGAGCTCGCCGCTGTGGCGGTCGTGGATCCAGATGCGGTGATTGGTGCCGTCGGCGACCAGGATGTACTGCTGTCCCGCATCGTGCGAGAAGGTGAGATTGTACGTCGACCCGCACATGCCGTCTTTTTCTGAGTCGCAGATGTTTCCGCGCGAAGGCGTATTCGGCGCAATCAGGTAACTCGTGACGAACTTGCCCTGCTTTGTGAACACCTGGATGCGGTTCATGCCGCGCTCACAGACGTAGACCAGGCCGTCCTGCGTGATGTGGACGCAGTGCAGCGCAGGCGCGAACTCCTCGAGATCGGGCGGCGGACCGCCCTTCCACTCGTAGGGCGGGGTGGGCCCGTTGGGAATCTGGCTCAGCGCCATGCCGTGCCCGCCCCATCCGCGCTTGAACGCGCCGTTGTCCATGTCGTAGACGAGCACCCGCTTGCCTTCGACGAGGTAGATCTCCCGTGCCGGTTCGTCGAGCGTGAAGATGAACACGCCGCCGGCGAGCACGTCGGTCTCCTGGTTGTTCTGCGGCGGCGCCGGCTGACCGGGCGCCAGCCTCGGCGCGCGATGACCGAAGTCCCAGAGGAACTTGCCGTCGCGCGTGTACTTCTGGATCCCGTTGCCGCGGCCGCCGCCCGAGATCCAGACGTTGTGCTGCTTGTCGACGACGACCGTGTGGATGCTGCCGGCGGGCGGCCATCCCTCGTGGTAGGTCGGGTGGCCCCAGGCGTTCAGTAGATTGCCCTGCTGGTCGAATTCCAGGATCTCCGGCGCCGGAATACAG
>CAMCNL010000154.1 GCA_945876205.1 Candidatus Sulfopaludibacter sp. SbA3
AATTGTCGCGTGCACCTCAGCAAGACGCATTTGTGCAGGGGCGTGCAGGATGAGATTGCCCGAAACCCGTTTCATCAAGAGATCGACGAATAGTACAATAGAGGTTTCCGCACCACCGTTTTTGAGGGCTCATGCGCAATACAGCACCGAAGGACGCCGCAGAGATCGAAGCGATAGAGACTCGTGAGTGGCTCGAGTCACTGGACTACGTGCTCCAGTCCGGCGGTCCGGCGCGAGTGAACACGCTGCTTCGTGAACTGGCCGACCACGCGAGGCGAAAAGGCGTCAAGGCTCCATTCACGGCCAACACCCCTTACATCAATTCCATCCCCACCTCAGAGCAGTCACCGTTTCCGGGCAGTCGCGAGATCGAGCGCCGCATCAAGAGCCTCGTCCGCTGGAACGCCCTGGCAATGGTCGTCAAAGCCAACAAGCTCGAAGAGGGGATTGGCGGACACATCTCGACCTACGCCTCGGCGGCGACGCTCTACGAAGTGGGCTTCAACCATTTCTTCAAGGGCAAGGGCGACGATCACGACGGCGACATCATTTACTTCCAGGGCCACGCCGCCCCCGGCATCTACGCGCGCGCGTTCCTCGAGGGACGCCTCCCCGTCAAGAAGCTCGAGAACTTCCGCCGGGAGCTGAAGGAAGGCGGCGGCCTCTCCTCGTATCCGCATCCGTGGCTGATGCCCGACTTCTGGGAGTTCCCCACCGTGTCGATGGGGATCGGCCCGATCAACGCCATCTACCAGGCGCGCTTCATGCGTTACCTCGAGGATCGCGGGCTCAAGAAGCGGTCAGACTCGAAGGTCTGGGCGTTCCTGGGCGACGGCGAGACCGACGAGCCGGAATCGCTTGGCGCCATCACGCTGGCCTCGCGCGAGAAGCTCGATAACCTGATCTTCGTCATCAACTGCAACCTGCAGCGCCTCGACGGTCCGGTGCGCGGCAACGGGCAGATCATCCAGGAGCTCGAGGCGGCCTTCCGCGGCGCCGGCTGGAACGTGCTCAAGGTGATCTGGGGCAGCGAGTGGGACGCCCTGCTCGAGAAAGATTACGACGGCCTCCTCGTCAAGCGCATGGGCGAAGTCGTCGACGGCGAGTATCAGAAGTACGCCGTCGAATCGGGCGCCTACGTCCGGCAGCAGTTCTGGGGCGCCAATCCGAAGCTGCTGGAGATGGTCAAGCACCTGTCCGACGAGCAGTTGAAGAAGCTGACGCTCGGCGGACACGACCCGGTCAAGGTCTACGCCGCCTACCACGAGGCCGTCTCGCACACGGGACAGCCCACATGCATCCTGGCCCGCACCATCAAGGGCTACGGCATCGGCGAAGCCGGCGAAGGCAAGAACATCACCCACCAGCAGAAGAAGCTCAACGAAGAAGAACTGAAAGCGTTCCGCACCCGCTTCGGCATCCCGATCGGCGACGAAGAAGTGGCGAAGGCGCCGTTCTATCGTCCGCCGGACAACAGCCCGGAAGTGACCTACATGCTGGAGCGGCGCAAGCAGCTCAAGGGCTTCGTGCCGACGCGGTCGGTGCAGTGCGAGCCGCTGAAGACCGACACGCTGCCGGAGCTGTTCAGCGAGTTCCACAAGGGCTCTGAGGGGCGCAAGGCGTCGACGACCATGGCGTTCGTGCGCATGCTGGCGAAGATGCTGCGCGACAAGGAAATCGGCGATCTGGTCGTGCCGATCGTTCCCGACGAGGCGCGGACGTTCGGCATGGAGTCACTCTTCCGGCAGGTCGGCATCTACTCGCACGTGGGCCAGCTCTACGACCCGGTCGACATGGACACCCTCCTCTACTACAAGGAAATGAAGGAAGGGCAGATCCTCGAGGAGGGCATCACCGAGGCAGGCTCGATCTCCTCGTTCATGGCCGCGGGCACGGCCTACGCCACCCACTGCATCAACACGATTCCGTTCTTCATCTACTACTCGATGTTCGGCATGCAGCGCGTCGGCGACTTCGTCTGGGCCGCCGCCGACTCGCGCGCGCGCGGCTTCCTGCTTGGCGGCACCGCCGGGCGGACGACGCTCGCCGGTGAAGGGCTGCAGCACCAGGACGGCCACTCGCATCTCCTCTCGCTGGCGGTGCCGAACCTGATCTCCTACGACCCGGCATTCGGCTACGAGATCGCGGTGATCATCGAGGACGGCATCCGGCGCATGTACAAGGAAGGCGAGAGCGTCTTCTACTACATCACCGTGATGAACGAGCAGTACGAGATGCCGGCGATGCCCGAAGGGGAGCGCGTGCGCGAGGGCATCCTCAAGGGGATCTATCGCGTGCGCTCGGCGGAAAAGAAGCCGAAGCAGCCGCGCGCGCAACTGCTGGGAAGCGGCGCGATCCTCCTCGAGGTCATCAAGGCGCAGCAGATTCTTGCGGAGAAGTACAACGTGGCGGCCGATGTCTGGAGCGTCACGAGTTACAACGAGCTGTACCGCGACGGGCACGCGGCCGAGCGGTGGAACCGCCTGCATCCCGGCGAAAAGCCGAAGGTGCCGTACGTGACGCAGATGCTCGGCGACACCGAGGGTGTCATCGTCGCCGCCTCCGACTACGTCAAGGCGCTGCCCAACGGCATCGACCAGTGGATGCCGCGCAGGCTCACCGCGCTTGGCACCGACGGCTTCGGCCGCAGCGAAGGGCGCGCGTCGCTGCGCGACTTCTTCGAGGTTGACGCCAAGTTCATCGTCCAGGCCACGCTGAACGCGCTGGCCAAGGACGGCGCGATCGAGGCCTCGGTCGTCACCAAGGCCATCAAGGATCTGGGGATTAACCCCGACAAGCCGAATCCCGCCAATTCATGATCGAATTCAAGGTTCCCGAGCTGGGAGAGAACGTCGCCGGTGGCGACGTCGCCAGCGTGCTGGTGAAAGTCGGCGACACGATCGCCGTCGAGCAGGCCGTCATCGAGCTCGAAACCGACAAGGCCACCATCGAGGTGCCATCCTCTGTTGCCGGTGTCGTCAAGGAGATCAAGGTCAAGAAGGGCGACAAGATCAAGGTCGGCGCCGTCGTCCTGACGGTGGACGAGTCGGCGGCCACGAAGGACACGAAGTCGGCGGCCACGAAGGACACGAAGACCACGAAGGTCGAGGAGCCCGAAGAAGCCGAAGACCCGGCGGAAGCGGCTGAACCTGAAAAGGCTCCCGAGAAGGTTGTCGCCATCGCGCGGCCGCAAGCCCAAAAGCCCGCGGAGCCTGCGAAGGCCGTTGCGGCAACCGCGCCCAGTGATGGACCGGCGGCGCCAGCATCGCCCTCGGTGAGGCGGCTCGCGCGCGAGCTGGGCGTCGACATCAACGAGGTGCAGGGCAGCGGCTCGGATGGCCGCATCTCGCAGGAAGACGTCAAGGAGCACGCGCGGCGGATCCTGAGCAGCATCGGCTCGTCTGGCGCCGCCGCGGCGCGCGGCACGGCTGAACCCGTCAGCGAGATCCCGCTCCCGGACTTTTCGAAGTGGGGCGAGGTCGAGCGGCAGCCGATGAGCAGCATCCGCCGCAAGACGGCGGAGCACCTGAGCCACGCCTGGCGCACGATCCCGCACGTCACGCAGTTCGACAAGGCCGACATCACCGCGATGGAGGAACTGCGGAAGAAGTACCGCGGGCAGGTCGACAAGGCCGGCGGCAACCTGACGGTCACCGCGATGCTCGTCAAGGTGCTGGCGACCGCCGTGAAGCAGTTCCCGCAGTTCAACTCTTCGCTCGACTCGCAGAGCCAGGAGATCGTCGTCAAGAAATACGTGAACATCGGCGTGGCCGTGGACACCGATCGCGGCCTGCTCGTGCCCGTCATCCGCAACGCCGATCAGAAGAACATCCTGCAGATCGCCATCGAAGTGCACCAGGCGGCCGAGAAGGCGCGCACGAAGAAGCTGACGCTCGAGGAGATGAGCGGCGGCGGCATGTCGATCTCGAACCTTGGCGGCATCGGCGGCACCTATTTCACGCCGATCGTCAATTGGCCCGAGGTGGCGATCCTCGGCGTCTCGCGCGGCATCATCGAGCCGGTGTGGCGCCCTTCGACAAGCTCAGGGCAGGCAGGCACTTTCGAGCCGCGGCAGCTGCTGCCGCTCTCGCTCTCCTACGATCACCGCGTCATCGACGGCGCCGACGCCATGCGCTTTCTGCATTGGGTCGTCCAGGCCATCGAACAACCCTTCGTTCTGTCTCTCTTCGGCTAATGGCACACCAATCGACTCAGGTAGCCGTCCTTGGCGCGGGGCCGGGCGGCTACGCGGCTGCCTTCTACGCGGCCGACCTCGGCATGCAGGTCACGCTGATCGACGAAGAACCCAATCCGGGCGGCGTCTGCCTCTACCGCGGGTGCATCCCGTCGAAAGCGCTGCTGCACGTCGCCAAGGTGATTGACGAAGCACGCCACGCAAGCGCGTGGGGCGTCAGCTTCACCGAGCCGAAGATCGAGGTCGAGAAGCTCCGCGCCTTCAAGCAGGGCGTGGTGGACAAGCTGACGAGCGGCGTCGGCCAGGTCGCGAAGCTCCGCAAGGTGACGTTCATCCAGGGGCGCGGCACGCTCACCGGCGCCCGCTCGATGAAGATCACCGGCGCCAGCGGCGAGACCGAGCTCGACTTCGAGCACTGCATTCTCGCCACCGGGTCGTCGCCGACGCGGATTCCGTCGTTCGCGCTCGACAGCCCGAGGATGATGGATTCGACGTCGGCTCTCGATGTCCCCGACATCCCGAAGTCGCTCCTGGTCATCGGCGGCGGCTACATCGGCCTCGAGCTCGGAAGCGTCTACGCCACGCTCGGCAGCAAGGTGTCGGTCGTCGAGATGACGCCGGGCCTGCTGCCTGGCGCCGATCGCGATCTCGTCAACGTGTTGCAGAAGCGGCTCGAGAAGCTGTTTACGGCGATCATGCTGAACACGAAGGTCGTGAAGGTCGCCGACGAGAAGAAGGGCATCCGCGTCACGTTCGAGGGCGATGTCGCGGAAAAGGAGCAACTCTTCGATCGCGTCCTCGTCGCCGTGGGACGCCGGCCCAACTCGAAGATTCCCGGCCTCGAATCGACCCAGGTGAAAGTGGACGCCAAGGGTTTTATCGAGACCGACGGCCAGCGGCGCACAGCGGAGCCGACGATCTTCGCCATCGGCGACGTCGCGGGTGAGCCGATGCTCGCGCACAAGGCCTCACACGAGGCGCGCGTCGCCGTTGAAGCGATCGCCGGCCACAAGTCGGTGTTCGAGCCCCAGGCGATCCCCGCCGTCGTCTTCACCGATCCTGAAATCGCCTGGTGCGGTTTGACCGAGGCGCAGGCCAAGGTCGACGGCATCGAGGTCGAGGTCCCCAAGTTCCCGTGGGGCGCCAGCGGACGGGCGATCACGGTCGACCGTGTGGACGGCCTGACCAAGCTGGTCGTCGAGCCGAAGAGCGGCCGCATCCTCGGCGTCGGGATGGTTGGCGCAGGCTGCGGTGAGCTCATTGCCGAGGCCGTGCTGGCCATCGAGATGGGCGCCACCGCCGAGGACCTGAGGCTGACCATCCATCCCCATCCCACCCTCTCCGAGACCCTCATGGAGAGCGCGGAAGTCTTCTTCGGCCAGAGCACGCACGTCTTTAAGCCGAAACGGAAGTAGGCGGTAGGCGGCAGGCAGCAGGCTGGCGTATCCTTCCCATCGAAGGAGACGCCCCGTGCACAGACTACTGATCGCGCTGCTTGTTGCCGGTTCGCTTGCACTCGGGCTTATCCCGGTCGTATCCGCGCAATCGGGCGCCATTCAAGCAAACGCCGCGCAAGCGCATCTCGCGGCCGCCAAGGTCGCGGCAGGCACGGATCATCCTGGGCTGTTCGATCGGATCTGCACTCCTGGCGCCGTCACCGGCGGCGCGACCGCGGCGGCTCGCGCTGGGGGAGCGCCACCACCACCTCCCGCTCCGCCGGCGCCGCCTCCCGCGTCTGGGTGGCACGCGGAACCCGCGAAGGTCTTCGACAACCTCTACTTCGTCGGCATGACCGAGTACTCGGCGTGGGCGATTACCACGTCGCAGGGCATCATCCTCGTCGACGCACTCTTCGACTATTCAGTCGAGGACGAAGTCGTCAACGGGCTCAGGAAACTCGGGCTCGATCCCGCGCAAATCAAATACGTGCTGATCAGCCACGCGCACACCGATCATGCCGGTGGCGCCAAGCTGCTGCAGCAGCGGTTCGGCAGCCGCGTGATCCTGTCCGCAGCGGACTGGGACATGCTCGATCGGCAGAATCCGTCCTGGAAGCCGAAGCGCGACATGGTCGCCACCGACGGCCAGAAGCTCACGCTTGGTGACACAACGCTGACGATGTACATCACGCCGGGACATACGTCGGGAACGATTTCGACGCTCATCCCCGTCAAGGACAACGGCCGGACGCACCTGGCCGCGGCGTGGGGCGGCACCGCCTTCAACTTCGGACCGAATGCGGCCATCTTCAAGTCGTACATCGCCTCGTCCGAACGCTTCCGCGACATCGTCGTGAAGTCGGGCGCCGACGTGTTGATCGCCAACCACACGAATTTCGACGGAACCAAGACGAAGCTGCCGGCGCTGGCGAAGCGCAAGGCGGGCGATCCGCATCCGTACGTGATCGGCAACGACTCGATCAAGCGCTACCTCACCGTCGCCAACGAGTGCGCGCAAGCGGCGCTGGCCGGCCTCCCGGGAGCAACCAATTGAAACGGATAATAGGCATCGTCGTGGCGAGCGTCGCGCTCGCCATGCTCATCGATCGAGAGCCGGGCGTGACGGCTCAGGGCACTCCTGGCGCTACGGCGGCACCCGACGCAAGAAACCTGCGGGTCGTCGGTCACAACAATCTGAACGGCAAGGGCAACGGCGGGGAAGGGCTCGATCTCATCCAGTACCCGGACGGCCGCCGCGTGCTGTTCTACGCGCACACCGCGGCGCCGACCTGCTTCACGACCGTCGACGTCACCAACCCTGCGCAGCCGAAGGTGCTGGCGCAGGTGCCCACCGTCGCGCCGTTCGTTCGTTGCAACAGCCTGGGCGTGTCCGGCACGACGATGGTCGTCGCGCAGAACACCGATGAACCGGGACAGCCCAATGGCGGCGCGCGGATCTACGACGTCGCGGATCCGGCCAGGCCGAAGGAGATTGCCTACTTCAACACCTCGGGCGGCCCTTCGCGTGGCGCGCACTACGTGTGGTTCTCCGACGGGCAGTACGCGTATCTCGCGAGCGGCTCGCCTGACTTCGTGCCCGCCGTGCCGCCCCGAGGCGACGACCAGTTCTTCATGGTCGTGGACGTTCGCGACCCGCGCAAACCGCATGAAGTCGGCCGCTGGTGGATGCCCGGCATGCGCAAGGGCGAGCCTGGCGCGCCGCTGCCGCGCACCAGGACGCGCGACGGCGTCCGCATGCACAGCGCCTTCATCACCCCCGAGCGGCCCGACCGCGCCTACGTCGGCTGGATCGACGGCGGCATCGTCATCCTCGACATCGCGGACAAGACCAGGCCGAAGCTGGTCGGACAGCGGAACTGGTATCCGGTGACGCCGGGATACATCGGCCATTCGTTCCTGCCGATCCTGTCGCGCGGCATCGCCATCGTCACGCAGGAAGCCAATCTCGAGAAGTGCGAGGACTGGCCAAAGCCGATCTGGACCGTCGATATCAGCAACGAGAAGCAGCCGCGCGAGATGACGCAGTTTCCGTATCCGGCCAAGCTCGCCGAGTACTGCAAAGCCGGGCGCTTCGGCGCGCACAACATCCACATGAACCGTCCGAAGCCGACCTCCGCCAGGCTGACGCAGACGGTGGTCGCCGCCTTCCAGAACGCCGGGGTGCGGATCTATTCCATCGCCGACCCGAAGAAGCCGGTCGAGATCGGGCACTTCGTGCCGAATGCCCCGTCGGGCAAGCTCGAAGACGTCCTCATCAATGACGTCTACGTGGACGAGAAGGGGCTGATCTACGCGGCCGATCGCCTCGGCGGGGGCATCTACATCCTGCAGTACACCGGGCCGACACCCCTGAAATAGGACGGCTGCGTTACAGTGAGAGCGTGAGCCTCGTTTCAGACCCCACGCCCGAAGAGTCCCAGGGCGTCGACGCGCCATCCTCGTCCGGTGAGATCGAGCGAGAGGTCGCGAGACGCCGCACCTTCGCGATCATTTCCCACCCCGACGCGGGCAAGACCACCCTGACGGAAAAGCTCCTGCTCTATGCCGGGGCCATCGAACTGGCCGGCGCCGTCCGCGGCCGCGCCAATCGCCGCAAGGCGACATCCGACTGGATGGAGCTCGAACAGCAGCGCGGCATCTCGATCACGTCGGCCGCGCTCGAATTCGAGCTGCGGGGACGCCGCCTGTCGCTGATCGACACGCCCGGCCACAAGGACTTCAGCGAGGACACCTACCGCGCCCTGATCGCCGCCGACAGCGTCGTCATGGTGATCGACGCCGCCAACGGCGTCGAGGATCAGACCCGAAAGCTGTTCGAAGTGTGCCGGCGCCACCGGCTGCCGATCCTCACCTTCGTGAACAAGTTCGACCGGCCCGCCCGCGATCCGCTCGAACTGGTGGACGACGTCGAGACGACGCTGGGTATCGCGGCGGCGCCGGTGAACTGGCCGATCGGCAGCGCCGAACGGTTTCGCGGCGTCTACGACCTCCAGCATCAGACGCTGCATCGATACGAGCGCGAGGCGCAGGGGCAGCATCGGGCGCCGGTTAATATCTCGTCGCTGGACGATCCGGAAGCCGTCGCGATGATCGGCGAGGACGTCTACGCGCATTTCCGCGAGTCGCTCGACGTCATCCGTGGCGCTGGCGCGAAGTTCGACGTGGACGAGTACCGCGCCGGCCGGCAGACCCCCGTCTTTTTCGGCAGCGCCTTGACGAACTTCGGCCTCGAGCCGTTTCTCGAGGCGCTGGTCGAGCTCGCCCCGGCGCCGCAGCCGCGGCAGGCCGACACCGGCGTAGTGCGTCCGACCGACGAGCGCTTCACCGGCTTCGTCTTCAAGATCCAGGCGAACATGGATCCGCGTCACCGCGATCGTGTCGCGTTCGTCCGCGTCTGTTCGGGCCGCTTCACCAAAGACATGGTGCTGTCCAACAGCCGCCTGGGCAAGGTGCTTAGGGCGTCGCGTGCCTACCGGTTCTTCGGCCGCGATCGCGAAACGATTGAGGCGGCCTATGCGGGCGACGTCATCGGGCTGGTCAACCCCGGTCAATTCGCCATCGGCGACACGCTGCACTCGGGCGCGCCGGTGCGGCTTCCCGAGCTGCCGCGTTTTCCCGCCGAACACTTCGGGCGTGTCCGCCTGAAGGACGCGCGCTACAAGCAGTTCACCGAAGGCCTGCGGCAGCTCGAAGAAGAGGGGCTGATGCAGTTGTTCTACCTGTCAGCCGGCGGGCGGGAGCCGATTGTCGGCGTCGTCGGTGCGCTGCAGTTCGACGTCATCACCAGCCGGCTTCGCACCGAGTACGCCGTGGAGGTCGAGGTCGAGACGGCCGGTTACACGGCTGCGAGATGGGTGGGCGATCCCACGGCGTTGATACCCCAGCCGCCAGCGCAGAGTGTGGTGGTGACAGACAGGCAGGGACGCCGGGTCGTGCTGTTCGGCTCGCAGTGGGAGCTGCAGTACTTCGAGCGCCAGCATCCAGACTTGAAGCTGCTGGACGAGTCGCCGGTCTAGCTACTTCGCTTTCCTGCTTTCCAGGATCTCCTGGTCCTGCGCGCCGTAGCCGCCGCCGATGATGCACTTCAAGCCGGGCGCCGAGTCGGGCAGGCCTTCGAACCCGAGCCAGCCGCAGCAGTAGCGGGTGCCCTGCAC
>CAMCNL010000155.1 GCA_945876205.1 Candidatus Sulfopaludibacter sp. SbA3
AGGCGGATGCCGACGCCATTTGCGGGCGCGGTGCTGATTGCCGCGGCGACGCTCGGCGACGACGGCGCCGCGCTCGGTGCCGCTCGCGCGGCCATGCTCGCGACATGATCGTCCTCGCCGGCGGCGACCTCGTCCTGCCGGACCGCATCCTCACCAACGCTTCGCTCATCGTCGACGGCTCGCGCATCGCGGCCATCGAGTCGACGGCTCGCGTCGACTCGCCTGACGCGACGATCGTCGACGCCTCCGACTGCTACGTCGTACCGGGGTTCGTCGATGTCCACGTGCACGGCGTCGAAGGCCACGACACGCTGGACGGTGGCGCCGCGATCGCCGAGATCGCGTCACGCCTGCCGCGCTACGGCGTCACCGCGTTCTGTCCAACCACCGTCGCGTGTGCGCCGGCCGAACTGCGTGCCGTGCTGGCACAGGTCAAGGCGGCACGCGTCTCGCGACCACCCGACAGCGCCCGCGTCCTTCCCGCGCATCTCGAAAGCAACTTCATCAATCCGGACTATCGAGGCGCGCAACCGGCCGATTGTCTGAGAGTGTCTATCGCGGACCGTGAAGGTCCGCGGGCCTTTACGGCCCGCGAAGGCGAGTTCACCGCCAACGACGTCCTGCAGGTGATCCGCTCGGCCCGCCCCGATGTCGGCATCGTCACCCTGGCGCCCGAGTTGCCCGGCGGAGTCGAGCTGGTTCGATCGCTGGTGACGGCAGGGCACCTGGTGTCGATCGGGCACACAGGCGCGACCTTCGACGAGGCGATCGCAGCGATTGAAGCAGGTGCCACCCACGCCACCCATCTCTTCAACCGCATGACACCGATGGGCCACCGCGATCCCGGAGTCGTCGGCGCGCTGCTGTCGCGCCAGGACGTGGTCGCCGAGTTGATCTGCGACGGTCACCACGTGCACCCGGCGATGTGCCGCCTGGCGATCACCGCCAAGGGCGTGGACGGGGTGATGGCGATTACCGACGGCACCGCCGGATCAGGGCTGTCCGTCGGTTCGACAGCGAGCCTCGGCGGACGTCGCATACGCGTCACCGAACACGGTGCCGTGCTGGACGAGGGCACGCTGGCTGGAAGCACGCTGACGATGGACCGTGCGTTCAGGACGATCGTGGCGCGCTTCGAATTCTCGATCGTGGAAGCGGCCACGCTCTGTTCGATGACGCCCGCGCGTCAGCTAGGGTTGGCGGGCTTCGGCTTCATCGCCGAAGGAGCCGTCGCCGATCTCGTCGTGCTCGACCGCGGTTTCCGAGTCGTCCGCACCTTCATCGACGGCCGTGAGGTCTACCGCAGCGGAGGCGTTGCGTAAGCTGTTGGGTCGCTCACACCCGCCTCATGGAACGCATCAAGCCGCTCGCGGCACTTGCTGCACTGCCCGCAATGAAGTCCCTTCCGCGGATTCATGCACGAGAGCGTGAGCTCCAGCGGAACGCCAAGCTCGACGCCGAGCCGGATGACTTCGCTCTTCTCCATGGATACAAACGGCGTCTCGATCTCGATGGCGTGCGCCAGGCCAAGTGAGAGTGCGCGCGCCATCGCCTCGAAGAACTGTGGCGTGGCGTCCGGAAACGGATTGCCCGCCAGCGGACCAATGGCGAGCCGTGTGATGTGCTGCTGGGCGCAATAGATCGCCGATTTGGTCAGCAGCATCACGTTGCGTCCGGTCAGGTAGACGTCTTCGTCAGGCGTGTCGAACGCAGGTGGCTCACCGCGCAGAGCCCAGTGCGTGGGCGGATAGAGGTCGTGCGCGGTGAAGGCCAGCCGCGCCACTGGCGTGCACGCGCGGAAGGGGTCGGTGGCAAGCAGCCGATCGAGCGCCGCGAGCTCCTCGGTCTCCCAGGCGAGGCCGGTACTGACATAGACGGGTTGGACGGTTGCCGTCCGCGCCTGTGAGGCCGCGAGCACAGCGCTGTCGAGTCCGGCGGAAAGGAGTACCGCGATTGGGCGTTGGGAATTGGAGGGTGGAAGTTTTGCCGTGGCCATTGGGAGTTGGGAGTTCTCACCGTTAAGATTACAACTATGTACTCGGTCACCAAGCGCATCGACTTCTGCTACGGGCATCGCCTGCTCGACTACGACGGTGTCTGCAAGCATCCGCACGGGCACAACGCCGTGGCCGAGATCGAGGTCCGCAACGACGCCCTCGATTCGCGGAATATGGTCGCCGACTTCAGCGACATCAAGCGCATCGTCAAGGGATGGATCGATCGCGAGCTCGATCACAAGATGATCCTCCGGCGTGACGATCCGCTGGTGCCGCTGCTGCAGTCGGCGGGTGAGCCGATGTATCTCGTCGACAGCAATCCCACCGTCGAGCGCATCGCGCGCTTGATTTTCGACATCTCGCGCGAGCAGGGGCTGCCCGTGGTGCGCGTCACCGTCTGGGAGACCCCGACCTCGTGGGCGACCTACACAGACTGATTGCGTTCGATCTCGACGGGACGCTGATCGATTCCCGCCGCGACCTCGCTGATTCCGCCAATCAACTGCTCGGCGAGCTTGGCGCCGCGCCGTTGCCCGTCGATGCGATCGGCCGCATGGTTGGGGAAGGCGCGCGCGTCCTGGTACAGCGCGCACTGGCTGCGGTTGGACTCGAAGAAACGCCAGGCGCGTTGCCGCGGTTCCTCGAGATCTACGACACCCGCCTGTTGAATCACACCGGGCTCTACGAAGGCGTCGCCGATGCGGTGCGGCTGGCGAAGCAGCACGCGCGTGTCTCGGTGCTGACGAACAAGCCCGAGCGGCCGAGCGAACGCATCCTCGACGCGCTGGGGATCAGGGATCTATTTGAGGACGTGATCGGCGGTGACAGCGCGTTTGGCCGCAAGCCGGATCCGGCTGGCCTCTTCGAGCTGATGACACGCGCCGGCGCGACGGCGAGCACGACGCTGATGGTCGGCGATTCCGCGATCGACCATGAAACCGCGCTCCGGGCCGCCGTGCCGTGCTGCCTGACGGCGTATGGATACGGCTATCTGACGTTTCCAGCCGAACGGCTGACTGGCAGGGAATGGGTCGTGAACGATACGTCGCAGCTCGCCGGCGTGATCGAACGCTTCAGCGCGCGAAGGTAACTTCGTAGGAGAAGTACCCGAACACGCCCACACTGTTCGAGCCGGATGAAAACGACGCCGGCACCGCCACTCCGACGATCGTCTGCGCATTGGCCATATTCCACCCGGTGCGGAAGCCCGGCGAAATCGTCACCACCCTGTCGCGGCGGGTCGTCGTGCCGTCGGCGATCTCGTCCCACGCGACAACCGACTCCAGCATCAGGTTGAACATCGGCCGCGTGCGCCAGATGGCGCTCGCGGCGACATGCGGCGTGAAGAGGTTGTACTCGGCATCGCCATCTGTCGCGGAGGGACTATGCGTGAATCCGCCGTTCCAGTGCAGGTAGGTGTTGTTGAACTGCTTGCTGAAGGGGAGGTTCACCTGCCACCCCGGGTTTCCACTGCCAAGGCCCTTGGACGAGTTGCCGCTGGGCACGAGCAGTGACACGCGTGGTGAAAATGCCGGTCTCGACGCGCTCTCGAGCCATGCCTGGAGGCGGTAGTTCAACGCCGCGTCGCCGACGCCGACGCTGTCGCCGAGGTTGCCGAAAGGAATCGTGTACGAGAGCTGGTGTGTCTGTGAGAAGAGCGGCCACTCCTGCGTGAAGCTCGTCTCCCAGTCGCCGCCGTTGGCCTGCACGCCGACGATGCTCTGAAATATCCCGGCTTCCTGGTTGAAGGCTTCCTCGACGAAATAGGAGTTGTCCAGGATCTCGAAGGGCCGCGCGCTGCCGGTGGGCGCAGGTGTCTGCGCCAGCGCCGTCGAGCAGAAGGCAAGAACGATCAGGGCCACGCCGGCCACCTGCACCAGAAGCTTCGATGCCGCGCGCGTGCCGATCGTGATGCGATCGTTGTTCTTGCCGCGCACGCTGACGCTGTCGGATGCCGCGTCCCGATCCACCACCTCGATTGACTCGCCCGGCTTGAGATGGTGGCTTTCGATGAACCGCAGAAATGCCTTGTCCTGATCGATCACCCGCGTCACGACGACCGGCGTGCGGAGCGGGCAGGTCAGGAGGCTCTGCGCCTGTTGCGCCTTGACGACGCCCTGAGGGTCGGGGATGGGGTCGCCGTGCGGATCGGCTTCCGGCCGGCCGAGCATCTCGTCGATGCGATCGATGAGCCGCTCGGAAACGACGTGTTCCAGTAATTCCGCTTCGTCGTGGACCTCGTCCCACTTGAGGCCCATGACCTTGACGAGAAACAGCTCCACGAGGCGGTGGCGGCGCAGGACCAGCGCCGCGAGCCGTTCGCCGGCGGGGGTCAGGGTGACACCGGAGTAGGGCTCGTACTCGACCAGTCCGGATTCGGCCAGGGTTTTCACCATGGTGGTCGCGGTCCCCGGGGCGACGCCAAGTGACGCGGCCAGTTGCCCCATCGGGAGCAGCCGTTCGGGGGCCGGGAGGGCCGTTGCCCCCAGATAGATGGCTTTCAGGTAGTTTTCGACCGTGCTGGACGGGAGCATTCGGCTGCTAGTGTAACTGACTTCTACCAGTCTATATTTGACTTTCTAGTACTAGCTGAAGTATTTTTGACCAGTCAAAATTATATGTTTCGCCTAGATCGACGGTCCTGGTTTCAAGCTACCGGCCTCGCCTCGCTCGCGGGGAGCCTGGCAGCCGGCGCGCGTCTGGCCGGACAGCCGGGCGGCGTGCCCGCCAACCACGCCTCGCACAACCCCCATTCAATGGGCACCGTCGGCCGTGTCTCGAAGGAGACGTTCGACCCGGTGCGGTACCTGCGTAGCTGGAATTTTTCGGATTTGCCGCCCGCGGAGCGGGAGAAGTACTACCGCGAAACGCCGCGCCCGGACGGGACGCTCCTCCGCGAGTACGAGATTTTTGCCGTGGACCGCGATGTCGAGATTGCCCCCGGCATGTTCTTTCCCGCATGGACCTACAACGGGCACGTGCCGGGTCCGACCATTCGCGCCACCGAAGGCGACCGCATCAAGGTCACGTTCAGGAATCTCGGGACGCATCCTCATTCGATGCACTTCCACGGCTGGCATCCGCCGGCCATGGACGGCGCGCTGCCGGGCCAGGAAGTGGAGCCGGGCGAAATGTTCGTCTATGAGTTCGACGCCGATCCATTCGGCCTGCACCTCTACCACTGCCACACCGTCCCGCTGAAGCGTCACATCCACAAGGGCCTCTACGGCGCGTTCATCGTCGATCCGCGATCGTCGAGCGGCGTTCGTCCTCCGGCCGAGGAGCTCATCATGGTGATGAACGCCTTCGATACGAATTTCGACGCGGACAATGAGGTCTACGCGGTCAACACCGTCGCGAACGCCTACATGCACGACCCGATTCCCGTGACCGTGGGCCGGCTCGTGCGCATTTATCTCGTCAACCTGACCGAGTTCGACCCAGTGAACAGCCTGCACGTGCATGGGATGTTCTTCGATGTCTTTCGAACCGGCACCGCGCTGACGCCGAGCGAACGCACCGACACGCTGATGCTCTGCCAGGGCGAGCGCGCGATCGTCGAGATGACGTTCCGGTATCCCGGCGAGTTCATGTTCCACGCGCACCAGAGCGAGTTCGCCGAGCTTGGGTGGATGGGCCTGTTCAAAGCTGAAGAGGCACGCAGTGAAACGTAATACGTGGCTGATCGCGCTCCTGCCGCTCGGCCTGCTCGCCGTGCTGCTGGCGTTGATCATCTGGTCGAAGCCTGCGGATGCGATTCGCGGCGATCGCAAGGTGCCGCCGGTCGAGCGGCTGACGTTTCAGCGGGTCGTGCTCGAACCGGGCATGATTCTCGCGACGCTGCTGAACGATGGTCCCGACGAAGTCACGATCGCGCAGGTGCAGGTGGACGATGCCTACTGGACCTTTACCGCTGACCGCGGGCAGGTACTGGGGCATCTCGGACGCACGACGCTCCGCATCCCCTATCCGTGGGTGGAAGGCGAGACGCACGTCGTGAAAGTGCTGACGTCAACCGGACTGCCGTTCGAGTACGAGGTCGCCGTCGCGCTGTCCACGCCCGGGTTCAACGGGCGATTCCTCCGCGTGTTCACGTTGATCGGTCTGTACGTCGGCGTGATTCCCGTCGCGATCGGACTCCTGTGGTTTCCGCTGCTGTCGCGCGTCTCGGCGCGCGGGATGGATTTTCTGCTGGCGCTGACGGTTGGCCTGCTCGGGTTTCTGCTGGTCGACGGCGCCGCGGAAGGGCTCGAGGCTGCCGGCGGGTTGCCCGAATCATTCCAGGGGACGGTGCTCTTTGCCCTCGCGGCCGTGGGCGCCTACCTGCTGCTCGACGGCGTCAGCGCCTGGCTCAAGGCGCGGCGATCGGGTCCCGAGCGCCCGGGCTGGGTGCTCGCCCTGCTGATCGCGGTTGGGATCGGACTTCACAACTTTGGCGAAGGGCTCGCCATCGGCTCGGCCTTCGCCCTGGGCGAGGCCGCGCTCGGGACGCTGCTGATCATCGGGTTCACCCTCCACAACACGACCGAAGGCCTGGCTATCGTGGCGCCGCTGGCGCGCGATAAACATCACGTGTCGCTCTGGGAGCTCGTGAAGCTGGGGTTGATCGGCGGCGCGCCAACCATTGCCGGTGCGTGGCTTGGCGGCTTTGTCTACTCGCCGGTGTGGTCGGTACTGTTTCTCGCGTTGGGGGTCGGCGCCATTGCCCAGGTCATCGCGCAGATCGCGAAACAGATGACTCGCGGACACGCGCCCTCGGGCGTGCTGACGCGCGGGCCGGTGCTGGCGGGACTCTTCACGGGCGTTGCGGTGATGTATGTCACGGGGATGTTGGTCGGATGAGCGTATTTGGACGGAAAATATCGGGTCAGACTGTCGCCGGCGTTGCGCTGCTGATGGTGGTCGCGGCGCTCCTGCCGGTGATGACGAGCGCGCCCGCGCGGGACATCGTGCTCGTGACCAGGGACATGAGCTTCTACCTCGAAGGCGACATGGCGACGCCGAACCCGGTCATCGAAGTGAAGGCCGGCGAGCGCGTGCGCATCGTGTTACGGAATGAGGAGCGCGGTCTCGTTCATGATTTCGCCGTGCCGGCGCTGCACTCGGCCATCGACGGGTTGCGGTATAACGAGGAGGGCGACGTCGCGTTCGAGGCGCCGGACGTTCCAGGCACCTACGAGTACATCTGCCGCCCGCATATGCTCATGATGAAAGGCACCATCACCGTCCGTGCTCGCTGACGACCCCTTCAGGCGCCGTGGATTCTCAACCACCTCCCGCTGAACGCGGGCGCGGCTGGACGCGCGCCGCGACCTCACTCAGCCTCCCCGAGGTGCACGGCTCCATCGCCGTTCCTCACGACGCCGGCTTCTGGCGAAAGCTCTTTGCCTTTGCGGGTCCCGGCTATCTGGTTGCCGTCGGCTACATGGATCCAGGCAACTGGGCCACCGACCTCGCTGGCGGCGCGCGCTACGGATACACGCTGCTCAGCGTGATCCTCATCTCCAACCTGATGGCGATCCTGCTGCAAGCACTCGCCGTGCGGCTGGGCATCGGCAGCGGGCGCGATCTCGCGCAGGCCTGCCGCGACAGCTACTCGCGGCCGGTGACGATCGTGCTGTGGATCCTCTGCGAGATCGCGATTGCGGCGTGCGACCTCGCGGAAGTCATCGGCGCGGCCATCGCCCTGAACCTGCTCTTCGGCCTGCCGCTCATCTGGGGCGTGTCCCTCACCGCGCTCGACGTGCTCATCGTCCTCTTCCTCCAGCACAAGGGCTTCCGCTACGTCGAGTCCCTGGTGATTGCGCTGATCGTCGCGATCGCCGCGTGCTTCGCAGTCGAGCTGTTCCTCGCGAAACCGGACATGGGAGACGTCCTGGTCGGCTTCATTCCCCGCGGCGAGATTCTCGCCAACCCGGACATGCTCTACATCGCGCTCGGCATCCTCGGGGCGACGGTGATGCCGCACAACCTCTACCTGCACTCGTCCATCGTCCAGACGCGCAGGTACCTCGATACGCAAGCCGGCAAGACTGAAGCGATCAAGTTTGCGTCGATTGATTCATCGGTGGCGTTGATGTCGGCGCTCTTTATCAACGCCGCGATTCTGATCATGTCGGCGGCGGCGTTTCACGGCTCTGGCAACGAGGCGGTTGCCGACATCGGCGACGCCTACAAGCTGCTCTCACCGCTCCTCGGCACCACGGCGGCCGGTGTGTTGTTCGCCGTCGCCCTGCTGTGCTCGGGACAGAACGCGACGCTGACGGGAACCCTGGCTGGGCAGATCGTGATGGAAGGCTTCGTCAACATCCGCCTCCGCCCGTGGCTGCGGCGGCTGATTACGCGGCTGGTCGCCATCATCCCGGCAATCATCACGGTTGCGCTGTATGGAGAGGAGGGCACAGGCGCGCTGCTGATCCTGAGCCAGGTGATCCTGAGTCTTCAGCTCTCGTTTGCCGTGTTCCCGCTGGTCAGTTTCACGTCCAATCGCGCGAAGATGGGTGAGCTGGTCGCGCCCCGGTGGATGCAGGTGCTGGGGTGGTCGGTCGCGGTTATCATTGCGGCGCTGAACGTCTGGCTGCTGTACACGACAGTTTTCTAATCCATGTATCACCGCATCCTGGTCGCGATTGAGAACTCGCCTGCGGACCAGGCGATCCTCACCCACGTCACGACGCTGGCCGGCCTGACTGGAGCGGAGCTGCTCCTCGTCCACGTCGCCGACGGCTTCGCCGCGCGCCATTTCGAGGATCTTGGCCTGCGCGAATCGGACGAGATGAAAGCCGATCGCGCCTACCTGGAAGGCCTTGCGGAGTCGCTCACCGCGAAGTCGCTGCGCGTCTCGACGGAGCTGGCGATGGGCGACCCGGCCACCGAGCTGATTCGCCTGGCGCAGGAGCGGAAGGCCGACCTCATCGCGATGTCCACGCACGGCCACCGCTTCATCAACGATCTGGTCCGCGGCACGACCGTCGATCGGGTCAGGCATCTCGTGAAGATTCCGGTCTTGCTGCTGCGCGCCCAGTAAGCTCCGAGCGCAGTCGACGTGTGACGCTCCGATCCACGCTCTCCACACCCGAAGGCAAGCAGCGGTACGTGCGGCGGCTGTTTGCGACCATCGCCGACCGCTACGACTTCATCACGCGCTTTCTCTCTTATGGGCAGGACCGGCGGTGGAAGCGCAGGCTGATCGACCGCGCGCGGCTGACATCGGCCGATCGCGTGCTGGATCTCGCGTGCGGCACCGGCGACCTCCTGTGTGCTGGCGCCGCCCGCGCGGGATCGGCGACCGGCCTCGACCTCACGCACCGGATGCTGCAGCTGGCCGCCAGCAGACATCCTGGCTCGAGACTGGTGACGGGCGACATGCTCGCCCTGCCGTTTGGCGCGTCGCGTTTCGATGTCGTGACGATCGGCTACGGCTTACGGAACGTGCCCGACATCGAGCGGGCGATCGCCGAGATTCATCGCGTGCTCGCAGACGATGGGCGAATGCTGTCGCTCGATTTCAACAAGCCGACCAGCGCGATCGTGCGCGTGGCGTACCTGGCATACCTGACGGTGGTGGGATCAGCGCTCGGTTTCGCGCTGCACGGCGATCCGGACACCTATCGATACATCCCCGAGTCGATTCGTGTGTATCCCGGCGCCGCCGGCGTGGCGCGGCTGCTCGAACGCCAGGGATTCGCGGACGTCGAAGTCATTCCGCTGCTTGGTGGGTTGATGGCGATCCACGTGGCGACGAAGCCAGGTCTGACGCGTGGCCTGAAGGCCACGCGCTACAGGCGATCGATCTGCCGCCCGTAGCGCGC
>CAMCNL010000156.1 GCA_945876205.1 Candidatus Sulfopaludibacter sp. SbA3
GAAGGCCAGGGCATCTTCGCCTTTGGCGGGGCGCCGCTGAACCCGTTCGGCGGAGGGATCGGCCGCGAAATACCGATCCTGTTCTTCAGCCGCCGCATTGGCCTGAGTGAGGGGCAGTCGGTGCCGGTCGTGGCGGGCGGACGGCTGACCGGTCGCGCCGGGGCCTACAGCATCGGCGCGATGAATATTCAAACGGGCGAGAAGGTGTCAGCGCGAGCGCCCGCCACGAACTTCTCGATCGTGCGCGTCAAACGCAACATCCTGAGACGCAGCAGCATCGGCCTGATCGCCACCCGCCGGGATCCGGGCACGGCGGCGGACGCGAACATGGCAGCGGGTCTCGACGCGAGCTTCGACTTCTACGACAACGTGGGCATGAGCGGCTACTACGCGCGGACGAGCACGAGCGGCACGGCCGCGGACTCGAGTTCGAGCTACCGCGTGCTCGGTGAATACGGCGGCGACCGCTACGGCCTCGAAGCCGAACACCTGGCGATCGGCGGGGGCTTCAATCCCGAGGTGGGCTTCGTCCGCCGCACGGATTTCCGCCGCACCCACGGCAATGCGAGGTTCAGCCCTCGAACGCCACGCAGCAGGCTGGTACGCAAGCTGTCATGGCAAGCCGGCCTCGACTATGTCGAGGACCAAGCCCGCACGGTCGTGCAGAACCGCACCGCATCGGCAAGTTTCGACATGGAGTTCAACAGCGGCGACTCGTTGTCGGCGGACTACCAGCACGACTACGAATTCATTCCCCGCGACTTCATCATCGCGACCGGCGTGCTCGTGCCGACCGGCGGCTACGAGTATTCGAACCTGCGCCTCGGATACCGGGTGGGACAACAGCGCAAGGTGTCAGGAACGCTGTCCGCGGCGGCCGGTTCGTTTTACGGCGGCGGCGACAAAAAGGAGACGTCGTACAGCGGCTACGTGGGTTTCGGGTCGCACTTCGCGCTCGAGCCGGCGGCGTCGCTCGCGTGGGTCGATCTCCCGTACGGGCAGTTCACCGCGCGCGTGGTGAGCGGCCGCTTCATCGTCACGCCGAGTCCCCGGATGATGTTGAGCAGCCTGATGCAGTACAACGCCGCCACCAGCTCGCTGAGCTCGAGCGCGCGGCTTCGCTGGGAGTACCGCCCGGGCAGCGAGCTGTTCGTCGTCTACAGTGACGGGCGCGACACGCTGACGCGCGGCATCCCGAATCTGCTGAACCGCTCCCTGGCCGTGAAGATCACTCGCCTGATCCGCTACTGAGCGGCCTACGGCTTGGTGATATCGACCGCGATCCAGACGGCGGGCACCGTGCCCCTGTTCTCGGCCCAGTGCGTCGTCGCCCGTCCCTCGGCAAATCCGCCGCCGGCACTTGCCACGGTGTCGGCCTTGCCGTCCTGGTGATAGGTGACATCGCCCTGAAGAAAATAGGTGATCGCGGGCCGGTCGACGTGATTGTGGAGGCCCAGCACGCCGCCCGGTGCGAGCGTGAGCTTTCTCATGCGAATCGTGCGGCCCGCGGTCGACTCGAACTCCGGCGCCAGCGCCATCGATCGCAGCAGCTCTTCGCTTTGACCCACCGTCACCGTGGGCGCCTGTCGCTGGCCGGCGACGTAGCCGGACGCGAAGACGACGACCATGACTGCGGCTCCAAGCATCGCGGTTCGTGTGCGCACCATCACCTCACCTCGTTGGCGAGGAGTGTACGATATCCTCACCCGCGCATGCACGAACCAGAAACAATCTATGAGTACTAGTGCGACGGCCATCGCCGCCCTGCCGGAGGGCGGCGTCGACCTGTCGTGGCGCGCGAATCTCGCTCGCGCGGTCTGCGTGTTGGTGCCGCTGGCCCTGTGGTTCGCGCCGCTCGGGATCGAGGCGCGAACGCAGCACGGGCTGGCGATCGCCCTCTTCATGATCCTGGCGTGGATGACCGAAGCGCTGGAGTACGCGCTGGCGGGGTTCATCGGCTGCTACCTGTATTGGGCGCTCGGCGTCGTCCCGTTCGGGGTGGCGTTCAGCGGCTTCGCGACAGACACGCCGTGGTTCCTGTTTGGCGCCGGGTTGTTTGGCGCGATGGCGACCAAGACCGGACTGGCGCGCAGGATCGCGTTCATCGTCATGCAGAGCGTCGGCAAGACCTATTCGCGGATCCTGCTGGGGCTGATCATCACCGACTTCCTGCTGACATTCGTCATCCCCTCCGGGATTGCGCGGGTGGTCGTCATGTCGGCGGTCGCCCTCGGGCTCGCGGAAGCGTTTGGCGTCGGCCCTGGCAGCAATATCGGCCGCGCGATGTTCCTGATCATCACCTATGCCGCCGGCCTCTTCGACAAGATGATCATCGCCGGCGCCGCCTCGATTACCGCGCGCGGCGCGATCGAACGCGTGGGCGGCGTCGAAGTGCTGTGGAGCCAGTGGTTCTTCGCCTACCTGCCGTGCGACATCCTCACGATCATCATCGCGTGGCGGCTGGTGCTCTGGCTCTATCCTCCGGAAAAGGAGTCGTTCACCGAGGAGGCGACGTACCTCGAAAACGAAATCCGGCAGATGGGCGGCTGGAACGCCCAGAGCACACGCGCCGCGCTCCTGATTACCCTCGCGATCGGGCTCTGGCTGACCGACTTCATCCACCACATCCCGCCGTCGGTCATCGGCCTCGGCGTCGGACTCGCGGCGGTCGTCCCGGGAATCGGCGTGCTGACGACCGACGACATGAAGCGGATGAACTACCTGCCCGTGTTCTTCGTCGCGACCGCAGTCAGCATGGGAGAGGTCCTCGTGCAGACCAAGGCGCTCGGCCTGCTGACGACCATCCTGCTGTCATGGATGGAACCGATGCTCGGCAGCATTATGCAGACGACGCTGGTGCTCTATTGGACCGCGTTCGCGTACCACATCTTCCTGGCGAGCGAGATCTCGATGCTGGGGACGTCCATCCCGGTGCTGATGAACTTCGCCAAGAGCCACGGCATGGATCCGCTGCTGATCGGCATGATCTGGACGTTCGGCGCCGGCGGGAAGCTGTTCGCGTATCAGTCGGGAGTGCTGATCGTCGGCATGTCGTACGGCTATTTCAACAGCCGCGACCTGTTCCGACTCGGTCTGCTGCTGACCCTGGTGCAGTGCGTACTGCTGCTGCTCCTGGTCTTCTTCTACTGGCCGCTGATAGGCCTTCGTTAGTCTTCACCGTCCGGTGTTACCCGGACGGTGAAGGGGATTGCTCGCGATCTTCGACTTACGCCGTGGCTTTCGGCGCCGTCGCCGGCGGTCCTTCCTGGACAACCTGCGCGAGCGCCGCGTTGAACCTGGTCATCTCTTCATAGGTGCCCACCGTGACGCGGACGTAACGGGGCCATTCGGGCCACCGGTCGCCGGCGATCAGGATCTGCTTCGCCGCCATCGCCTTGTTGACCTGCACGCCGGTCATACCCGCCACCGACATCATGAAGAAGTTGGAGACCGACGGGATCGCGGACGTGCCCGTCAACTTCGAGATCTGCTCGAAGGCGAGGTCACGGGCGCGCGTGTTGATGTCCATCCGCTCGGCGATCAGCGTGCCGGTGGGGTTGTTTGGGTTGCAGACGTAATAGGCACCGGCGTTCGGATCCGCCTTGATCATCGCTTCGACGTCGTGGGTGTAGTCCTTCCGCAGCGGGACGTGGACCACCTTGTTGCCGATCGCCTTGCTGGCCCCGCTCCCGTAACCCGGAGACGCCATCACCCAACTGCGCGTCGGCGACGTGAAGGCGGGCACCAGGTTGGCGAGCGGCGTGCCGGATCCGGGATACGGCTGCGCACGACGTCTGAACTCATGACGCCTCGCGCGGACGGCGCGCCGTCGTCCTGGGCGAAGGCGAACTCGTGGAACAGCGGGATGGCCGCCGCGGCGCCGAGTGCGATTTTCGCAATCTGCCGGCGGGAATAACCCCGCTCCAGCAGTTCTTTCTGGACGGGTACTGTGAGCGACATGGATGGTCCTCTCTTCCGAAGCGTGGCTGGCTCCGAAATGGTGGCGAACGCGACTACCAAGACGCGGGCAGTCGTCGCTCTCGCGGAGCAAACGGAGGGCCACGCAGAAAACGCCGCCGGTGATGATCCGGCAAGCGCGAGAACATCGTTAAACAAGGCCTGAATCCCCGATAGTTGATGCGGCCGCGTCGTCGTTGCGCAGGCGTTGCGCGAGGTACATCTCTGAAGGACGCACCGCCACAGCACACCAAATTCGAAGGACTCGATGAGCGCAGCGCGGACGTTGGGGCGGGTGGGCCGTGCTTGAATTCGCCGCTCACACGTTGAACTTGAACAGCAGGACGTCACCGTCTTTCACGACGTAGTCCTTCCCTTCCATCCGGTAGCGCCCTTTCTCGCGCGCGGCAGCGACGGAGCCGCAGGCCACCAGGTCGTCATAGGCAACCGTTTCGGCCTTGATGAAGCCGCGCTCGAAGTCAGAGTGGATCACGCCGGCGGCCTGGGGTGCCGTATCGCCGGCGTGGATCGTCCAGGCGCGCACCTCCTTCTCACCGGCGGTGAAATAGGTCTGCAGGCCGAGCAGATGGTAGGTGGCGCGAATCAGCTTGCCGATGCCGCTTTCTTCGACGCCGAGATCTTTCAGGAACTCGACCGCCTCTTCCGGCCCCAGGTCGACGAGATCGCTCTCGATCTGTGCGCTGATGACGACCGCCTCGCAGGACAGGTGGGTGCTCACGTAGTCCTGGACCTGGCGCACGTAAGGATTGCTGTCCGCCGTGGCGAGGTCTGAATCGCGCACGTTGCAGGCAAAGATCGTCGGCTTGTCGGTCAGCAGGAACAGCGGCCGCGACAGCGCCCGCTCCTCCGGTGTCAGCTCCACCATCAGCGCCGGCGTGCCCGCATTGAGGGCTGGTTCGATCCTGGCGAGGACGGCGTCCTCGGCAACCGCGGCCTTGTCGCCGCGCTTGGCGTCCTTGACCAGCCGCTCGCGGCGGCGCTGTACGGAGTCCAGATCGGCCAGCATCAATTCCGTGTTGATCACTTCGATATCGCGCACCGGGTCGACGGAGCCGGCGACGTGATGAATGTCGGCGTCCTCGAAGCAGCGCACGACCTGCACGATCGCGTCGACCTCGCGCACGTGCGTGAGGACCTTGTTGCCAAGACCCTCCCCCTGGCTCGCCCCTTTGACGAGGCCCGCGATATCGACGAACTCGATCGCCGCCGGGATGACGACGCTGGTCTTGGCGATCGCCTTGAGCGCGGCGAGCCGGGCATCAGGCACCGTCACCGTCCCGACATTCGGGTCAATGGTGCAGAAGGGATAGTTGGCCGCCTCCGCGTTGCGTGTGCGGGTGACGGCGTTGAATAGAGTGGACTTGCCGACGTTCGGCAGCCCGACGATTCCGGCTCGAAGCATGGTTATGTGGATTTGGCTGCCCGCCCTGGATTGCTCGAGAGCGGCGCGCCACCTGTTCAAAACGTGACAGTCCGACTGGAGGCAGAGAACCAATAATACGGGAAGGCGCGTCGTGGCGTTGGTTAATCAGTCACGGACGGGGAGCGGATCCGAGAGGAATCGGTCGCATCGGCATGCGTATGCCGACCTGAACATCGATGCTCAGATCGGCCCTTATGTGATCCTCGGCGTCGAGGACACGGGCACTGGCATATCATGCGCGTGGAGCGCACGCCGGGAACCGGGACCCGATTCGACGTGTATCTGCCGGCGCAGACGTTGCTCACGGCGATCAGGGCGGCGCTGCCTCCAGCACCAGGCAAAGAATCTGAAGATTGAGTTAGTGAGATCACGGTCGTCCGGCACGCCGCTTCAGCAATTTCTCGAGTTCCACGACCACAAGGATCACGCCGGCCAGCAGCGTCGCCGTGATCAAGTCCCCGCCGGACAACGGCAGCGTGTCGAACAGGCGGTTGAAGGGCGGAAGGTAGACGACCGCCAACTGCAGGGATACGGTTCCCGCGACGGCCGCAGCCAGCCAGGAATTGGAGAGCACGCCGACGGTGAGGAGTGAATCGGCATTCGACCGAATCGCCATCACGTGGGCCATCTGTGAAAAGGCCAGCGTCGTGAACACCATGGTCCGCCACCGCTCGTCGCCGGCGTGCCAGTACCAGTAACCCACGCCCAGCGTGAGCGCGGCCATGACGATTCCCACCCACACGACGTGTGACCCGAGGCCTCTCGCGAAGACGCTTTCGTTCGGAGGGTAAGGCGGACGTTGCATCACGCCCCGCTCGGCCGGCTCGACACCAAGCGTCAGAGCCGTGGGGCCATCTGTGACCAGGTTGATCCACAGAATCTGCAGCGGCAGGAGCGGCAGCGGCATCCCCAGGAAGGGAGCGACCAACATCAGCCAGAGCTCGCTGGAGTTGGTGGTCAACAGATACTTCACGAACTTGCGGATGTTGTCGTAGATGACACGACCCTCCTCGACGGCGGCGACGATGGTCGCGAAGTTGTCGTCGAGCAGCACCATGTCGGCGGCCTCTTTCGAGACATCGCTCCCGGTGATACCCATGGAGACGCCAATGTGGGCTCGCTTCAGCGCCGGCGCGTCGTTGACGCCGTCGCCAGTCATGGCGACGATCTCTCCGCGTTGGCGAAGAGCCTCGACGATCCTGAGCTTGTGCTCGGGCGACACGCGCGCGAATACGACGACCTCCCCTACCGCGTCGGCCAACTGCGCGGCTGGCATGTGCTCGAGTTCGGCCCCAGTCAGAACGCGGTCGCCAGACGCGATGCCGAGCTCACGTGCAATGTGGCCGGCGGTCAGCGGGTGGTCGCCGGTGATCATGACGGGCCGAATACCGGCAGCGATACACGTCGCCACCGCGCCTCGCGCCTCGCGACGCGGCGGATCGAGAATGCCGACGAGCCCGACGAACGTCAGGTCTTTTTCGATGTTCTGGTGAGTCCTGTCATCGGGAAGCCCATCGAGCAGGCGAAACCCGACACCAAGCACCCGCATTCCGTCGCTGGCAAGACGGTCATTCGCGTGGACGATTCGGGACGTCCACTTCTCATCGAGTCGCTCGCTGGCGTCGCCGACCCAGACGTCTCGCGAGATGCCGATCAGTTGATCGACGCCGCCCTTCGTAAATGCGACGTGACGCGGGGCGCCGGCGGCGTCGACGCCCCCCACGCGCCGGAGGACTTCAGCCAGCGGCATCGAGTCACGCGGCCATCGGTGGATGGTCGTCATCCGCTTCCGCTCGGACTCGAAGGGCACTTCGGCCGTTCGCGGAAACACGCGTTCAAAGTGTGACTTCCCGAACCCGGCCTGCGCGGCAGCGTGGACGAGCGCGGTCTCCGTCGGGTCGCCGACCGCCGTGCGCGGAGACGACGCATCGGTCTCCTCGTCTTCGAGTACCGCGTCGTTGCAGAGAAGGCCGCCGGCCAGAAGCAGCGCCAGACCAGCATCCGTGTCGGCGGTGTCATCCGTCGGGGGGCGCTGTGAGGGGGCTTGGCGTGCCCAGCCGTCCAGGCGCAAGGTCCTGCCGTCCGCGAGCTCGACACGTCGTCCCGCCACCTCCAGGATGGCTGCCCGCATGCGGTTCTCGGTGAGCGTCCCGGTCTTGTCGGAGCAGATGACGGTCACTGAACCGAGCGTTTCGACGGCTGCCAGCTTGCGAATGAGCGCGTGTCGCCGCAACATGCGCTGCGCGCCCAGCGCAAGCGCAATCGTCACGACCGCCGGCAATCCCTCGGGGACCGCTGCCACAGCCATGCTGACCGCCGTCAGGAACATGACCTTGAAGCCCTCGCCCCGGGCGATGCCGATGGCGAACATCACGGCGACGATCGCCAGGGCCGCGACGGCGAGGCGTGTACCGAGGTGATCGAGCCGGCGCTGGAGCGGGGTCGGTTCGCGATGCACCGCCTGGAGCATCGTGGCAATCGCTCCCAACTCCGTCCGCATGCCCGTGTGCGTGACGACCGCGTGGCCGCGTCCGTAGGTCACGGCGGTGCCCATGAACACCATGTTGCGGCGGTCGCCGACCGCGACGACCGATCCGTCAAGCGGAGCCGCGATGGCGGCCGCGTCTTTTTCGACAGGCTGGGACTCGCCCGTCAGCGCGGCTTCCTGAGTGCGCAGATTCGCCGCGCCGAGGACCCGCCCGTCCGCGGCGACGATATTCCCCGCCTCCAGCAGCATGACGTCGCCGACGACGAGCTCACGAGCCGAGACCTGCTGAAGGTGTCCGTCGCGCCGCACCCTGACATCCGGGACGGCGAGTCGTTTCAGTGCGGCGATGGCCTGTTCCGCGCGGAATTCCTGATAGAACCCCAACACCGCGTTCAGCACGACAATCGCGAGGATGGCCACGGCGTCTTTGTAATCGCCCACGGCAAGCGACACCACCGCCGCCACAATCAGGATGATGACCATCGTGGCGGTCAGTTGTTCCCAGGCGATGGTCCATCCGCTCCGCCCGCCGCCTTCGACCAGCTCATTGGGTCCATCGGCGATCAGCCGTCGCGCAGCGTCCGACGCGGTCAACCCTCGTTCGGGGTCGCTGCCGACCTGCGCAGCGGCGGTGCTCGGGTCCACTTCGTACCAGGGCTTCATCTGGGGTCCGTCCACTGACACTGTCCTGTGGTCGGTCCAAAGTGCACGCTGCGGGCCAACCGGCAATTAAGAGAACCGGCGTCAGGGCCCACCTGCCTTGCGGTAGTTTTTCCGCGCGGGAGCGCACTATTCCGCAGGGCCTGCCGAACCCCATCGGTTACAACTGAGACTGTGTCTCACTTTGTAGTACCATCTGAGATATCCCATGCCTGATGGAGCGACATTCCCTCGTGACGCGACCGCTCTTCCCCCGGGGGTTCCCCTGCTGGATCTCGCTCCGGGGACGATTGCCATCCTGCGGACGGTGCTCGATCCCCATTCACATGCCGTGCTGCGCTCGCTTGGTCTGACCGACGCGGCCCGGTTGCGAATTTGCCGGCTCGGCGATCCGTGCATCATCCAGGTGCGCTCGACGCGCATCGGACTGTCCAGGGCCGTCGCGCAGTCGATTTACGTCACTGTCGCCGAACAAGAGGTCCTGTGACGCCCTCAGCGACCGTGCTCTCCGCGACCGATCTTCTCGTCGCCAACGACCTCCGCCGGATCGTCCTGGCCGGCAATCCCAATACCGGCAAGACCACGCTGTTCAACGCGCTGTGCGGGGCACGCGCGAAGACGTCAAATTTCCCGGGCACCACAACTGCCGTGCGAACAGGACGCACGCAGTGGTCCGCACTGGCGGGACCGATCGAGGTGTTCGATATTCCCGGCGTCTACGACCTGCACCTGGATACGCAGGAAAGCGCCATCGCCCGAGCGACACTCGGCGGCTCCGACGCCGAGGCGCCGGACGCGGTCGTCGTCGTGGTCGTCGTCGATGCGTGCAATCTCGCGCGCAACCTGGTGCTCGTATCGCAGATCCTGACGGGGGCACATCGCGTGGTCGTGGCGCTCAATATGAGCGACCTGGCGCTGCGCCGCGGCCTCATCATCGACGCGGCCGCACTCTCCCGCCGACTGGGCGCGCCGGTGGTGCCGCTGGTGGCCAGGAGCGGCAGCGGACTCGACCTGCTGCGCGGGGCGTTGCTGACCGCCCAGCGAACTCCCGCGCACCTGCCGCCCGCGACGGCAACGCCAGAAGCGTCGATGAAGTGGGCTGAGCAGGTCGCCGACGACGTGACCTCCGGAGGCGCGGCCGCCAACGACGCCGTTGACCACCTGACCGAGCGCCTCGATCGCGTACTGACCCATCCGGTTCTCGGCGTGCTGGTGTTCCTGGCGGTCATGGCCGGACTGTTCTGGATCCTCT
>CAMCNL010000157.1 GCA_945876205.1 Candidatus Sulfopaludibacter sp. SbA3
GGCGTTCTTCATTCACGTATTCATGGTGTGTGGGCCAGCGCCCTTGGCACGCAACTTGAGGACCGGCCGCGCTACACTCCGACCACCTGCTTTGAAACATTCCCTTTTCCCGCGCCTCACGAAGGGCTGCGCCAGGTAATTGCGGCCACGGCCGGCGAACTCGCAAGCCTGCGGGCTTCGTGGCTGAACCCTCCAGAGTGGACGCGCGAAGAGGTCTTGGAATTTCCGGCTGCCATCGACGGGCCATGGGCAGCAACGGTTACCAATCCCAACGCGCAAGGACTTGGCGTAGCGCGATACGTTAGACGGGTCCCTGTAGATGACACGGCGGCGGCGCTGTTGAGGAAGCGCACCCTCACGAGCCTTTACAACGAAAACCCAACGTGGCTAGTTGACCGTCATGCAGCCTTGAATGAGATGGTCTCTGAAGCGTACGGATGGCCCCCGACCATGACCGACGAGCAGATTCTTTCCGAGCTGTTGGCGCTCAATCTGGCGATCTGATATCGCATGCCCGCGTTTCACAAAGACGTGGCAGATCGTCTGCTTGCCGACTGTCGGCGGCATTGCTGTCTTTGCCTGAGATGGTGTGGTCAGAGGATGCAGCTGCATCACATCAAGCCGGAAGCCGAAGGCGGCTCTGGCGACTACGACAACGGCATTCCGGTTTGTCTCGATTGCCATGCCGAGATCGAATCCAAAAGCAACATGGGGCGAGGTTTCACTCCGGCTGAACTTCGCGAACATCGTGATCGATGGTTCTCGATTGTTCGTGAGCGGCCCGAGGTGCTCATTCGCGCATCGCAGGTGCAAAGGGAGACCGGCCCTCTGGAGGCGATGCTCGCCGAACTGGAATTCAACCGCATTGCTGTAATGGATGGAACGCTCGACGAGAACTTTCCGGTTCTGGCGACAGACCAGTTCCGTCGCGCCATCGCCACCAATTCCCTTGCCGCTTTGCCGCCAAGTGTGCGAGACGCAGTCAATCGTGTTTATGGGCTTATGGTTCGCGTCAACTATCACTTCGAAGAAATGGCGCGAATGGATCGAACCGGAGGTTCGGGCAGCGCGTGGGCGCATTCGAAGTCGGAACGCACGAAACTTCGCGGGCAACTGCGCGAGGCCATCCCGATACTGATCGACACTCTTGAGCGAAGTCTGGGCCGGGGCGATCAGCCCAACTGACGGATGACTATGATCGAGTTTTTGGAGCGGGCGGTGGCTTCACTCCTCGGCGTCCTCGCAGGCGCGCTATTTGCTTTGGAAGTTACGCGACGCCGCCAGAGGCAGACCGATCTACAGCGCCAGGAACGCCGAGAGCACAAAGACCGTGAGCGGCAAGGGCGCCATGAAAGGGCTCAACGAGATCGCAACGTAGACCGCATCCGAAAATCCCTCTTCGTCTTGATGCTACAGCGTGAGTCCGTCCTCAATTTCAAGAATCAGTACCTTGACCGCTTGCGAGATGACCCAGACCGCGATCTGAAGCTGCCTCCGGCACCACTGATCGCTCCGGACGGACGGATCAACCTCGAAGACTTCGGCTTCCTCCTAGAGAGAGACGCCAACGTCCTGCATCGGCTGACGAACGCTGATCTTCGGTTTCGGTGCTTGGTTGGCTGGATGGAAGTCCGCAACGCATTGCATCTACGCTTCCAAGAGCAGCTACAGGTGTTTCAGAGAACCGCGAACCCGCCTGCGCAAAAGGATGACTACGATGACGTTCGCGAATTCATCGGACGCAGCATGGAGCTTCAACTGCGTCACCTCACCGACGCGATCTTTGACGTCGCCGAGGACGCGGAGACGGGCAACCGGAAGGCGGAGTTGCTGTTGCGGGAGATCGGCGCCCGAGATTACCCAAATGACCGGCTGTTCAAGATTGAAGACGTGCCCCCCGACAAGCGGGGCAAAGACCCGTATCCGCCAGCCCCAAGCTCCTCAGGGAAAGGATAGGGAAAATTTGCCGACTGCGAGGGATCTTCCGGGCGGTGACCCCAAGGATTCCTAATGAAAGTTGGAGGCGCCGCCCGGATTTGAACCGGGGATCGAGGTTTTGCAGACCTCTGCCTTACCACTTGGCGACGGCGCCGGCTGGACTGTGCGGATGATGCTGAAGGTCCGCCTTCGCGCTACGGCGGACAACCTTCGCTGGCTTGCCGACCGAAGCTCCGCAAGGAGCGAAGGTTGGAGCGGGAAACGGGATTCGAACCCGCGACTTCGACCTTGGCAAGGTCGCACTCTACCACTGAGTTATTCCCGCGCCTGAGGAAAATACAGCGTACCACAGCGGTTTTTGCGAGGCAACCCATGAGGCGGACCTGAGGGTCCGCCTCTACGACCGAACCACGAAGGGCACGAAGAACACGAAACCCAATTGGTACTGGAATCTTCGTGATCTTCGTGGCCTTCGTGGTTCACATCTTGACGTTGCGGAGAACCTCGGCGGCCTCCTCGGGCGACGTGGGGTTGAGGTAAAAGCCGGTCGCCCACTCGAAGCCGGCGACCTTCGTGAGCTTCGGGATGATCTCCACGTGCCAGTGGTAATACTCCCCCACCTGCTCCGAGAACGGCGCGCTGTGGATCAGTAGATTGTAGGGCGGAAAGTCGAGCGCCTTGTTCATCCGCCGCAGGATGTCGCCCAGGAGCCTGGCCAGCGACGCGTATTCATGGCGCGGCGCATCCTCGAACAGCGACTGGTGCCGCCGCGGCAGGATCCAGGTCTCGAACGGAAACCGCGGCGCATACGGCGCCACCGCCACCATGTCGCCGTTCTCGGCAATCAGCCGCTTCCCGTCGGTGGTCTCCTGGCGCAGGATGTCGCAGAAGACGCAGCGCTCCTTCGACTGGTAGTGCAGCCGCGCGCCGTCCACCTCGTCCCGCACCTCGCGCGGGACGATCGGCAGCGCGATCAGCTGCGAGCACGAGTGCGCCAGCGACGCCCCCGCCGCCGACCCGTGGTTCTTGAAGATGATGACGAAGCGGAAGCGCCGATCCTGTTTCAGGTCCTGGATGCGCTCGCGGCACGCCCACAGCACGTCTTCCACCGCGACGTCGCCGACATCCGCCAGCGTGTCGGTATGCCGCGGCGACTCGATGACCACTTCGTGCGCGCCGATGCCGTTCATCTTGTCGAACAGCCCCTCGGCCTGCCGGTCGAGCGTGCCCTCGACGCGCAGCACCGGATACTGGTTCGGGATGACCCGCAGCGACCAGCCTGGCGAATTGGGCGCGGTGCCATTCTTACGATGCGCCAGCAGCTCGCACGGCGTCATCTGCTCGTGCCCCTCGCAGAAGGGACACGACGGATCGGGCCTGATGTGAACCGGCTCGAGGAGGAAATCGGTGGGACGCTTACGACGCTCGGTGGAGATGATGACCCAGCGGCCGGTGACGGGATCTTTTCTTAACTCGGACATCTATTTGGCGCCGGGTGCGTTTCGCGAACCCGGCCTACGAAAGCGTGAACGCGTGAGTGTACACCTCAATGCGAGGCCGGCCATCCACGAAATCAACGGTGACGACGTCAAAACGGCAGGGTTGATCGAGAAGATGCCGGCGCGCCAGGAAGTCTGTGGCCATTTGCCCGATTCGGTGCTGCTTCAAAGCGGTCACCGCCGCCGCGGCCCCGCCAAATTCGTTGCCCGCGCGCGCCTTCACCTCGATGAAGACGACCTCGCCAGCCTCCCGCGCGATGATGTCAATTTCGCCGAACCTGGTCCGGTAGCGGCGTTCAAGAATTGCGTACCCGCGCCGCCGCAACTCCTCGCAGGCGAGATCCTCGCCCATTTTCCCTAAGGATTGCCGGCCATCGCTTCCCATGCCCCACGGCGATCGCATATCCCGGTCCGGCTGAAGCCGGACACTACGTACGACCGGAAGCCACGAAGTTCACGACACTCTCAGCCACGAAGGACACGAAACGGGTAGCCACGAAGGCCACGAAGATCACGAAGCACCAACCCTTTTGGCCAGACCTATCGAGGCTTTCGTGTTGCCCTGACTTCGTGACCTTCGTGATCTTCGTGGCCAGATTCCTTCGTGATCTTCGTGGCCTTCGTGGCCTGATACCTTCGTGTCCTTCGTGGCCCTACTTCGTGACCTTCGTGTGCTTCGTGGCCAGATACTTCGTGTCTTCGTGGCTCCGGCGGGTCATTTCCCGATCGCGGTCATGGCCTGATCCAGCAGGGTCAGCGCTTCGTCGGCTTGCTGCGTGCTCAGCACCAACGGTGGCGAGATCCGGATCGCGTTGCGGCCGGCGCCGAGGACGAGCAGGCCTCGCTTGAAGCACTCCTTCACCAGCGCGTCTCGCTCGCTGGTCGCGCGTTCCTTCGTCGTCCGGTCGCGCACCAGCTCGATGCCGATCATCAGGCCGCGGCCGCGCACGTCACCGATGATCGGGTGCTTCTCCATCAGCGCCTTCGCGCCCGCCATGAAGTGCGCGCCGACGACGTCCGCGTTCTTGATCAAGCTGTCGCGTAGCAGCGTGATGGTGGCCAGCGCCGCGGCACACGCCACGGGATTGCCGCCAAACGTGCTCGCGTGCGCGCCGGGCGGCCAGTCCATGAACTCCGAGCGCGCGGTCGCGATGCCGAGCGGCAATCCGGACGCAATCCCCTTCGCGATCGTCACCACGTCGGGCTCGACGCCCGCGTGCTCGATCGCGAACATCTTGCCGGTGCGCCCCATCCCCGACTGCACCTCGTCGGCGACAAGGACGATGCCGTGTTTGCTGGCGAGCTCGCGGAGACGCTGCAGGAACGCATGCGGCGGCACCAGGTATCCGCCCTCGCCCTGGATCGGCTCCACCACGATCGCCGCCACTTCGTCCGGCGGCACGAGGTGCACGAACAACTGCTGCTCGATGAAGTCGATCGACCTGGCCGCGCACTCGTCCGCGGACAGACCCGACCGATACATGTCGGGATACGGCGCGTGATACGTCCCTGGCACGAACGGCGCGAATCCCTTGCGCTGCGTGATCTTGCTCGCGGTCAGCGAAAGCGACCCCATCGACCGGCCGTGAAACGCGCCGAAGAAGGCAATGATGCCGTGGCGCTTGGTGTGGTACTTCGCCAGCTTGAGCGCCGCTTCCACCGCCTCGGTGCCCGAGTTGCCGAAAAACGACCGGTGCGGCCCGGTCATCGGCGCGATTGCCGACAGCGCCTCTCCCAGGCGCACCTGCACCTCGTAGTAGAAGTCGGTGCCCGACATGTGCAGGAACTTCCCTGCCTGCTCGACGATCGCCTTGACGACGTCCGGGTGGGAGTGCCCGGTCGAGGTGACCGCGATGCCCGCGGTGCAGTCGAGGAAGATGTTGCCGTCGACATCCTCGACCACGGCGCCGTCGCCGCGGGCGATGACGAGCGGGTAGTCACGCGTGTAGGAGGGCGACACCACCTTCGCGTCGCGATCGATAATCGCCTTCGCCTTCGGCCCCGGGAGCGGCGTCTTGATCACGTCTATTTCTTCTTCCACCGGGTTCCACCCGGGTTGTCCTCCAACAGGATCCCTCGCTCCGCCAGCTCGCTGCGGATCCGATCGGCGGCGGCAAAATCACGACGATGTCGCGCGGCCTTGCGGTCTTCGATCAGCTTCTCGATCTCTTCGACGGCCACGGGAGGCTCCGCATCCTCGGCTCTCCGCAGGCTGATCACGCCCAGCACCCGGTCGAAATCCTCGAGCGCCTTCTGGACGTCCTGCGACTCGGCCTTGGAGATCGCCTTTGCATCAATCGCAGCATTCACATCCCGGACCAGTTCGAACACCGCCGCCAGCGCGGCCGCAGTATTCAAGTCGTGCT
Source organism: Candidatus Sulfopaludibacter sp. SbA3 (assembly GCA_945876205.1). Classification (GTDB taxonomy): domain Bacteria; phylum Acidobacteriota; class Vicinamibacteria; order Vicinamibacterales; family UBA2999; genus CANNDT01. The sequence continues at coordinate 5,804 of CAMCNL010000157.1, forward strand.
CGAGCGCGTCCTTGAATGCGGCGCGCGCCGTGGCGATCGACTTGGCTACATGAGGATGACTGCCGTCTCCAATGCCTGCCGCGCCGAAGCCCTCAGGCGAAGGCGGGACATCCTCGAGCCGCGCGAGGAAATCCACCATCCTCCGGATCGCCTCCTCCGCCTGGTCCATCCCGGTCCAGGTGAAGTTGAGCTGCTTCCGGTAATGCGACGAGAGCAGCAGGTAGCGCAGCGCCGACGGCCGGTGCCCGCGCTCCCTGATCTCCGCCAGCGTGTAGACGTTGCCGAGCGACTTCGACATCTTTTCGTTCTCGACGAAGAGATGCTCGACGTGCACCCAGAAGCGCGCGAACTCGTGGTTGGTCGCGCCTTCGCTCTGCGCGATCTCGTTCTCGTGATGCGGAAAGATCAGGTCGATGCCGCCCGCATGGATGTCGATCGGCGGCTCGCCAAGCAGCCGCAGCGCCATCGCCGAGCACTCGATGTGCCACCCGGGCCGGCCCGGACCCGCACCGAAGTCCCACGTCGGCTCGCCGGGCTTGGTCGCCTTCCACAGCACGAAGTCGCGCGGATCGTCCTTGGTGTACTCGTCCACGTCGACGCGCGCACCGTCTTTCATCCCCGCCACGTCGAGATGCGCCAGCTTCCCATACTGCGGCATCGTCGAAATCTTGAAGTAGATGGATCCGTCGCGCCGGTAGGTGTGGCCGTTCTTCTCGAGCGCGAGGATCATGTCGCTCATCGCGCGCAGGTTGGCCTCGTCGGTCGCGCGCGGCGTCTCTTCCGGCGTCTCGATGCCGAGCGTGTCCGAATCCTCACGGTAGGCGACGATCCACTTGTCGGTGTAATCGCGCAGCGGCAGTCCGGCCGCCTGCGACCCGGCAATCGTCTTGTCGTCCACGTCGGTGTAATTGACCGCCTCGTGGACCGCGTGGCCGCACAGATACTTCATCGTCCGGCGCAGCACGTCGAGGCAGACAAACGTCCTGAAGTTACCGATGTGCGCGCGGGCGTAGACCGTGGGTCCGCAGGCGTACATGCGCACGGTGTTGTCGCGCTGCGGCTCAAACGGTTCCTCGCGGCGGGTCAGCGTGTTGTAGAGACGGAGCATGATCCGATAGTCACTTCCACGGGTCCATCGGCGCAACGCACCGTGACCGGAATGGTTGCCGTTGACGACGAGCCGGCGAACGATTCGCGCGCGGCCTGCTCCACTTTGCGTCCAAATGCGTCGGCGTCGGCCTCGCTGTGGCCGGCGTGCTTCGCGCCATGCGCTGCCAGGTCGCGCAGCATCGGCTCGAACCGTCGATCGGCCGGCAGCGTCAGGCTCAAGTCGAAGGTCGCCATCACACCGACAACCGGGTAAACAATCTCTCCGCCCGCCGCTTGTCGGCTTCGATCTGCGTCTTCAACGCGTCCAGGTCGTCGAACCGCCGCTCGTCGCGGAGACGCTGCACGAATGCGAGGCGCACCGTGCGTCCGTACAAGTCGCCATCGAACCCGAGCACGTGAGTCTCGATCGTAGCCGCTGTCCCGTCGGCAAAGGTCGGCCGCACGCCGATGTTCGTCATGGCGGCGTGCACGATCCCGTCGACTTCGAGCGTCGTCGCGTAGACGCCATGCGGGGGGATCAGCTCGTTGGCCGTCTCGAGGTTCGCCGTCGGAAAGCCAAGCTCGCGGCCTCTCCTCTGGCCTTCGACCACGCGGCCATCCAGGAAGTAGGAATGGCCAAGCAGCGCCGCGGCCTCGTCCATGCGCGCTTCGGTGATGAGACGACGGATGCGGGTGCTGCTCACCACGAATTCCTTATAACGCACCGGATCGATCTTCTCCGCGCGAAATCCGAAGCGCTGCCCCAGCGTCTTGAGCGAGGTGAAATTGCCGGCGCGGTCATGCCCGAAGAGAAAATTGGCGCCCACCCACACTTCCGACACGCGCAGCCAGTCGACCAGCACGGCGCGCACGAACATTTCCGGATCCCACTTCGACAGCTCGTGAGTGAAGCGGACGACGGCCACCGCGCGAATGCCGGCGCGATCGAGCGCCTCGAGCCGCTGTGCCTTGGTCATCAGGAGCGGTGGCGCCTTGTCGGGCCTGACGACGCGAGGCGGATGCGGATCGAAGGTCATGGCCATCGGAATGCCGCCATGCTCGGCCGCGCCGCGCCTGACGCGTTCGATGATCTTGAGATGTCCGCGGTGAAGGCCGTCGAAGTTGCCGAGGGCCAGGACGGGATGCACCAGCCACGGCGGCCGCGCGTCGTCGGGAAAATGAAGGACTTCCATGCCGGCTACGAGGCGTCGACCTCGGCGTCGAGCACCAGGCCATCGTAAGCGAGTTCCACGCCGGCGGGCAGGCGCGCGTTGGTGTCCACGTACCCGAGATCGTGGCACATGTGCGTGAAGAACGTGCGGCGCGGCGCGATGCGCGCGGTCGCGTCGAGCGCTTCGGCGATGCTGAAGTGCGTGGTGTGGGGACGGTCGCGCAATGCATCGATCACCAGCGTATCGACCCCCTCCACCAGCGCCCACGCCTCCTCGTCCAGGCGGTTGCAGTCGGTGAGGTAGGCGAAGCTGCCGAAGCGGAAGCCCAGAATCGGCAGGCTCCCGTGCCAGAGCGGCACCGGCACCACCCGTACGCCGCCGACCGAGAACGGACCGTCGATGGTGTTGGGCTGGAGCCTGGGGACGCCGCCGCCCTCTTTGCGCGGCTTGGGATCGAAGACGTACGAGAACGAGCCGCGCAGGCTCTCCCAGGTGCGCGCGCTCGCGTAGCACGGGATGGGACCGTGGTCGGCGACGTTGAAGCGGCGCACTTCGTCGAGCCCCATCACGTGATCCGCATGCGCGTGGGTGTAGAGGATGGCGTCGACGTGGGTGATGCCGTGCCTCAGCGCCTGCTGCCGGAGGTCGGTGCCCGTATCCACGAGAATCTTCGCGCGGTCGGGAACGTCGACGAAGATCGAAGGGCGAAGTCGTGAGTCGCGAGGATCCGTGGAGCGGCACACGGCGCATGAACAGCCGATCATCGGAACACCGTGCGACGTGCCGGTGCCGAGAAAAATGATCCGCGCTGAAACGCTCACCCCTCGACTCGCTCGGGGTGACCCTGAGCTTGTCGAAGGGTCAAGGGATGATGATGCGCGACTGCGACGCGGCTGGGGCGCCTGCCTTGCTGACCTCGACAAAGCGCACTCGCAGCTCGTAGAGGAGCTGCTCGAGCAACTGCCGCTCCTCGGCTGTGAGGTTTCCGCGGGTCTTTTCCTCGAGCAGCGACAGGATGTCGATCATCTGCTGCGCGGCCGGGAGGTGCGGCTCCATCTTGTGGCCGCTGACCGGATCTTCGGTATCGCCCAGGTGCACGGCTGTCGTGTGCGCGAGCGACAGCACGAAGGCGATGAAGTTGATGGCCGGTGACTGCTTTTCCGTCTGTGATTCGTCTGCCATATGGTCCAAAAGTCGAATGGTAGCATGGCGACATGCCCGAGACCGCCGGCAGCCGGTTCGACCGGCTCATTGAGATCATGCGGACGCTGCGCGCGCCCGGTGGGTGCCCGTGGGACCGCGAGCAGACCCTCGCCTCGCTCAGACCGTTCGTCCTCGAGGAAACCTACGAGGTGCTCGAAGCGATCGAGAGCGGCACGCCCGAGAACCTCCGCGAGGAGCTGGGCGATTACCTGTTCGAGGCGGTGTTCCTGGCGCAGATGAGCGAAGAGGCGGGCCACTTCTCCATGGCCGACGCCATCGACGGCATCTGCGACAAGCTGATTCGCCGGCATCCGCACGTCTTCGCGCGTGAGGAGGGCGACGAGGGGATCTCGTCAACCGTGGTGCTCGAGCGGTGGGAACAGATCAAGGCGCGCGAGCGCGAGGGGGCCCCCTCGACTTCGCTCGGG
>CAMCNL010000158.1 GCA_945876205.1 Candidatus Sulfopaludibacter sp. SbA3
GGGCTGAAGCCCGCGCGAGAGCGACCCAGCCACCTAGGATACAACAACCCTTGACTGTTTATGCATACGATTGTATAAATATTCTTTGTACCTGACACCCACAGAATGGCCATAGCAGCCCCTCGCCCCGTCGACCAGACTCCCGCCGCTCCGGCGGCCCGCACCCGCGTCGCCATCGCCGGCGCCACCGGCTACGCCGGGCAGGAGCTCGTGCGCCTGCTCGCCCGGCATCCGGCCGTGACACTGACGGCGGCGATGTCGTCCGGCGCCACCAGTGCGCCGCGGCCGATGCCCGCGCTCGCGCGGATCTGGGACGGCGAGGTGATCCCGCTCAGCCTCGACAAGCTTGCGACCGACGCCGACGTCGTATTCCTGGCGCTGCCGGAGGCCGCGTCGGCCGAGATCGGCACCGCCCTGCTGCAGCGCGGCGTCCGCGTCATCGACCTGTCGGGTGCGTTCCGCATTCGCAACGAGGCCAACCGTCAACGTTGGTACCCGGCGACCACGACGCTCCCCGCCGGGGTCGTCTACGGCTTGCCCGAACGTGACGCCGACGCCATTCGCGACGCCAGGCTCGTGTCGTGTCCCGGTTGCTACCCGACGGCGGCGCTCCTGGCGCTGCTGCCGCTGGCGGATGCCGGCCTGCTCGAAGGCTCGGTCGTCGTCGACGCCAAGTCCGGCGTGTCCGGCGCCGGCAAGACGCCGAGCGAGCGGACGCATTTCTCCGAGAACCACGGCAGCGTCGCGGCGTACGGGATCTTCTCGCACCGCCACACCGCGGAGATCGAGCAGGAGCTCGAGCGCCCGGTCACGTTCGTGCCGCACCTGGTGCCGCTCGACCGCGGAATCCTCGAAACGATTTACGTCACGATGCCGCGCGGCACGACCGAGCCGCAGGTGGCCAAAGCGCTCGAGGGCGCCTACATGTCGGCGCCGTTCGTCCGCCTGACCGGCGCCGCGTTGCCAGAAATCAAGCACGTCGCCTACACGAACTTCTGCGACATCGGGTGGAAGGTCGACGAACCGACCGGGCGGCTGGTGCTCGTGTCGGTGCTCGACAACCTGCTCAAGGGCGCCGCGGGACAGGGCGTGCAGAATCTGAACCTCGTGCTCGGCCTCGACGAGCGCACGGGCTTGCTGTGAAGCCACGTCTCGTCCTCAAGCTGGGCGGCGAGCTCCTCGAGCAGCCGGCGGATCTGCAGCGCATCGCGAAAGCGATCGCTGTTCTCGCGCGCACGTCGGCACTCGTCGTCGTCCACGGCGGCGGACGCGAGATCGACGCCGCGCTCGCGACCGCCGGAATCCCCAAGCACCAGGTGGACGGCCTGCGCGTGACCGACGAGCGCACGCTCGACGTGGTCGTCGCGGTGCTGGCTGGGGCGATCAACACGCGCCTGGTAGCCGCGATCCGCGGCGCGGGTGCGCGGCCGGTCGGGCTGACGGGCGCCGATGCGTCGGTCGTGACGCTGCGTCGGGCGGCACCAATCGCCAGCGTGGCCGGACCGAAAGTGGATCTGGGACTTGTCGGGTCGCCGGTGAATAACGGCGCGCCGCAGCTGGTGAACGACCTCCTTGCACGGGGCTACATCCCGGTGATTGCGTGCATCGGCTCGACCAGGAGCGGTCAGTTGCTGAACGTGAACGCCGACACGCTGGCGTCGCACATCGCGGCTGCAGTCGGCGCCAGGCGGCTGGTGATTGCGGGCGGCACGTCGGGCGTGCTCGACGACGACGGCCAGACCATCGAGCAGTTGAGCGCACGAGGCGCCGCTCGATTGATCAAGGCGGGAACGGCCAACAAGGGCATGATCGCCAAGCTCGAGGCATGCCGCGCGGCGCTTCGCCGCGGCGTCGGCGACGTGCTGATTGCGAACGGACGGGAAGTACGACTCGACACGCTGGCCGGCGCACGGGCGCCGCTCGCCGGCTGCACGCAGGTGGTGCGATGAAGGTGACACTCGACGACATCAAGGCGCGCGAATCGCAGCACGTGCTGCAGACCTACCGGCGTCAGCCGGTGGTCTTCGTGCGAGGCCAGGGATCGTTCCTCTACGACGGCGAGGGCCGCGAATACCTCGACCTCATCTCCGGGATCGGCGTGACCTCGCTCGGCCACGCGCATCCAGGACTTGCCGCGGTCATCGCCGATCAGGCGTCGACCCTGTTGCACGTCTCGAACCTCTATTACCACCCGTTCCAGGCAGAAGCCGCGGCGCGCCTGACGCAGCTTTCGGGGCTGGCGCGCGCGTTCTTCTGCAACAGCGGCACCGAAGCCGTCGAGGCGTGCCTCAAGTTCTCACGCCGCTACTGGTACACCCAGGGATCCCCGGAGCGCCAGTCGTTTGTCGCCGTCGAAGGTGCGTTCGCGGGCCGCACGATGGGCGCCCTCTCGGTGACCAGTGATCCTCACTACCGCGACCCGTTCGGGACGCTGATCGGACCGGTCACCTTCGTCGATCCGCAGAAGCCGGAGACGCTGGCGGCGGCAGTCAACGAGCGGACGGCGGCGATCATCGCCGAGCCGATCCAGGGCGAAGGCGGCATCCGCCCGATGTCTCCCGCATTCGCGCAGGCGATCAACGATGTCTGCAGCCGGACGGGCACGCTGTTGATCGCCGATGAAGTACAGAGCGGCCTGGGGCGGACCGGCCACCCGTTCTACGCGCCGGTGCTTGGCCTTCGTCCCGATCTGGTGTCGGTCGGCAAGGCGCTCGGGTCGGGCGTGCCGGTCGGCGCGGCGCTGGTGTCAGAGCGCGTCATCTCGACGATTTCTCCCGGCGACCACGGCACCACCTACGGCGGCAACCTGCTGGCCTGCCGGTCCGCGATCTTTTTCCTCGAACAGCTCATCGACAAAGGGCTGCTCGATCACGTCAAGACCGTCGGCGATCACTTCGAGCGGCGGCTGCGCGCGCTCGCGCTGCAGCATCCGGCGATCGTCGAAGTGCGGGGCGTCGGCCTGATGCGCGCGCTGCAGATGGCATCCGACGCAATGCCGATCGTGGACGAGGCCAGATCGCGTGGCCTGCTTGTGAACCGTACTGATGAAAAGGTGGTCCGCATGCTTCCTCCTCTGACTATTTCCGCGGCCGAAATCGATCGCGCCGTCGACATCCTCGGAGAGGTGCTCGGAGCAGTGTCAGCCTCGATGCCGCAGGCGGTGCACGCGTGAGCGCCACTGCCGCCCGGGTGCAGCCGGCAACCCTTCGACGGACGGTGCCCGTCCTGACCCGCGTCGTGTCCGCCACCGAACCGATCGCGCTGCGCACCGCCTCGCCGCCGGAAGCCGATGCGATCCACGGGCTCATCCTCGAGCACCTGGCCGAAGGCCACTTGCTGCCGCGAGAGCTGTCGGAGATCGCCATCCACGCCCATCGCTTCGTGGTGGCCGTCCAGAACGACCAGGTCATCGCCTGCGCCGAACTGGCGCCGCTCAGCCGCGGCGTGAGCGAAGTGCGCTCGTTCGTCGTGAGCCGCGAAGCACGAAGCCTCGGCCTCGGTCACCTGATCATCGAAGAGCTCGCGCGGCGGGCCATGATGGCGGGCTTCGACAAGTTGTGCGCGTTCACGCATGCGCCCGGCTTCTTCGTGCACCTGGGCTTCTCGATCGTTCCCCACGTCTGGCTGTCAGAGAAGATCGTCACCGATTGCCATTCGTGCGTGCACTTCCGGCACTGCGGGCAGTATGCCGTCGTGCGCAGCGTCGGCCGCGCCCGGCAGGCGTGCGTTCCCCTGGCGGCGCTCCATGGCTGACGCGACGTCGGCGCGGGAATTCGGCATCGTGGCAGCGGCCGGCGGCGTCACGGCGCCGCTTGGCTTCACCTCGAGCGCGCTGCACTGCGGTATCAAGAAAGTCGCGGCGGCGCTCGATCTCGTGGTGATCGCGGCGGATGCGCTGTCGTCTGCGGCCGCGCTCTTCACCACCAACCTGGCCAAGGCCGCGCCAGTCCTCGTCTCACGGGACCATCTCGACCGGACCCACGGCCTGGCGCGCGCGATCGTCGTCAACAGCGGCTGCGCCAACGCCTGCACCGGCAAGGACGGCCTGGCGAACGCAGAACGGATGGCGGCTGAAACGGCCGGACCGCTTGGCTGTGCCTCGGACGCCGTGCTCGTCGCCTCAACCGGCGTCATCGGCGTCGGCTTGAACATGGACAAGGTCGTGCCCGGCATCCGGAGCGCGGCCACCTCACTCGCCCGCGGAAAAGGCGCAGACGCCGCCCGCGCCATCATGACGACCGACCCGTTTCCGAAGGAACACGCGGTCACGGTCAACACGGCGCGAGGGTCGTTCGTGATCGGCGGCACGGCGAAGGGCTCGGGCATGATCGAGCCCAACATGGCCACCATGCTCGGGTTTCTCACGACCGACGCACAGGTGGCGCCGCCGCTCCTGAAGCGCGCGCTGACCGAATCCGCGCGCGACACGTTCAACGCCATCACGGTCGACGGTGAATGCTCGACCAATGACTCGCTCTTCGCATTGGCATCGGGCGCCAGCGGCGTCGTCATCGACGAGGAGCTCTACCCCGCATTGCTCGATGGATTCCTCGCGGTGTCGCGCGAGCTGGCACTCGGAATCGTGCGCGGCGGCGAGGGTGCGACCAAGCTGATCGCCGTGACCGTGCGCGACGCGCGCAGCGTCGAGGATGCGAGGCAGGTGGCGCGGACGATCGCGAATTCACCGCTCGTCAAGACGGCGGTGCACGGCGCCGATCCGAACTGGGGACGAATCCTCGCCGCGGCCGGACGGGCGGGCGTGATGTTCGACGTCGATCAGGCGACGGTGCGTGTCGGCGGCGTGCTGCTCTTCGAGAACGGCCTGCCGCATGACGAGGCCGCGCCGGAAGCGGCGGAACAGCTGAAGAAGGCCACCGTGCAGATCGACGTCAACCTCGGCGGCGGACGCGCCGAAGCGACCATCTGGGGCTGCGACCTCAGCGCGGAATACGTGAAGATCAATGGCGAATACCGAACTTGAGCGTTCGGTGAAAGACTTCATCTCTGTCCGGGATCTGTCGCCCGCGGAGCTCGCGCGCCTGCTCGACCTCTCCGCCGGGCTGAAGGCCGATCGCAGGCTTCGGCGCCGGGCGCCGACCGCCGACGCGCTCGCCGGGCGGCACGTGGCGATGCTCTTCGAGAAGCCGTCGCTGCGGACGCGTTCGACCTTCGAAATCGCGACGCGCGAGCTTGGCGGCGACACGCTGGATGTGCCCGCGCAGTTTGCCGAAGGCATTCGCGAGCCGCTGCAGGATGTCGCGCGCAATCTCGAGCGCTGGATCGACGCGATCGTCGTCCGCACCTACGCCCAGGCCAAGGTGATGATGATTGCGTCGGCGGCGCCCAACCTGCACGTCATCAACGCGCTGACCGATGACGAGCATCCATGCCAGGCGCTCGCCGACATGCTCACGCTGCGCGAGCGGCTCGGCAGTCTTCGCGGCCGCACGCTCGCCTACGTCGGCGATGGCAACAACACCGCGACATCGCTCGCCCACGCAGCGCCCATGCTCGGGATGTCGTTGCACGTCGCATCCCCGGCCGGCTACGAGCTTCCCGCGCACGTCGTCGAGGAGGCGATGCGATCGGCACGAGACGGCGCCCTGGTGCGGCTGTTCCGCGATCCGAGGGAAGCCGTGGCGGGCGCGGATGCCGTCTACACCGACGTCTGGGCCTCGATGGGTGAGGAGAAGGAAGCCGCCGCCCGGAAGCTCGTATTCGCCGATTACCAGGTCAATCGCGCCCTGATGGCCGCCGCGCCAGGCTCCGCGCTCTTCATGCACTGCCTTCCGGCGCACCGCGAAGAGGAAGTCACCGCCGAGGTCTTCGAGTCGCCGGCGTCGGTCGTCTTCGACCAGGCCGAGAATCGGCTCCATACCGAGAAAGCGCTGCTTCTGACGCTCCTCTCGTAGAATGAGCGTCCATGGCGACGCGACCCTGGCTGGCTCATTACGATTCCGATGTTCCGCCACACCTCACGTATCCCGACAAGACCCTCGTTGACTACCTGACGGACCTCGGGCGCGATCATGGCGCCAAGCCCGCGCTGCTCTTCAAGGGGGCGACCGTCTCGTACACGGATCTCGACTCGCACAGCAGTGCCTTTGCCGCGGCGCTGGCCGCACTCGGGGTCCGGCCCGGCGACCGCGTCGCACTGGTGCTCCCCAACTGTCCGCAGTTCTTTGTCGCGGAGTTCGGCGCGTGGAAAGCCGGGGGCGTGGTCGTCCCGCTGAACCCTACTTACACGGAGCGGGAGCTGGAGGGCGCGCTCACCGCCACTGGCGCGACGATCGTCGTCGCGCTGACGCCGTTCTACCAGCGCATCAAGAACATCCAGTCGCGCACCCAGGTCCGCGAGGTGATCGCCACCTCGATCAAGGAATACCTGCCCGCCGCGCTGCGAATTCTCTTCACGCTGTTCAAGGAGAAGAAGGACGGCCACCGCATCTCGATCGCCGCGGGCGATCGCTGGTTCCAGGACGTCCTGCGCGAGCACCGCTCGTCACCGCGTCCGTCTGTGACCGTCCGGCCGTCCGATCGAGCCGTGATCCTCTCGAGCGGCGGGACCACCGGCACACCGAAAGGCGTGGTCGGCCTTCACCGCGACTACATCGCCGCCGGGCTTCAGTTGTTCGAGTGGACGAAGTCAGCGAAGAAGCCATGGATCGACGTCATCATGCTGCCGCTGCCGCTGTTTCACGTATACGCGAACGTCGGCGTGCAGCCGCTCGCGTTCGTCTCGCCCAACCCGTTGTCAATCGTGCCGAATCCACGCGATATCGACGACCTGCTCAAGACGATCAAGCAGGTCAGGCCGGCGTTCTTCAACGGCATTCCAACGCTCTACAACGCGATCCTCAACCATCCCGATGTGCGCGCCGGGAAGGTCGACCTCAGCTCCATCAGGTTGTGTTTCTCCGGCGCCGCCGCATTGATGGCCGAGACGAAGCGCCAGTTCGAAGCGAAGACCGGATCGCGGATCATCGAAGGCTACTCGCTCACCGAAGGCATGATGGCGTGCTGCGTGAACCCGGTGCAGGGGACGAACAAGCTCGGGTCGATCGGTCTTCCTCTCCCCGACGTCGACCTGCGCATCGTCGAGGCCGAGCACGGCGATCGGGACGTGGATGCCGGCAGCGTCGGCGAGTTGATCATGCGCGCGCCGCAGCACATGTCCGAGTACTGGCAGAACGCATCCGAGACCGCGGACACACTGCGCCGCCACGGCGATGGAGAGGCGTGGATTCACACCGGCGACCTCGCCTACATGGACGAGGACGGCTACATCTTCCTCGTGGATCGCAAGAAGGACATGATGAAGACCAGCGGCTTCCAGGTGTGGCCGCGAGAGATCGAAGAGGTGCTGTCGACGCACCCTGCGGTCATGGAAGTCAGCGTCGCCGGCATTCCCGACGCGGCCAAAGGCGAGGTGCCGAAAGCGTGGGTCGTGCTGAAGGCCGGGGAATCGGCGACTGAAGCCGAGCTCCGCACCTACTGCCGCGAAAAGCTGGCGCCGTACAAGGTGCCCGCGAAGGTGGAGTTCAGGAAGGATCTTCCCAAGACGATGGTCGGGAAGGTATTGCGGCGATTGCTCGTCGCAGAGGATCTCACCGCGCGTTCAACGCCTTGACACTGACACCGGCTGATTCGAGCGCGGCGCGGACGCGGGCGGCAAGCGCCGCCGCTCCTGGCGTGTCGCCGTGGACGCAGATCGTGTCGATCGTCAGCGGCACCCGCGTCCCATCGATCGCCGTGACCGCCTGATCGCGCACCATCGCAATCACGCGCCGCTCGACGGCGTCGGCGTCGTGCATGACCGCGCCTGCTTCGGTTCGCGGAAGAAGCGAACCGTCCGAGCGATAGGCGCGGTCAGCGAACACCTCGCACGCGGTGCGCAACCCCGCCCGCGTCCCCGCCGCCACCAGCTCTGAGCCAGGAAGGCCGAACAGGATCATCGACGTATCGATCATCGCCACGGCTCGCGCGACCGCGTCGGCGAGCGCCGCGTCGCGAACGGCCATGTTGAAGAGGGCGCCGTGCGGCTTGACGTGCTGGAGGCGCACACCTTGCGCGGCAGCGATCCCGGCGAGCGCTCCCACCTGGTAGACGACGAAGTCCTCCACGTCGCGCGGAGCGACCTGCAGCTCACGGCGTCCAAAGCCCACCAGGTCAGGAAATCCGGGGTGGGCGCCGACAGCCACGCCGTGTGCAGTGGCCAGGGCGACCGTGGCGCGCATGATCCCGGGGTCACCGGCGTGAAAGCCACAGGCGACGTTGGCGGACGTGATCGAGCTCATCAGGGCGGGGTCCTGTCCCAGCGACCACGCCCCAAACGACTCTCCGACGTCGGCGTTCAGGTCAACTCGCATGGCTGGGGTGGGTCCATGAACAGCCTTGTAATTTCTGCTTCATTCCTGAAAGCCGCTCGGGTCTGAGATAGCGTTTTTATTGAGGAATTTGCGCGGCACACCCGTTGCCTTGGGAGAGTGCGTCGGTCTGTGGCTTACGGCGTGGAGCCGTAAGTGCTGGGGGGAGCCAGGCCGGCAGTCTCAGGACAGGCGCCGTAAGGCGCCCGTCCTGATTTTTTGTACGGCTAGACCCCAGCGCCTTCCGGATACTCCAGCGCCAGTTTCAACTCACGAGCCAGCGACTCGACGGTCGTGCCGCTGCGCTTCCACGCGCCCTCGGTTTCAAACCGCAAGTCGCCGATCCGGCGTCCCCACGGCGCAATCACCCGCCCGATCGCGCGGAAGTCACTCCGGTCCGCATGCTCCTGATCGAGACGCCGCACCACGTCGGGCGCCACGCGCACAAAAGCGCGGAGGGCGGTAGCCGACTTGATGCTGTACTTGCGGCCGTTCCACGCGGCGCCAAAGACGACCGAGATCTGCTTGAAGTAGTTCACATAGAACCGCTTCGAGTCGTCGAGAAAGTCGGCCGTCTTCTTCGGACCGCCAAACGCATCGCTCGCGAAGAGCTTCTTCAGCTCCTGCGCGAGAGGCGCTTGTGCCACGCGGCCTCGACCGACGCCGAGGAGCTTGATTTCCCCGTGCAGCGGCGAGTCTTCTCGATCGTTGAGCGCACGCACGACGTCGTGGGCCGCGGCCAGCGCTTCATCGCGATACAGCTGGCGCCCAGAGAGGCTGACCAGATGCGACGCGTTCAGGCGCGTGTGCTTGGCGTTGATGGTGACGAACATCTGCACGACGTGATCTTCGGGCAGACGGTCGAAGATGATCGCCGGCACCGAGAAATCGTTGTCCATGTTCTCGATGTCCGCATGGAGCGCGAGCAGCCGGTGCTGACCATCGATCGCGCGGAGGATGCCTTCGCGCTCGGGCACCTTGAGGCGGCCGACGACGGCTCCGGCCTCGATCGGTTCAAAACTCAGCTTCTCATCACACGAGATGATGACGGCACCGGGGATCGACGGCAGGTCGCGCGCCTGGCGGCACTGCTCGTAGTACTGCACCAGTTCGTCGATCTTTCGCCTGATGATCTGGCGCTGGTAGGCCTTCTCGCTCGACGCGATGCGCCGTTCGAGCAGGTCCCAGTTCACCTTCGACGGCGCTTTCTTTTTTCCGCCACGGACCGGGGGCTGGCCGGATTCCCCGTAATTGAGGACCTCGAAGCGAACGAGCTTGTCGATGTCGCTCGCGGTGAGCGAGGCCTGGTAGAACTGCACGCCAAAC
>CAMCNL010000159.1 GCA_945876205.1 Candidatus Sulfopaludibacter sp. SbA3
ACGAGCATGCCGATCGCGGCGCCCGCCAGGTGTTCACCGAGGTCGCCATTCTCTTCCGTCCCGATCAAGAGCTCGAGATGCCCCGTCTCCTCCGCGCGCTCCGGAGAGCACGCGATCGAGTACGGCCGCTGCACGTCCTGCCCATGCGCACCGACCATCACCGCCTGTCCGGGGAGAAACGGCGTCGGGTGCGCGTGCATGTCGAGCGTCACGAGACGGGTTCGCGGCGTCACCGCGGTCATGTCGACGATGGGTACCGTGACGTGGGGCACTGACGGATTATAGTGTTCGATTAGATGGCAAATATTCTTCAGCGCGTGCCGGCGGGTGAGCGGGTCGGCATTGCGTTTTCCGGCGGGCTCGACACCAGCGCCGCGCTCCACTGGATGCGCGCGAAAGGCGCAATTCCGTACGCCTACACGGCGAACCTCGGTCAGCCCGACGAACCCGACTACGACGACATCCCGCGCCGCGCGCTGCAGTACGGCGCCGAGAAGGCGCGGTTGATCGATTGCCGCTCGCAGCTGGTGCACGAAGGCCTTGCCGTGCTGCAGTGCGGCGCTTTCCACATTTCGACCGCCGGCGTGGCCTACTTCAACACCACGCCGATCGGCCGCGCGGTCACCGGCACGATGCTCGTCGTCGCGATGAAGGAAGACGACGTCAACATCTGGGGCGACGGGAGCACGTTCAAGGGCAACGACATCGAGCGGTTCTATCGCTACGGACTGCTCGCCAACCCGAGCCTGCGCATCTACAAGCCGTGGCTCGACCAGACATTCATCGACGAGCTCGGCGGACGCGCCGAGATGTCGGAGTACATGCGCCAGGCAGGCCTCGTCTACAAGATGAGCGCCGAGAAGGCGTACTCAACCGACTCGAACATCCTGGGTGCCACGCACGAAGCGAAAGACCTCGAGCGGCTCGACACGGGTATCAAGATCGTCGAGCCGATCATGGGCGTCGCGTTCTGGAAGGATGACGTCGCGATCAAGGCCGAACAGGTCACCATCCGCTTCGACGAGGGACATCCCGTCGCGTTGAACGGCATCGAGTTCAGCGATCCGGTGGAGCTGATGCTCGAGGCGAATCGCATCGGCGGGCGGCACGGCCTCGGCATGAGCGATCAGATCGAGAATCGCATCATCGAAGCGAAGAGCCGCGGCATCTACGAGGCGCCCGGCATGGCGCTGCTGTTCATCGCCTACGAGCGGCTGATCACCGGCATCCACAACGAAGACACGATCGAGCAGTATCGCGACAACGGCCGCCGGCTTGGCCGGCTGCTGTATCAGGGTCGCTGGTTCGATTCGCAGGCGATGATGCTGCGCGAGACGGCGCAGCGGTGGGTGGCTCGGCTCGTGACCGGCGAAGTCACCCTCGAGCTCCGTCGCGGGAACGACTACTCACTCCTGAACACGACCAGCCCGAACCTGACCTATAAGCCCGAGCGGCTCACCATGGAGAAGGGGGCGTCGGTCTTCTCGCCGCAGGACCGCATCGGGCAGTTGACGATGCGGAACCTCGACATTACCGACACGCGCGACAAGCTGATGACCTATGCCAGGGCCGGTCTGCTGGCGCCGCCGGTCGGGTCCGCATTGCCGCAGCTACGGGATGATCACTCCGTCCCCGAGGAGCCGGCGAAGGACGGGAAGAAAAAAAGCTGACCGTGTTACGACGCCGCGGACGCGGCGTCCAGACGGGGAGTGCCGGCCCCGAGTTGCCTCGCGGGATCGGCTTTACGCAGGCTCTTATCGAGATACATCCGGCTGTCGGCTTTCCCCAGCAGCGACTCGTAACTGTCGCCGTCGTGCGGGAAGATGGCGGCGCCCGCGCTGATCGAGAGATGCAGCTGCAATTCAGGACGCGGCTCGAAGACCACGCGGTCGATGGCCGTTTGCAGCTCGACGCGCTTGTTTTCGGCTTCGTCGCGTCCGCAGCCAGAGAGGACGACGATGAACTCATCGCCGGCGTAGCGCACGCAGATATCGTACGGACGAATCGTCGCGCGCAGCACCCGTGCCACTTCGCGAAGCGCGCGGTCGCCGATGTGGTGGCCGTGCGTGTCGTTGATTTCCTTGAAGCCGTTCAGGTCCATCACCAGGAGCGAGACTTCCGACTTGAGGCGATCGGCGCGCGCGAGCTCGCGCGTCAGGTGCTGGAACATCGACCGCGTGTTCGGCAAGCCGGTCAACGGATCCGTGAGCGAGTCGACCTGCGTCTGCTCGAAGACGATCGCGTTGTGGATGACCGCGGCCGCCTGCTCGCAGACACGATCGAGCAGCCGTCGATGATCGTCGCGGTAGAACCCGGGCTCGATGTTGTACACCGCGAGCGTCCCAATCAAACGCTCGCCGAAGATCAACGGGCAGACGAGCGCTGACTCGAGCACGGTCGGCGCCTTCGAGCCCATCGCCTCCATGTCGGCGCTCGGGCGCGCATTCACGAGCGGACGCCGGTTCCGCGCGACCCAGCCGGTGAGCCCTTGCCCGCTGCGAAGCGTCAACTGCTGAATCAGCTCCGAGTCGGTGCCAGTCGCGAACCGGCACTGGAGCATGTCCGTCGCGTCCGAGTACAGAAACAGCGCGCACCCTGAATAGGGCACGAGGTCAACCAGCTTCGCCGAGATCAGGCCCATCGTGTCTGACACGCCGAGACTGGTGCCCATCGTCTGGGCGATCTGGTAGAGCGCGTAGATTTCCTTGTGCGCGACGGCGATGTCTTCGAACACCGACGCCCTCTGGCGATCGGTTGCCACACGCGAGCCGAGCGTGCGGGCGCCTTCGCCGGTTTGAATGTGGGTCGACACCCTCGGCGTGGCGTCGATACGTTCCGCCTCGATCCGCAGCTCGGGCAGTACGTCGACGAACGCGTCAACGACGCGCGGGTCCAGCGCCTTGCCCGACTCCTGCCGGATGAGCGCGAGCGCGGCCTCCACGCTGATCGCCTTGTGGTACGGCCGATCCGAGGTCAGCGCGTCGAAATAGTCGACGATGCAGAGGATGCGCGCGCCGAGCGGAATGGCGTCTTCCTTGAGGCCCGCGGGGTAGCCGCGTCCGTCCCAGCGCTCGTGGTGGCTGAGGATGAGCGGCGCCACCGGATAGGGAAACGGCACCGCCGCGATGATGTCGGCGCCAACCTGCGGGTGGATGCGGACCTTCTGGAACTCTTCGGCCGTGAGCGGCCCTGGCTTCGCGAGGATGTGCTCGGGTACGGCCAGCTTGCCGATGTCGTGGAGGAGCGCGGCCGTCTTGACGGCGTGGATCTCGTCCTCGGACATGCCGAGCGTACGCGCGAGTCCAGTGGCGTAGGTCTGGACCCGCCGGATGTGGTTTGGTGTGGTCTGATCCTTGGCGTCGATCGCCAGCGCCAGCGCTTCAGTCGTCGCCAAATGCAGCTCCGACATCCGCTCCGCCTTGCGGCGTTCTTCCTCGATGCGCCTGAGATACACCCTGTACGCGCTGTTCGCGAGCAGCAGGGACGCAGCCGTAAGCGGGAGCAGCCAGAGCGACGACCCGGATAGAGCGGTCGCCGCCATGACTGCGCACGCTGCGGCAATCGCGCCGCCCACATAGATGCGGGCAGCGAGAGCGTGGTTCATGCCGGTTCCTACTTCGAGAAATCAGGCAGCCAGATGATCGTGACGCGAGCGTTCATTTGAGTGTCCCCTTCAATTGCCGGTGAGATCCCGGCGCCGGTTGTCGACGGGCGGCGCCGGCCAGAGAACCTGGCCACGTGTTCCCGTACTCCACACGATGTTGTCGTCGGCTTGCGTGCTCCACACGATGTTCGTACTCCACACGATGTTGTCGTCGTCCTGCGTGCTCCAGACGATGTTGTCGTCGGCGGCCGAGCCCCAGATGACGCCCTTGCAGTTGGCGCCGCCACATCGCGTGCTCCACACGATGTTCGTGCTCCAGACGATGTTGTCGTCGGCCTGGGTGCTCCAGACGATGTTGTCGTCGCTTTGCGTGCTCCAGACGATGTTCGTGCCCCAGACGATGTTCTTCCTGGCGTTCGTACTCCAGACGATGTTGTCGTCGTCCTGCGTGCTCCAGACGATGTTCGCCGCCTTGACGACACCCCAGACGACCGGCTTGCCGCCGCGCGCGGCTTCGGCGCCCCACGTCGTGGTCAACGCCCAGGCGTTGCTGCCTGGGAGTGGGATGCCACCGCCCACCCGGTTGTTGCCCCAGATGAACTGCTCGCTCCACGCGATGCGTTCGGTCTCGATGGTGTCGAAGGGGGCAGGCACGCCGCCCTTCGGCGCTTCGAAGAACCTGGCCATGCGCACCGCGCCGAGCGCGTTGACCACGCCCGCTCCCTGAGCGAGGAAGGACTCGCCCTTCCGCACCTCGGCGGTGTACTGAAGGATGGCCTTGACGGCGTTCGGCGTCAGGTCAGGGTTCTCTTCGAGCATCAGCGCGATCGTGCCGGCCACGACCGGCGCGGCCATGCTCGTGCCGCTCATGCTCAGGTACGGCATGTAGGACGTCTGACGTGTGCCGCTCAGCAGGTAGTCGGAGAACTGCGAATACAGCGTGCTGTGGGGATCGGAGAGCGATTCCATGCCGACGCCGTATGCGAGGAGGTCAGGCTTGGCCGCGAAGTCAATCCACGTGGGACCGCGCGAGCTGAACCTCGCGCGCGCGTCGTCGCTTCGCTTCGCGGTGCCCTGGTGGCTCTCCGCGCCGACCGTCAGCACCCACGGGGCATTCCCGGGACAGGTGATGCCGCCCCATTGAAGCTCGCCTTCGTCATTGGTGCCGATGTTGCCCGCGGCGGCGACCACCACGATGCCGGCGTCGACCGCGCGCTTGGCGGCGCGCGCGAGTGGGTCGGTGTTGTACGACTCGAACACGCCCGAGGCGACCGACAGGTTGATGATGCGGATGTTGAAGCGGTCCTTGATCGCGATCGCGTAGTCGATGGCGGCGATCACGTCGCTGACGTAGCCGTGTCCCTCGGCGTCGAGCACCTTGAGGCCGATCAGGCTGGCCTTGGGCGCCATGCCGGTGCGCCGGCCGTCGGAGTCAAAGCCGTTGCCGGCGATGATTCCGGCCACGTGGGTGCCGTGCCCGTACTCATCGAATGGCTGCTCGGATGCCCACACGCGCGGGCTCGTCTGGCGCGTGAAGTCCCTGAAATGGACGATGCGCGAGTCGATGCGCGGTGTTTTCGATCCTGCGAGATACAGGTCGTCGTGCCACGCGGTGATGCCGGAATCGATCACCGCGATGCCGACGCCGTTGCCCGTGAGCGTGAACTGCTGACGCGCCAGTGTGGAGGCGATGGCGGCGCCGGTGCGTTCGAGCGTGGCGAAGGCGGCGTGGTCGGGGCCGACCCACTGCACTTGAGGATCGCTCGCGAAAGTCGCGAGCGCCGCGTTGTCGATCTCCGCCGCCTGGCCGTGACTGTCGCCGAACTGCCGTCCGGCCAGGCCTCGGTAGCGGGAAATCACGCGGGCGTCAGGCGCACCGCGGAACTCGACGATGACGCGCGAGCGCCCCGAGAGTTGCCGCGACTGCACCTGGAGCAGCGGATCGAGCTTGTTGAGGGTAGTCGGCTGCGCCCACGCGGGCGGTGAGCCGGCGGCGAGGAGCGTGGCGGCCACGAGTAGGGGGCGGGCCACCAATCGATAGATCGGTTGAGTAGGCATAGGGAAGCGGATCCAGTTTCGCAAAAGCTCTGCCGCGCGCGGGTTGCGCCCAAGGGATCCCCGTAAGAGACGAAGAGGAGGAAGGTTACCCCCCAAGGGCAGCGGCTGGCGTCAAGAATCGGACGTGCAATTTCAGGCAGGCTGTGTTCAGAAACTGCACAGCCTGTTGCTCGTTTCGTAGGTGCAAACTACTGACTCTGTGGGACAAACGGGACGGGAGAGGACGTCTCGGGGCTATGCCCTGGGTCGAATCGAGCGGGTTTCGTGTTCCAAACCGTACTCGACGATTTTTCGGTACAGCGTTCCGCGGCTGATTTCGAGCACCCGCGCCGCCTCCTTCTTGTTCCATCCAGACGCCTCGAGCGCGCGCATGATGTGCGCCCGTTCCGCCTCTCGAAGTGTCGGAAGCCGGGGCGGAGCGTCGGATGCCCGGCCGGCGTTCGCGTGCAGGAACTCGACGTCGGTGTCGCGGATGACGCGCCCCGGCGCTGAGAGTGCCGCACGCGAGACCGTGCTTTCGAGCTCGCGGATGTTGCCGGGCCACGCGTACTGCTGCAGCAGGGTCATCGCTTCGGCCGACAGCGTCTTGGCGTCGAGCGGCAGGCCGTGGGTCGTGCAATACCGCGCAAGAAACCGCGACGCGAGCACCGGGATGTCGATCGGCCGCTCGCGCAGCGATGGCAGCCGGATGGCGAATGCGTTGACGCGGTAGTAGAGATCCTCGCGGAAGCGCGCGTCGCGAACGAACAAGTCGAGCGGACGATTCGACGCCGAGATCAGGCGGAAGTCGACCTGCACGGACTTCTGCCCTCCGAGGCGCTCGAAGCGGTGGTCCTCGAGCACGCGGAGCAGCTTGGCTTGTGCGACGAGTGAGAGGTCGCCGATCTCATCGAGGAAGAGCGTGCCGTGATCGGCGAGCTCCAGTCGTCCGGGCTTGCGGTCGTGTGCACCGGTGAACGCGCCCTTCTCGTAGCCGAAGATCTCCGACTCGAAGAGCGTGTCGGGCAGCGCGGCGCAGTTGATCGCCTGGAACTTCTCGGAGCCGCGGCGACTCAGCTCGTGAATCATCCGCGCCACCACTTCCTTGCCGGAGCCCGTGGGACCGAGGATGAGCACGGAGATGTCTGATTTCGCCGCCGTGCGAATCCACTCGAAGACGATCAGCATCTTCTCGTCGCGGCCGATCATCTCGCGGAAGCGCTGCACCGAGGGCGCCTGGTCTTCGGTGCTGATCGCGGCGCGCCGCTCGAGGAACGCGTCGAGCAGATGCGCGACCGGTTCGCGCTCGGGGCGCTGCGAGCCGTATCGCGGCGGCTGACTGAGCACGCGCCGGGCCACGCCGAACTCGACCAGCTCCTTCAGGCAGTTGTCGACGTCGAGCCGCATGCGGCCGAACGTGGACATCAGCGAATCGACGTCGAAGGTCTCTTCGGGACGGGCGCTCAGGAACCGGAGCAACCCGGCGCGGAGGGGCGACTGCACGAGTGTGCGGAAGCGTGAATCCACATCGACCGGCTGATCCGGCCGGGTCACCGCGGGCGCGGGCCGGCGAGAGGCAATAGTCACGTCATCCACCGACATCAGGCTTTACGCCGGGTTATCGGCGGAAGCGCCGTCCGGCGACAGCCGCCCGGTCCTGGGGTTGCCGCGCGGGAATGCTAAAGTAGCCGTCGTGCCCTACCGCGCTCCAGGTGCGCCGGAAACACGACGCGCCGGTCATCTTTCAGGCAGACCCATCAAGTACTACCGCCCCAAGGGCAGCGCCGACATCCGTCATCTCATGGATGAGGGATTTCAGGCGTTCAACGCTGCCCGCCTCGGCGAAGCGTGCCGCATCTTCACCGACAAGATGCTGCTCCCCGAGCACGACACGACCATCGCGCTGACGATTGCGGGCGCGATGACGCCGGCGGGCCTTGGTGGCTGCGTCGTCGAGCTGATGGAACGCGGGCTGGTGGATTTCATCATCAGCACCGGCGCGAACCTCTACCACGATCTCCACTACGCGCTGAACTTCACGCTGCATCGCGGGTCGCCCTTCGTCAACGACGTCGAGTTGTACGAGGACGGCGTCATCCGCATCTACGACGTGCTATTCCCGGCGACGGTGCTGCTGGAGACCGACCTCTACATCCGGGAGTTCCTGGTGCGATCCGGCATGAACGGCCCCGTGTCGACGGCCGAGTTCCACTACGCGCTCGGCAAAGACCTGATGGAGCAGCACCCTGGCTGCGAGCAGTACTCGATTGTCGCCGCGGCGGCGGCGACGGGTGTGCCGCTCTACACCTCGTCTCCGGGCGACAGCTCGATCGGCATGAACATCGCCTATCACGAGCTGATGAACGACAGCCGGCTGATGATCGATCCCAACAAGGACGTCAACGAGGTGTGCTCGTTCATCCTGGCGGGACAGAAGAACGGCTGCGTCATTCTCGGTGGCGGCTCGCCGAAGAATTTCTACCTGCAGGGCCAACCGACGCTGTGGGAGGTCTACGGCATCCCGAAGGGCGGCAACGACTACTTCATCCAGATCACGACCGACTCGGTGGTCTGGGGAGGCTTGTCGGGCGCGACGCCGGCCGAAGCGGTGAGCTGGGGCAAGATCAACCCGGGCGTGCTGCCGGACACGTGCGTCGCCTACTGCGACTCGACGATCGCGTTTCCGCTGTTCTGCGAATACGCCGTGGGCTCCGAGCATTCGCGGCGGCCGCGCAAGGAGCTGGTGCACAAGCGCGACACGCTCGTGGCCACGCTCAAGCAGGAAGCCAGGGCCGCCACGCGGGAGCACCCCAAGCCAGACGACCCGGTCGACACGATGCCTGACCTGGAGCGGCATCGGTAATGGGCACGCTGGCGTCTGAGCTTGGACCGCACGCCGAGCGCATCGCCGGGCAGCCGCGCCTCTACGTCGACGCCAACGTGCCCGCCCCGCTCGTGGCCTTCATGCGCACGAGGCTGCTCTGGGACGTCCTCTTCGTCATCGAACACGACGATCTCCGCCGTGCGCGCGACTACCAGCATTACCGCCTGGCGTGCGAGCTCCGGCGCACGCTGATCACGTTCGACCGCGACTACCTCGACGATCGCAAGTTTCCGATCACGGAGAGCGGCGGAGTCGTCGTCCTGACCGCGCCCGAAGAGCGCGGCTACATCAAGCTATTGCAGCGCCTCGACGCCGAACTCTTCCATACGGAACGATCCGAGCCTTTCGAACGGCCCGAACGGCCCGAACGGCCCGAACGGCCCGAACGACCTCTACCGCTCCAGGGCCGCAAGCTTCATGTGCACGTGGACTGGACCGGCGGCGATACAATCCATTCGTGATCCTCGGTCTTGAAGTGCGGGACGGCGCCGTGATGGCGGTCGCCGCGGACGAGAGCGGCGCCATCGTCGCTCGCACCGTGCAGCAGGGTAACGGCGCGACGTCGGCCGCTGACGCCGTGCGCGCGGTGGGCGGGGCCGGATCGTCCGGACTCGGCGTGGCGGTCAGGGATGCGCGCGATCCCGCCTTCTCGGAAGCGATCACCGCTGCCGCCGGTGCCGCCGGCGTGCACGCCTCGCCCCGCGTCGTGACTCGTGGAACCGCCGTTGCGCTCGCGGAGCAGTGGTCCGGCGCCGCCCGCGGTGCCCGCCACGTCGTCGCGCTGACCGTGTCCGATCGCGTCCACGCAGGCATCGTGTTCGACGGCCGTCCCTTCGAAGGCGCGCATGGACTCGCGGGCTCCGCGGGATGGCTCGCGCTGAATCCTGTCGAACGGGAGGACTACCGGAAGCTCGGTTGCCTCGAGGCTGAAATCGGCAGCAACGGCATCGTACGCCGGTTGGTATGGCGCCTCAAGGCGGGAGACATGTCGCGCGTGCTCGAGATGGCGGGCGGCGACATGTCGGCGATCACGGTGCGGCAGATCTTCGACGCCGCTCGCGGCGGCGACGGCGTGGCGATCTCGGTGGTGCGCGACACCGCGCGATACATCGGCATGGCGATCGGCAATCTCGTGTCCGTGGTCGACCC
>CAMCNL010000160.1 GCA_945876205.1 Candidatus Sulfopaludibacter sp. SbA3
TGTGCCGGCCCACGAGCGCGAAGACCGTGGCGTGATTGAAGCCGGCCCCGCGGAAGCTGGCGTCGGTTGCCCGGTGACAGCTCTCGCACGCGGTCGAGAAACCCGCTGCGACGTGGTTAGGCGCGGTCGTCCGGTCGTAGGCCGTGCGGTGGCAGCCGACACACTCGCGCGGCGCGCCCTGGTAGACGTTGTTCACGTGACAACTGGCGCACGCCGCCTGGGCGTGTTGCCCGACGAGCGGAAACGCGGCGTTGTGGTTGAAGGTGGCCTGGCGAAACGTCGTATGGCTCGGCAGGTGACACGACTCGCACGTGGTCGGAAAGCCTGCCGCCACGTGATTGGGTGTCTTCGCCGCCTGGTAGTCCTGCTGATGGCACGAGATGCACGTGCTGCTGACGCCGCGGCGTATGACGCTGTTGGTGTGGCACGACTGGCAGGAGATCTGCCGGTGCGCCGCGTTGAGCGGCGTCCCCGTCATGGCGCCGTGATCCCAGCGGACGTCGGTCCACGCCGTCGGCCGGTGGCATTGTTCACACTGCGAGCCGAGCTGCAGGCGGAACCGATCGTCCTGCCTGCGCACCCAGTGGCAGTCGAGGCACGTGGTCGGCGTCCCCTTGTATTGCCCCTGGATGTGGCACGACTCGCAGGCCACCGCACGATGCTGGCCGTCGAGTGGAAACGCCGTGTCGTTGTGGAACTGGCGGTTGGGTGTCTCGAACTGCGCCGCGCTGTCGGCCGCGAAGCCGGCGATGCCACCCGCGGCCAGGACGACGATCAGAAGTGCGCGCTTCAGAGTCATGCGGTCACCCCTAGAGCCTGTGGCACGACGCGCAGTTGGGGCCAAGCGCGCCGCGATGGACGTCGTTGTGGCAACTGACGCACGTCGTGGACGTCCGGTACGACGCGACGGGTGTCGGCGATCCCTTGACCGTCGCCGCCTTGTGGCACGCGCTGCAGGCCAGCGCCGCGTGCTTGCCGCCAAAGAACGTCCGCAGCGCCTGCTGATTGCGATGCGTGTAGCGCGGCACCGCGAACGTCTGCACCGTGTGGCAGCTCTGGCAGGTCACGCCGAGCTGGCCCGCATGCGGGTCGGTGTGGCACGCCACGCACTCGGTGCCGACGCCCGTCAGGCGTGTCGCCGTGCCGTGACCCGCCGGAAAGTCGCGCGTCTCTGCCTTGTGACAGGCCTCGCACATGAGCGGGGCATGCTTGCCCGTCAGCGGGAACATCGTCTGGTCGTGCGAGAAGCCCACGAGCGCGAATTTCGGCGCATCGATCGCGTGACAGTTCTCGCAGCGATCCCCGACCTGGCCGAGGTGCACGTCGCGGTGACACGACACGCAGGTCGTGGACGTCGTCGTGAACCCGACGCGCAGGACTGGATCGGTGGTGGTGGCCCGCATCGGCGTGAGCGGCGGGACATGGCACTTCTCGCACGCCAGCGACGCGTGCTCCCCCGCGAAGAACGGCCGTGGTTTCGCGTGCGTGTATGACTTCACCTCGAATGTGCGGGCGGTGTGGCACTGCTCGCAGGTCACGCCCAGCTCGCCGCGATGGACGTCTGCGTGGCACGACGCGCAGGTGATGCTGAGGCCACGAAACTCCTGCACGCCCGCGGCGGAGGTCGCCTTGTGGCACGCGGCACACGCGAGGCCGCCATGCTTGTCCACCAGCGGGAAGCGCGTCGTCGCATGGTCGAACGTCCCCTTCTCGAAACTCGACTGCGTGTGGCACGCCGCGCAATCCTGCTTGAAGGTCCCTTTGTGCGGATCGGCGTGGCAGGCGGCGCAGGTATCGGCTCGCACCGTGACGTCGAGCGGGGGCTTGGCGTGGCATTTCACGCACTCGACCTGCACGTGCTTGCCGACCAGCGGAAAGGTCGTGCGCGAGTGGTCGACCTTGCTCGTCTTCCACGTCGTGGCGGTGTGACACGAGGCACAGGCCGCACCCATGGGCTTCGGATGCGGGTCCTTGTGACAGTCGCTGCACGCGGCGAACTTCACGCCGCTGAAGACCTTGTTCACGTGACAGGAAGCGCACGCCACCTTGGCGTGGGCACCGGCCAGCTTGAACTCCGTGGTGTTGTGATCGAAGCGCGCCTGCGCGGTGTTGAACTTCGCGGTGGTCGTGTGGCACGTCTCGCACTTCACGCCGAGCGTCGGCACATGCGGGTCGGCGTGGCACGACACGCATGTCGTGGCGGCTATCAGGAACGAGCGGGTCTTGTGGCAGCTCGCACACGTCACGCCCGCATGTACGCCCGTCAGCGGGAATCGCGTCTCGATGGCATGGTTGAATCGCCGCTGATCGAACGGCCGCAGCTCGCCGTCGACGCCGGCGTGCTCGACGTGGCAGGTCACGCAGTCGGTCGTGACGTTCCGGTGGACGCCGGTCTTCTGCGCGATCCGCTGCGCGACCGGCTTGTGACAGTCGAGGCACTTCGCAGCCGACACCTGCCGGCCGGCCGCGTGGCAGCTGAGACAGTTGCTCACGCCCTCCAGCGCCGCGTGCGGACGACTCAACCGCCCTGGCGAGACGAGTGCTCCAAGCTGCGCCGACGCGTCCACCGTGATCCCGAGACAGGTCATTGTGAGTACCAGCACCCACCACATTCGAGGCCAGGCGTTCCTGCGATCCATCGTCGCGACCCGTTACGGCGCAAACCGCGCGTACCCGAAATACAGGGCAATGCCGACATGAATGGCGACGATGGCGAACATGGCAAAGACCAGCGGTTGATGGAACACGTGCCACACGGCGAACAGCCGCCGCGTGCGCTGCAGGTGCGCGAGCCGGCGCGCGATGCCCGCACGCTCGGCAGACAGCGACACCAGGTTGTGCACCGTCGACAAATCCACGCCCGCCTCGAGCATCTGCCGGCGCAGCAGCCAGAGCCGTGCCCGGATTCGGAATTCCCCGAGGAAGAGGTCAAGCGCGCCCGGCGCCCGGCCGTCGCGCCCTGTCGTGGCGGCGTCAAACGCGTCGAGCTCCCGCTGTGTCGCGACGGGCAGCGGCGCAGCGTCGAGACGAGCCCTCAACTCTTCGAGCCGCCCTTCGAGCTCGGCCCGCGACAACTCGGTTCCGCGGATCGTCTTCGGAATCCGGACGTAGAGATAGCGCCCCACGAACCCGGACGCCCAGACCGTCATCATCAACCAGTAGCCCGCCGAGATCAGTCCGTTGAACTTGAAGGACGTGTGGAAGGTCACGAGGATCGGCCCGACGATCCCGAAGAAGATGTGGGTCTCGAGCCAGTTCCTGGTCGAGCCGAACTTCGCGAGCCGCTTCCAGTGCTTGCGAACGACGTAGGGCAGCGTCGACAACATCGCGACGACGCCGGCGATGCCGAGAGCCAGACCGATCGGTCCGGACGGCCGCAGCAGACGATGCGCCGGCAGGTACCCCCGGGTCGCCAGCGGTGCGCCGTAGTACTCCCAGCCGCCGAGGCCGAACAGCAGGACCACGCAGAGGATCACCGTAAACACTCCCGCCAGCACGAGCACGTTGGTCAGCGCCCGGGTGGTCAGCCACGGCTCCTCACGGACGGCTCGGGCCACGCTGCCCGCCGGGACCGCCACGCTGTTGGATGCCAGGCTCATACGGTCATGCCTCGAGCACGCAATCGGCGGTGGCCCACGAGACGCACGGCAGAATGAATCCAGCCGATCGGTCTTCGGGATCCAGCACATCCGACTGACAATCGACCTCGCCCTCGACCACGCGCGTACGGCACGACTGGCACACACCCGCGCGGCAGGAAAACGGAATCGCGATCCCCTCGGCCTCGGCGACATCGAGCAGGCTCTGCGCAGCGCCGATGGTGGCGGTGCGCCCGCTCAGCGAAAACGTCACGTGGTGGGCGGACGCGCGCGGAGCCCGAGTCGCCGCCTCGCCCGCCAGCGGTTCGGCCGTTGCGGCCACGTTCAGAACAGAGGCGGCCACCGCCGTGTCGAACTGTTCGAACCGAATCTGGCCCTCGGGGACGTCCATCCCCTGGAGCACCGCCCGGAGGTCGGTCAGCATCGGAGCCGGACCGCACAGACAGAACACCGTGTTGGACGGGTCGCCGACGTACTGCGAGATCATCGCCGCATCGATGCGCCCCTGTCGCCACGGCGTCGGGCCGGTCGGCTGCGTGAGCGTCAAGCCGATCCGCACCTGCGGATGACGCTCGGCGACCACCCGAAGCTCGCTCAGGAAGGCGACGTCCTCCTCGCGCCTGGCCGAGTAGAGGAGCATCACCGGACGCGTGGGCTCGGACGTGACGGCGTGCCGGAGCATCGAGAGGAGCGGGGTGATCCCGATTCCGCCGGCAACCAGGGCCAGGGGACGGTCGTCGCGCGACGGATAGACGAACTGGCCGGCCGGCCGGTTGATCGCGAGCTGTGACCCGGTGCGCAGCGTGGCGTGGAGCGTCCGCGACACGAGGCCCTGACGGCGAACCGAGATCTCGAGGTATCCGCGCGCATCGGGCGCGGAACTGATCGAGTAGCACCGCACGTGCGGCTTGCCGTCGATCTGGATCCTGACCGCCACGAACTGGCCGGCGGTGAAGTCGAAGCCGGACGGGCGTCCGAGACGAAAGGTCTTGATGTCTGCGGCTTCCTCGAGCACGGCGAGCACAGTGGCCTGTTCGAAGCCCTGGGTGCGCCGCGGAGACGCGGCGTCGGGGTCAGACCCCGGCGGGGTCCGCCTCTGAGACGCGACGGCAGCCGGAGCCGGCGCCAGCACTTCGCACGCGAGAAACCACATGACGTGCGCAATCAGCGTCACGGCCATGCCGACGGTGGACGGCCACAGCCACGGTGATGGCACGAACGCGAATGAGAGCGCGACGTAGGGGTTGAACACACCCGCGTGCGGGGTGCGATGCCGCCGAAAGATGGCAATCGCCAAGTGGACCGCCGTCAACGATGCCGCTGCTGCTGAGTCTGTGTACACGGTCGAATAATGCGTGAACGTCGAGCAGGGCCGAAGCAAGCGGCGTTCCAGTGACAATTACCACGCGGAATGAGATCGGAGAGTCAGTTTCGTGCGACAGACAGTGGGGAATTTCCTCGATCCAGTCGGCCGAGGCAGTTCGCGATACGGTTATGACGATTCTCGGTCAAATCCGTTAGCGGGGGCCGAGCCCGAGGAGTGAGTCAGAGTTACACGACGTGTCACAACTCGGCTACAGTGGCGGTCGCGCGCGAGGACAGTCGAACAACGGAACCCCTACACTCCCTTCCCCAGTTGCTGCTGCAGCTTGTCCTTGTACAAACGACTGAGCGTCAGCCGGGTGCCGTCGCGCAGCACGACCACGTGATCCCCGTTGAACCAGGGCTGCAGCTCCTTGATCCGCTCGGTGTTGACGATGCGGGAGCGGTGGATGCGGGCAAAGCGCCGGCCCTCCAGCCTGGTTTCCATGCGGTTCATCGTTTCGCGGAACAAGTGCGACTCCTGGCCGAGGTGAAGCCGCACGTAATTGCCCGCCGCCTCGATCCAGTCGATTTCATCGGTGCGCAGGAAGAAGACCCGCCCGCCTGACTTCACGACCAGCCGCTCGACGCGCTGCGGTTCGGGCTGCTTGATGTCGTGCACCATCGCGAGCATGCGGCGGCCAAGGTCGCCGGCGCGGCGTCCTTCGAGCGCCTCGCGCGCGTGGCGCAGCGTCTCCTGGAAGCGATCCTTGCCGAACGGCTTGAGCAGGTAGTCGAGCGCGTGCACCTCGAACGCGCGCAGCGCGTACTCGTCGTAGGCCGTGACGAAGATCACCGTCGGCATGCGATCGGGGCTGATATTCTTGAGCACCTCGAAGCCGTCGCATCCCGGCATCTGCACGTCGAGAAAGACGAGATCCGGTGACTGCTCCTGGATGGCGGCCACCGCCTGGCCGCCGTCGCTGCACTCGCCCACGACCTCGACATCGACTTCCTGCTTGAGGAGTGACAGCACCCGCTCGCGCGCCAGCGTCTCGTCGTCCACGACCAGGGTTCGGATCTTCGTCACGCGACACTCTCCATGTCGGTATCGGTATCGGGCCGCGACTCCGGATCGACTGCGAACGGAATCGAAATCTTCACCGCCAGGCCGCCGCCGGCCGGCTCGTGAAACTCAAAGCGGTGGCGATCGCCAAACAGGTGCTGCAGGCGGGACCGCGTGTTGGTGAGCCCGACGCCCGTATCGAGCGCCGTGCGCTTGTGGGGCGAGAGCCCGGGACCCGTGTCGCGGACGACCAGGCACAGGTCGTCGCCGTCGCGCGTCGCCGAAATCTCCACGCGGCCGCCGCCGACCTTCTGCGCGATACCGTGCCGCACGGCGTTTTCGACGAGCGGCTGCAGCAGAAAGTTTGGCACCGCCGCATCGAGCGTGTCGGGATGGATATTGAGCTGCACCTGGAGCCGCTCGCCAAACCGCGTCTGCTCGATCTCCAGGTACTTCTCGAGGAAGTCGAGCTCCTCCTTGAGCGCGACTTCCTGCGAGCCGACGCGTTCGAGCGTCAGCCGGAGCAGATCGCTGAGCTGGGCAAGCATCGCGTCGGCCGCTTCGATATCGCGGTGCATCAGCGCCGAAATCGTATGCAGCGTGTTGAACAGGAAATGCGGGTGCAGTTGCCGCTGCAGCGACTGCAGGCTCGCCTCGGCGAGCCGCGTCTGGAGCTGCGCGGTCGTGAGCGCGCGCTCCTGCGCCTCATTGTGGAAATCGATCGCGTGGCTGAGGCCGACGATGGCCCAGTAGGTCATCATCTCCCAGTCGAAATAGAGGAAGAACAGCTCCTGGAAGCCCGCGGCGAAGCTCGCCGGACGCCCGAAGAACTCCTGGATCGGCACGCGCATCCCGATGGTGAGCACGGCGTGCATGAAGGTAAACGCGATCACGCCGAGCGCGTGCATCGCCGCGGCGCGCGGCCACGTGTGACGGCCAAACCGGTAGCGCCGCGCCATCCACAACATGCCGGGGACGAGCGCCGCCCACGCGTACCAGTAGGTGACGTTGAGGCCCAGGAGCATCGGGAACGACGGATCCCGCTCCGTGAACAACGACACGTAGTTGTACGCCTGGAACGTCGAGAAGATGCCGAGCGCCGTCGCCACGCCGACGATCACCTTCGGGCTGACGCGCCGGCTCTGAGACCCCACTACCGCACTATCAGGGGTGAACCGCGCAGCGTCAAGGGCACACCAACACCGCTGGCCGCCGTTTCGGCCTGAATCATGAGCGGTTCGTCACAACCGAGGTGTGGTTGGACCCTTTCCAGCACCGTCTGGTGTGCGGACGCGCCTCGGCAAATGAATGGTGAACGTAGTGCCTGCGGCTTCCGATGATTCGACGCCAACCGTTCCGCCGTGGGCCACGACGATCCGCTCGGTGATATAGAGCCCGAGACCCAGGTTGTCGCTTGGTGCCGTGGGCTTGTCGCCCTCGATCCGATGCAGGGGTTCGAAAATCTTGCCCAACTCGTTCGGGGGGATGACAGGGCCGCGATTCTGCACCGCGAGCCTGACGTCATCGGCGTCGCCACGTATTGTGACGTTGATGGGCGTCTTGTCCAATCCGTACTGGATGGCGTTATTGATCACGTTCGACAGCGCCTGGGTGATCCGGGCTCTGTCCCATTGGCCCTGAAGCTCACCGCTCGCCTCGAACGTCACGGCGCGTTGCGGATGCAAGGCCACGATTTCGTCGACCGTTTGCCGGCCGACCTCCGCGAGATCCACGTCGGCACGGACGATCGGGATGCCGCCGCCCAACCGGCTCCGCGTAAAGTCCAGGAGATCGCCGACCAGCGCATTCATGCGCTGACCACTGCTCAGAATAATGGAAACCTTCTTGAGCAGGCCTTCAGGAAGATCGTTCGTCTTCACCAAGGCGTGCGCCGACCCGATGATGGCGCCGAGCGGGGTCCGGAGATCGTGACCCAGCATGGCGAGAAAGATCTCCTTCGAATGATCCAGATCCTGCGTGAAGCGCGTCGTCGATTCAGCGAGGGACTGATCGATCGACTCGTTGAACCGGACAAGGTCGTCAAGGTCCGCGCGGGTCAGTGCGCCCGCCGCCTCGATCCACAGGCGAATGACGCTGGCGCGCAACGCCCGGTACTCGGACACCATCTGCTCCACGGAAAAACCGCTGTCTGCCCGGGCCGCACCGTGCGCCTGAGCTGCGGTATCGGGAGTCTTGGGATCCGGGTCTGCGTCGCTCTTTCCCTCGGACTTGTCAGCCTGCTCCGATGTACTTTGCGGAGTATTCAGATCCGCCGCCATCGCGTCGAGCATCTCTCCGGCGTGATCGCGAAGCATGTCGAGATCCATGCTGTTGGCGGTTGTGAGACAGGATCGGGCAAACGCGACCCATTCGGACAGGATCTGTTCGCGGTGGCTCAATATGAATTCCGACAGTCGCATCAACGTCTCCCTGGTATCGAATCAACGCGAGTGTATGTGAAATCGCCAGGTCTCGTAGCTCGGCCGTTCGGCGAAGCGCGGTAGCATCTGGCGGTGCCGGTTCTCACGATCGACGCCGCGGACGATCAGCGGCTGGCTGACTATCAGAACATCCCCGACGCGGAGCTCGTGGGACGACGTGGGCTGTTCGTGGCGGAAGGCCGCCTCGTCGTCCGGCGGCTGCTCGAGGACAGCCGACTGACCCCACGCTCGGTGATGGTCACCGATGCCGCACTCGAATCGATCGCCGACGCCCTTGCCGCCCGGCCCGGGCTGCACGTCTTTCGCGTGTCGCAGAGCGTGATGGACGGCGTCGCGGGCTTCAACATCCATCGCGGTTGCCTGGCGATTGGCGAACGGCCGGCGGCAATGCCGTGGCCCGCGCTCGTCGAGCGCGCACGAACGGTGCTCGTGCTCGAACGTATCGCCAACGCGGACAACGTCGGCGGGATCTTCCGCAATGCGATCGCCTTCGGCGTGGACGCCGTGTTGCTCGGACCCGCGTGCGCCGACCCGCTCTATCGAAAGGCCATTCGCACCTCGATGGGCGCGGCCCTGCTGGTGCCGTTTGCGACAGCGCAGCCGTGGCCGGATGCGTTGCGCCAGCTCGCCGCCCTCGGCTTCGCCGTGGTCGCCCTCACGCCGTCGGCCGAAGCGGCGCCGCTCCGTGACGCGGCGATGCCACTCGCGGGGCGGCAGGCTGCCATCGTCCTCGGTCATGAGGGCGACGGCTTGACCGCCGAAGCGCTCGAGGCGTGCGAACATCACGCACGCATCCCGATGTCAGGATTTGACTCATTGAATGTCGCCAGCGCGGCGGCGATTGCGTTGTATGAATTGAGAAGAGGATGACTCGATGGGACGTGATCGGTGTCGGGGCCAATTCGGTGGACGACGTCTACCGGCTGCCCGACTATCCGCGTCCGGATAGTCCGACCGCGAAGATGCGGATCGACAGCCATCTCGTCTCCTGTGGCGGGCAGACGGCGACGGCGATGAGCACCTGCACGGCGATGGGACTGCGGACGAAGTACATCGGCGCGTTTGGCGGCGACGACAACGGGCGGCGCATGCGCGACGAGTTGACGCAGCGACACGTGAACCTCGACGGCGCGGTCACGCGTGACGCGGCAAACCGCTTTGCCGTGATCCTGCTGGACCGCAACCTCGGCGAGCGGATCGTGCTCTGGGATCGGGACCCG
>CAMCNL010000161.1 GCA_945876205.1 Candidatus Sulfopaludibacter sp. SbA3
GTTGTCGGTTGTCAGCCTGCCTGCTGCCCCCTGGCAACTGACAACCGGCAACTGACAACTGAATGATTTACCTCATCACCCAGACCCTCAACGGGTTGTTCTCCGCGGCGCTGCTGTTCCTCATCGCCAGCGGCCTCACGCTCGCCTTCGGCGTGATGCGCATCGTCAACATCGCCCACGGTTCCTTTTACATGCTCGGCGTCTACGTCGCGTATTCGGTGTTCACGCGGACGCAGAGCCTGCTGCTGAGCGCGATCGTGGCGATGGTGGTGGTGGGCGCGATCGGCTTCGTGATGCAGCGCGTGTTCCTGCGCCGCTTCGCCGCCGAGCCGCTGGCGCAGATGATGATGACCATGGGGTTTGCGCTCGCGTTCCGCGACATCGCGCTGATGATCTGGGGCGGCGATCCCTTCACGCTGGCGTATCCGTCGATGCTTCGCGGATCGGTCGAGATGGGCGACGTCGTGTTTCCGCGCTACCGCCTCTTCGTCATCCTCGTCGCTGCGCTGGTCGGCATCGCGCTGTGGGCGATCAATGAGAAGACACTCATCGGCGCCAAGCTGCGGGCGACGGTCGACGATCCCGAAACCGCGTCGGCGACCGGCATCAACGTCGCGCTGCTGTCCGGATTCGTGTTTGCCGCGGGCGCCGCACTCGCCGCTTTCGGTGGCGTGATGGGCGGCCCGATCCTGGGCGGCTACGCAGGTATCGATTTCGATCTGCTTCCCCTCGCCTTTGTCGTCGTCATCGTCGGCGGAATGGGCAGCCTCAAGGGGGCGCTGGTCGGCAGCATAGCCGTCGGCATGATCGACAATTTCGGCAAGGCGCTGGTGCCGGAGCTCTCGTACTTCACGCTCTTCGCGCCGATGGTTCTCGTGCTCGCCTTGAAGCCGACGGGGCTCTATGGACGCGGCTAATCTCCCGTCCAACGTTCTTCGCGGCTGGCGCCGGCCGGTGTTCTACGCGCTGGCTGTACTGCTCGTCGTCGGCCCTCCGTTTCTTTCGACCTACTGGGTCGGCCTGCTCACGCAGATGGTCATTCTCGCCATCCTCGCGATGAGCCTGGACATCCTGCTCGGATACACCGGCCTGCCGTCGCTCGGCCACGCCGCCTTCTTTGGTGTCGCGGCCTACGCCGTGGCGGTGCTGGCGACCAGGTATCAGCTCGGCTTCTGGACCTGCGTGCTTGGCGGCATCATGATCGGCACGCTGTGCAGCGCGGCCATCGGGCTGATCGTGTCGCACGTCAGAGACGTGTACTTCCTGATGATCACCCTTGCGATCGGGATGGTGCTCTGGGGGCTGAGCAATCGCTGGATTCCGATGACCGGCGGCGACAACGGGTTGGCCGGCATTCCGCGGCTCGAGACGCACGCCGGGCTGCCGTTTGCCGGCCCGATCCCGTTCTACTACGTGACGCTGCTCGTGTTCGCGGTGTCGGCGGGGATCATGGCACTGCTCGTCCGATCGCCATTCGGGCTGACCTTGCGCGGCGTGCGTGAGAGCGAGTCGCGGATGAAGAGCCTCGGCTTCAACACCTGGCTGCATTGCTATTTGAGCTTCGTCATCTCGGGAGTCTTTGCCAGCGTCGCCGGCGTGATGTGGGCGTACTACAACGGCTTCGTGAGCCCGACCTACCTCGACCTGACGGCGTCGTCGGAACTCTTCCTGATGGTGACGCTGGGCGGCCCCGCCACTCTCGTCGGCCCCGTCATCGGCGCGGGGGCGATCGTTCTCCTGAAGAACGTGATCAGCGCCTACACCGCGCGCTGGCTGCTGATCCTGGGCATCGTCTACATCGTCGCCATCCTGGGCGCCCCGCAAGGCTTATGGAACCTCGGAAGAAGCAAGCGCACGTAGTGTCCGCCTTCAGGCGGACCGTGATCATTGCGCTGGTCGTGGCCGGTGCGACGCTGACGCTCGCGCAAACAGCGGAGCGCCCGCCCGTCAAGATTGGTTTCATGGTGCCGCTCTCGGGCGCCAACGCGCAGAACGGGCGCGACATCCTCAACGGTTTTCTGCTGCTGCTCGAGGAGACCGGCTACCAGGCCGGTGGACGGAAGATCGAGCTGATCGTCGAGGACGATGAAGGAATTCCGGCGGTGGGGCTGACGAAGGCACGCAAGCTGATTGAGCGCGACGGCGTGCACATGATGGGTGGCGCGCTCCTCACCTCCACCGGCTATGCCCTCGCGCCGTACATCGAATCGCAGGGCATTCCGATGGTCTACCCCGTTGTCTCGGCTGACGACCTCACACAGCGGCGTCGCGCGAAGTGGATCATCCGAACCGGTTACACGGGCAGCCAGCCGAATCATCCGTTCGGCGAATACGCC
Organism: Candidatus Sulfopaludibacter sp. SbA3; assembly: GCA_945876205.1. Classification (GTDB taxonomy): domain Bacteria; phylum Acidobacteriota; class Vicinamibacteria; order Vicinamibacterales; family UBA2999; genus CANNDT01. The sequence goes on from CAMCNL010000161.1 coordinate 2,337, forward strand.
TACAACACGTTGAAGCTGAGGACGGTCGCGACCATCGCGCTCGACTACGGCTTTGGCTGGGAATCCGTGGGCGGGTTCCGGCGCACCTTCGAGGAGCAGGGTGGACGCATCACCCAGAGCCTGTGGGCGCCGCTCTCGATCCACGATTTCGCCCCGTACCTCGCGCAGATCTCGCGCGACGTCGACGCCGTGTATGCGCTCTTCCTCGGCAGGACGGCGCTGCAGTTCGTGCGGCAGTACGAAGAGTACGGCTTGAAGGGACGCGTGCAGCTGATCGGCATGGGCACCACCACCGACGAGCATGTGCTGCCGGCGATGGGCGACGAGGCGATCGGCGTGATCACGGCGCTGCATTACAGCGGCGCGCTCGAGAATCCCGCCAACCGGAAGTTCGCGGCCGCCTACCGTGCGCGCTACAAGCGGGTGCCCAGCTATTACTCCGAGAGCATGTATACCGGCGGCAAGTGGGTGCTGGCGGCGATCGACGCGGTGAAGGGTAACGTCGAAGACCGCAACGCGCTGCTCGAGGGCCTGCGCAACGCCCGGCCCACCGATCTGCCGCGCGGCCCGGTCGTGCTCGACGAATACGGCAACCCGATCGAGAACATCTACGTGCGCCGCGTCGAGCGGGTCAACGGCGTCCTGCAGAACACCGTCATCGCCACGCTGCCGAACGTCTCCCAGTTCTGGAAGTACAACCCCGCCGAGTACCTCAAGCAGCCTCTCTACGCGCGATGACACCAGCCTGCCTGGCGCTCGACAACGTCTCCCGGCACTTCGGCGGCCTCAAGGCTGTCGACAAGGTCAACCTCATCGTCCAGCCGGGCGAGCGGCGGGCAGTCATCGGGCCCAACGGCGCGGGCAAGACGACGCTGTTCAACGTCATCAGTGGGGAAGTGCGGGCCAGCGAGGGCACGATCGCGCTCTTTGGCGACGATGTGACGAAGCTGGCGCCGCACCAGCGGGCGGTGCGCGGGATGGCGCGGACGTTTCAAATCACGAAGCTGTTCCCAAACCTGACGGTGATGGAGAACGTGCTGCTGGCGTGCGAGGCACAGGACCCGCGGCGCTTCACGATGCACCGGCCGATGTCGTCGTGCGTCGACCTCGAACGCAGGGCCGAGGCGCTGCTCGCGCAGTTCGGGCTCGGGACATTCGCGCACGACACCGCGAAGAACCTGTCGTACGGCGTCCAGCGCAAGCTCGAGGTGGCGCTGTCGATGGCCGGACGCCCGCGGTTGCTGCTGCTCGACGAGCCGATGGCCGGGCTGTCGTCGGGCGAGAGCGAGTCGATGCTGGCGATCCTCAGGAACCTCGATTCGGCGGTGGCGGTGCTGCTCATCGAGCACGACATGGACATCGCGTTCGCATTTGCCGAGCGGGTCACCGTCCTCTACCAGGGCCGCGTGTTGACGGACGGACACAAGGATGAAGTCAGCGCGAATCGCACCGTGCAAGATATCTATCTAGGATCGCCAATTGCCGAATAGAGATCTCGGATCCCCGATAGCCGAATAGAGATGCTGAACGTCACCGACATCCACACCTATTACGGCGATAGCCACGTGCTGCAGGGCGTCACGATGACGGCTGAAAAGGGCGTCGTCACCGCCGTCCTCGGCCGCAACGGCGTCGGCAAGACGACCCTGTGCCGGTCGCTGGTGGGGCTGACGCGCGCACGCCAGGGCCGGATCGAATTCGACGGCACCGACATCACCGCGCTTCCGCCGCATGCGATTGCCGCGCGGCACGTCAGCCTGGTGCCGCAGGGACGGCGTGTGTTTGCGTCACTGACGGTGTACGAGAATCTGGCCATTGCCTCGCGCCCGCCTTCGCCTGCGGCTTCGGCGCGGCAGGGCCGCAGATGGGATCTGCCGGCGGTCTTCGAATTGTTTCCCCGTCTCAAGGAGCGGCTGAACAATCGAGGCAACGAGCTCAGTGGCGGTGAACAGCAGATGCTGGCGATTGGACGCGCGCTGGTCGCCAACCCGCTGCTGATGATCATGGACGAGCCCACCGAAGGGCTCGCGCCTGCGGTGATCGTGGAGGTGGGACGGCTGGTACTTCGGCTGAAGGCCGAGGGGATGTCGATCCTGCTCGCCGAGCAGAATGCCGCCTTCGCGGTGAAGCTCGCCGACTACGTGCACGTCATGAGCAAGGGGCGGATCGTCCACTCGTCCGACCCCGCGGCGCTGTGGAATGACGAAGAGATCAAGACGAAGCTGCTCGGCGTCCCTTCGCGGTCGGCCGTTGACCGTCCCTCCGCCCGGGGCTAGACTACCCGCGCCTTCTTAGGAGACACCAATGAAGAGATATGTCGCAGTGATTGCGGCGGCGGTAGCCGCGTTCGGCGCCGGGTTGTTCATGTCCGGCACGCCCGTCTACGTGCAGGGGCAGGCGCCGGCGGTCTCGACCGCCGCCGTGTCGGGCCAGAAGGGTGGCATCGACGTCATGGGTCCCTACGACGTCGTCGTCGGCTGGCCCAAGCCGCTGTCGAACCTCGCAGGACACGAAGGCTGGACGTGGGGTGCCGTGCAGGGCGTGTTCGCAGAGAGTCCTGACCGCGTGTTCATCCTGCAGCGCGGCGAGCTGCCGGATCTCAAGCGCCCGAACCCGGTGGCGTTGAACCAGATCGGGCCCAGCCTCGCATTTCCGACCGGACAGGTGCCATTCCGCAACGCCTCGCAGGGAATGAACGCGAGCCCGCCCGGAGGGGGTGGCCCCGGCGCCGATCCCGACGATCCCGCACAGGCCTGGAAGGGCCGCATGGGCATCGACGCGCGGTGGGAACACCTGATGGTCGCGTTCAACGCGGCCGGCGACATCGTCGAGCAGTTCCCGCAGTGGGACACGCTGATGAAACGGCCGCACGCGATCTACATCAATCCCTACGATGCCGAGAAGCACCTCTGGGTCGTGGACGATCACAGCCACGCCATCTTCAAGATGACGCACGACGGCAAGACCATCGTCCAGACGATTGGCACCCCTGGCAAGTCCGGCGCCGACGCGTCGCACTTCAATCGTCCGACGTTTCTCGCGTTCCTTCCCGACAGCACGATGTTCGTGGCCGACGGCTACAACGGCAACCGCGTCGTGAAGTTCGACAAGAGCGGAAAGTTCGTGCTGGCGTGGGGCGAGACGGGCGCGCCGGGAGGCAACGCGCGGCGCCCGGGCTACGTCAACACCGTGCACGGCATCACCGCGGATCCGATGACGCGCCGCGTGTACGTCAGCGACCGGTCCAACCGCCGCATGCAGGTGTTCGACGAGAACGGCACGTTCGTCGACCAGTGGGACTTCTCGCGATCCTCGAACACGCAGTTCCTGATGGTTCCGGCGGATCGATCGCTCTGGGCGATTGAAGACACGACGTCGAAGGTCGTGAAGTACGATCTCGAGGGACACTACCTGTATTCATGGGGCCTGCTGAACGACTTTCCCGGCGCCTTCCTGAACCCGCACGGTTTCAGCGTCGACCAGGAGCAGAACCTGTATGTTGCTGAAGTCGGCAACGGCCGCGTGCAGAAGTTCAAGCCGCGGCCGGGCGCAAACCCCTCGATGCTGGTAGGCAAGCCCGTTTACGCGGCCTGGAGATAACTTGATGAGAAGATTCGCGACGTATGTGACCCTGGGTGCCGGCATGCTGGTGGTGGCGCTCGTCGCCGGATGCCGGGCGGCGCCGCCGCCCGCACCTCCCGCAACCGAGTTCCGTCCAACGGCGACCGTCCGGGAGGTCATGGGCAACATGGTCGATCCGAGCGCCGACATCCTGTGGGAGTCGGTGGCGACGATCGTCAGCCAGACCGGCGTCGAAGAGCGCCGGCCGCGGACCGACGACGAATGGGCGGCGGTGAAGCGCAGCGCGGTGACGCTGGTCGAAGCTACCAACCTGCTGCTGATCGATCGTCCGACCGGCCGGACCGAAGACATCTCGGCCAACCCCAGCATCGAGCTTTCACCTGCGCAGATCGACGTGCTTCGGAAGAAAGACCCGCAGGTCTGGAAGGACTTCGTGAAGAAGCTCTACGACGCCTCGACCCCGATGCTGGATGCCATCAACAACAAGGACGCTGATACGCTGCTGAACTCGGGCGAAGCCCTGGACGTGGCGTGCGAGAATTGCCACCTGCATTACTGGTATCCGCCGAAGGGGGCGCCGGCATCGGCGCCCAGCCAGAAGGGCGAGTAAGGCGAGCCTCTAGTAGGTGTAATCGTCGGAGGGCGAGCGCTTCTTGGGGGCGCGGCGCAGCTTGTAGTACTGGCACTCCGGACACCAGGCGTCGGCGTCGAAGCCGGTGGTGCCGGCGTAGGGCTTGACCTCGCGGTGCGTGCAGAACTCCTGGTAGCCGTTTTCGGCCGGCTGCATCCAGCGGCACGACCGGAAACGGACGAAGGCGGCCGACTGCGGGACGTCCGACGTTGCGGGAGCGAGCGTGGGCCCGGGGCTCTGGTTCGATGCTGGTGACGCCGGCGTAGCCGGAGTGGGCTGTGGATCGGGCGACGCCCCTGGACTCATGATGGGCGGCGGCGAATACGGGCTATTCAAGTTGGACCCCAACGGCCTTCTCCAGCGCGCGGAGTGCGCGCACTTCCTCGGGAGACACCAGCGTCAGCGCGCTCCCGGCTGTTTCCGCGCGGCCCGTGCGGCCGACGCGGTGTACGTACGCTTCCGGTGTATCCGGGACCTCGTAGTTCACGACGTGCGCGATGCCGTCGATGTCGAGGCCGCGCGCGGCCACGTCGGTGGCCACGAGCACGGGAAACGTCCCGGTTCTGAACCCTTCCACCGCCGACATGCGCTGCTGCTGCGTGCGATCGGCATGCAGCGCCGCCGTGCGGATGCCCATCCCGCTCAGGCGCGTGGCCAGGCGGTCGGCGCCAACCTTCGTCCGGCAGAAGACCAGCACCGGACCGGTGGCTTCGTCGCGAAGCCATTTCGCCAGCCACTGCGTCTTCTCCGCAGCGGCCACCGATTGAATCGCGTGCGTGATCGTCGCCGCGGGTCCACCGCGCCGCCCCACCTGGACGTACTTGGGGTCGCGCAGGAACTCCTGCGTCAGCTTCAACACTTCCCCGGGCATCGTCGCCGAGAAGAGCAGCGTCTGGCGCACCTTGGGGAGCGCCGAGAGAATGCGCTGCACGTCGGGCCAGAAGCCCATGTCGAGCATGCGATCGGCTTCGTCGAGGACGAGCACTTCGAGCCCCTCGAACTTCACCGAATCGTGCCGCATGTGATCCATCAGGCGGCCCGGCGTGGCGACGATGATGTCGACCCCGGCCTTGAGCGCAAACTCCTGGATGTCCATCGGCACGCCGCCGTAGACGGCGATGCTGGAAATCTTGGTGTGATAGGTCAGCCCCTGGACCTGGTCCTCGATCTGGACGGCGAGCTCGCGCGTCGGTGCGAGCACGAGCGCGCGCGTCTTCGCGTCGCGCGGGCCTTCCTTGAGAAAGAGCTGCAGGATGGGGACGAGGAACGCGGCGGTCTTGCCGGTGCCGGTCTCGGCGCAGGCGATGACGTCGTTACCGGCGAGGGCCAGCGGGATGACGCCGCTCTGTACCGAGCGCGTCTCGGTCCAGCCAAGATCGCGGATACCGCTCAGGAGTCGCGTGTCGAGTCCGAGCGTCTCAAACGGGATCGGTGCCGGATCGAAGACAGCCTGCTCGTAGGCGAGCACCGCCGGTTCCGGGCGCGCGTGGAACGATGGCCGATGGCCGCCACCGCCGCCCCTGTTGCCACCGCCGCCGCCGCCGCTGTTGCCACCGCCGCCGCCACCGCCGCGACGGCGCGGTGGACCTCGACGGCCCGGACGTTTCGAAGATGAAGGTGAAGTGTCAGCTTTCAAGAGGCTTATCTGGCGCGGAAAGTGATGATGCCGCGGACGGGGTCGTAGGGCGATACGCCGACGGTGACCCTGTCTCCAGGAACGACTTTGATTCGGAAGCGGCGCATCCGGCCGCTCAACTGCGCTAGTACTTCGTGGCCCGCATCGCACTGGACTCGGTAAAGCCCGCCGGAATGGACCGCGACGACCGTTCCCTGCATATCAATCAGATCGTCTTTGCTCAATCAGCTCATCCTTTCACGCAACATAGCAATCAGTGTGCCACATGGATGAGTTCGACGCAACCCTTGTTGTTGCTGCAATTTGCCGGATCCGCGCAACCATCCATGTGGAAACGAGTTACCAATCACAGTTCTTTCACCGCTTGCTCCACTTGCGCCGCCAAGGCGGCGAAGTCGTCACCTCGCAGGCGCAGCGGCGCGCCGAACGCCACCCGCACGCGGCCCGGCCGGATCAGTTGTGAGCCGAGCGGCAGGATGCGGTCGACGCCGTCGAGCCGCACCGGTACGACGGGCAATTCCAGCCGCGACGCCATCATCCCGATGCCGCCGCGGAACGGCTTGATGACGCCGGTGACCGAGCGCACACCTTCCGGAAAAATCAGCACCGACCATCCGCCGCCCGTCAGCTCGCCGATGTACTTCAACGTCTGCCGCGCGCCCGCCTCGCGCTGCGGAATCGGGAACGCGTTGAAGTACAAGCACGCGAGGTAGTAATTCAGCGAGTTCGTGAACCATTGCCGCCAGGTGAATTCGGCGGGCATGAAGTGCGCCTTGAAGAACTCCTTCAACATCGCCGTGGTCACTCGCGCGCGCCAGCGCCCGGGCAGCGCCATCAGGATGACCGGCACGTCCATGTGGCTCTGGTGATTGGACGCGAAGAGCACGGGACCCTCGAGGTTCTTCAGGTGCTCGAGGCCTTCGACGCGCAGGTGGGCGAAGACGCGTCCCAGCGGAAGGATCCAGGTGGCCAGTGAGAGGCGCCGGATGAGGCGCACGGGCCACGTGCGATTCCACGATGGGAACTCGACCGGATCGTCGATGTCGGCTACCGCCGGCGGACGCTCGACGAGCTGCTTCAAGTCGGCGATGCTGCCGGCCGCGGTAAAGCTGGTTTCGTCGAGCCGCGTCTGAAACCGATCTTCCAGCGCCACCATCAGCTCGACGCGATCGAGCGAGCTCAATCCGAGCTCTTCGAGCGTCGTCACGCCGCTCACGCTGCGACCGCGCGCGTAGCGCGCGACGAGCGCCTCGAGCGAGTCGCCCTGTGCGGATTCGACGGGCTGCGCGCCCGAGGCCACCCAGCCGGCGATCGCGC
>CAMCNL010000162.1 GCA_945876205.1 Candidatus Sulfopaludibacter sp. SbA3
TCGGGTCGTCGGCCTTTTCAACCGGCCCCTGCGCCTTGGCGTAGATGAATGCGATGACGAAGATCACGACGAGGATGCCGAGCGACAACCAGTGCGGGATCTCCAGCTCGAGCATCCCGATGGTGTGGAAGTAATCCAACCCGAGCTTCAGGCCCACCCAGGCGATGATGACGAAGGCGCCATCCACCAGCGCCGGATAGCGCTCGACGAGCGCGATCAGTTGGCCGACCACCAGCCGCATCGCGACGATGCCGAGCACACCGCCGGCGATGACCACCCATCGTTTGGGCGACATCGCAACGGCAACCAGGATCGAATCGACTGAAAACGCCAGGTTGACGAGCTCGACCCGGACGATCGTCGCCCACAGCGGTGAGAGCCCGAACATCGCCTTCGCCCTGGGTGGCGCGAGGCGATCGCTGCCCTCTTCCCCACCGAAGAAATGTGAATAGACGAGGTAGAGAAGGTAGCCGCCGCCAACCAGCTTCACCCACGCAACCTGGATGAGGTAGACGGCGAGCAGCGTCGCGATGATGCGGAAGACGAATGCGCCGACGAGTCCGTATTGGAGCGCCTTCTTGTGCTGGGACTTGGGAAGGCCCAACACCATGATGGCCATGACCAGCGCGTTGTCGGCGCTGAGCAGTCCTTCGAGCGCAATCAGCAGAGCGATGGTGACGAGATCGGCGACCTGGAAATCCACGAAGTGTTCAATCCTATCTCAACCGCTTGCGGGGCACCCGGATAAGGTTGACACGCGTCATATCACTACCTACACTCGATCTGTATCAAGGTTGAGGTTATGGCATCGGGGCAGGATCAATATCTGATTAGCGTGGCTGCGGAAATGCTGGGGATGCATCCTCAGACCCTGCGGAAGTACGAGCGACTGGGTCTGATCCAGCCCTCCCGGACGATCGGCAGCATGCGCCTCTACTCGCGGGAGGAGCTCGAACGCATTCGTCTGATCAAGAGCCTCGTGGACGACGGTGGCATCAACCTCGCGGGCGTGCAGCGGCTGCTGTCCATTGCCGAAGTGATGCAGCGGATCCGGCCGCTGATGGAAGAGGGTGCGCTGAGCACCGGCGCGGGACGCAAGCAACTGGTGACCGAGATGCGCCGCCTCACCGAGGCGCTTGGACTATGAGAGCGCGGTCCAGAGCCTAGACGATGGAATTCAAAGACTATTACGCAACGCTGGGCGTCACGAAGGCCTCCACCGAGAAGGAAATCAAGCAGGCCTACCGGAAGCTCGCCCGCAAGCATCACCCCGACGTGAACCCCGGGGACAAGAATGCGGAGTCCAAGTTCAAGGAGATCAACGAGGCCTACGAGGTGCTCGGCGATCCCCCCAAGCGGAAGAAGTACGACGAGCTTGGCGCGAACTGGCGGGCCTACGAGCAGGCCGAGGCGCAGGGCGGCGCCAATCCGTTTGCCCCGGGCGGCGGCGGGGCTGGCAACTACCGGACGATGTCGCAGGAAGAAATGGAGGAGATGTTCGGGGATCAGAACCCCTTCTCCGACTTCTTCACCACCTTCTTCGGCGGAGCCGGTGGCTACCCCGGCGGCGACGCGCGGCGCGGGGGGCCTGGCGCCGCCACCAGGGGACGGCCCGGCCGCCAGCGCCCTGGCCGCGACGTCGAGCACGAGATCGAGCTGACCCTCGAGGACGCGTATCACGGCACCACGCGCCGGCTGTCGCTGAAGCAGGACGGCCATTCGAGGACGGTGGATGTTCGCATTCCACCAGGGGTGAGCGACGGTTCGCGCGTTCGCATTGCGGGAGAAGGCGAGCACGGTGTCGGCGGCGCGCAATCGGGCGACCTCTACCTGCGCGTCCGGCTCGCCGTGCATCCGGAGTTCGAGCGCAAGGGACGAGACCTGTACGTCAAGGTGCCGATTCCCGTCACCACCGCGGTGCTGGGTGGCGAGGCGGAGGTGCGAACCTTGAGTGGCAAGGCGGTGCGGCTCCGCATCCCGCCACTCACGCAGAGCGGCCAGGTGTTCCGGCTGAAGGGCTACGGGATGCCGAAGGTCGGCAAGCCCGACGAGAAAGGTGACCTGTACGCACGCGTCGAAGTGCAACTGCCGACGGAAATTTCCCCTGCCGAGCGCGAGCACTGGGAGGCGCTGGCACAACTGAGCGGAGGCGCGGCCAAGACGAACTCGGCCGCCTGACACTATGAATCTCAATAAATTCACAGAGAAGGCCCAGGAGGCGGTGATGACCGCCCAGAACCTCGCCACCGAATTGCGGCACTCGGAGATCACGCCCGAGCACCTGCTCGTCGGGCTGGTCGACCAGGAGAGCGGCGTCGTACCGTCGGTCCTGCGCAAGATGACGCTCGATCCGATGAAGATCGCGACCGAAGCGCACGCGCTGCTCGAAAGCCAGCCGAAGGCCTACGGCGGCGACACGCGATTCTCGCCGCGCGTGCAGCTGATCTTCGACTCCGCGCAAGCCGAAGCCACCCGCCTGAAGGACGACTACGTCAGCACCGAACACCTGCTGATCGCCATCGCCACAGAAGCGGGCCGCTCCCCCGCCGCGCAGCTCCTGAAGAAGCACGGCGTCAGCAACGACACCCTGCTCGCGGCGCTGACGCAGGTGCGCGGCAATCAGCGCGTGACCTCGCAGAACCCTGAATCCACCTACGAGGCGCTGGCGCGCTATGGCCGCGACCTCACCGACCTGGCGCGCAAGGGCAAGCTGGATCCGGTCATCGGGCGCGATGAAGAGGTGCGCCGTGTCATCCAGGTGCTCTCCCGCCGCACCAAGAACAACCCGGTGCTCATCGGCGAGCCCGGCGTCGGCAAGACGGCGATCGTCGAAGGGCTGGCGCAGCGGATCATCCGCGGAGACGTGCCCGAGGGGTTGAAGAACAAGAAGATCTTCGCGCTCGACATGGGCGCGCTGGTGGCCGGTGCGAAGTATCGCGGCGAGTTCGAGGAACGCCTCAAGGCCGTCCTCAAGGAGATCACCGAGTCCGAAGGATTGATCGTCCTGTTCATCGACGAGCTGCACACGGTCGTCGGCGCCGGCGCCGCGGAAGGCGCGATGGACGCCTCGCAGATGCTGAAGCCGATGCTGGCGCGCGGTGAGCTCCACACCATTGGCGCGACGACGATCGACGAATACCGCAAGCACATCGAAAAGGACGCCGCCCTCGAGCGGCGCTTCCAGCCGGTGCTGGTTGGCGAGCCGACCGTCGAGGACACGATCTCGATCCTGCGGGGCCTGCGCGAGCGCTACGAGATTCATCACGGCGTGAAGTTCAAGGATGCCGCGCTGGTGGCGGCCGCCGTCCTCTCCCACCGCTACATCTCCGATCGGTTCCTGCCGGACAAGGCCATCGACCTGATGGACGAGGCCGCGTCGAAGCTGCGCATGGAGATCGACTCGATGCCCGCGGAGCTCGACGAGGTCAAGCGCCGCATCATGCAGCTCGAGATCGAGCGCGAAGCGTTGCGCAAGGAACGAGACAAGGCGTCGGCCGAGCGGCTCGCCAAGCTGGAAAAGGAGCTCGCCAACCTCAAGGAGGAGCAGACCAGCCTGACGGCGCACTGGGAACAGGAGAAAGAGGCGATCCAACGGGGACGGAAGCTCAAGGAAGAGCTTGAACAGGTGCGCATCGAGGTCGAGCGCGCGCAGCGCTCAGGTGAGTACGCCAAGGCATCCGAGCTCCAGTACGGCAAGCTCCCCGACCTCGAAAAGCAGATCCGCGACGAAGAAGGCCGCCTCGCCGAACTGCAGAAGAGCAAGCGGATGCTGAAGGAAGAAGTCGACGAGGAGGACATCGCGGAAGTCGTGGCGAAGTGGACGAACATCCCCGTCAGCCGGCTGATGGAGGGTGAGATCCAGAAGCTGATCCACATGGAGGAGCGCCTCCACCACCGCGTCGTCGGCCAGGACGAGGCGATCAGGGCGGTGTCGAATGCGATGCGGCGCGCGCGCGCAGGCCTGCAGGATCCCAACCGTCCGCTCGGCAGCTTCCTCTTCCTCGGCCCGACCGGCGTGGGCAAGACCGAGCTGGCACGCGCGCTGGCGGAGTTCCTGTTCGACGACGAGCACGCGATGATCCGCATCGACATGTCGGAGTACCAGGAGAAGCACACGGTGTCGCGGATGATCGGCGCGCCTCCCGGGTACGTCGGCTACGAGGAGTCAGGTCAGCTCACCGAGGCGGTGCGGCGGCGGCCGTACGCGGTCGTCCTGTTCGACGAGATCGAAAAGGCGCACTCCGAGGTCCTGAACGTCCTGCTGCAGCTGCTCGACGATGGCCGCCTGACCGACGGCAAGGGGCGGACGGTCGACTTCAAGAACGTGGTCGTCATCATGACGTCCAACGTGGGCAGCCAGTTCATCGCCGACAACCAGGGCGACGTGACCGAGGGCATCCGGCGCCAGGTGACCGATACCCTGCGGGAGCACTTCCGCCCGGAATTCCTCAACCGCCTCGATGAGGTGATCTTCTTCCACGCCCTCGGGCTGGAGCACATGAAGCACATCATCGACATCCAGATCCGCGGACTGTTGAAGCGTCTCGAAGACCGCAAGATCCATGTCGCGCTGAGCGATGCCGCCAAGCAGTTCCTGGTGACCGAGGGGTACGACCCGATGTATGGCGCGCGGCCGCTCAAGCGGACGATCCAGCGGCGGGTGCTCGACGCCCTTGCCGTGCGCGTGCTCGAGGGCGAATTCAAGGAAGGCGATCGCATAACCGTCGATGTCGGAGACAATGGGTTGATCTTTGAGAAGGGCACCGCGACTGGCGCGACTTCAAATTAATGGCGAATATTCGTAACCCGCCAGGCATGAATCCCCGGGACAAGCGGCCGGGCGAGAAGAAGACGTTTGGCATCGGCCGCCCCCAGGGGACCGTGTGGTACGTCCTCGGGTTTCTCTTCATCATGGCTCTCGCCCAGGCGTATTTCCTGGCGCCGGCCGGCCAGCAGATCTCGTACAGCGAGTTCAAGCAGGCGATCCGCGGCGGGCAGGTCGCCGAGGTCATGGTTGGCGAGCAGACGATCCGCGGCACCTACAAGCGCGACGTCAACGGCAGCCGCAACTTCAGCACCAACCGCATCGAGGATCCGAAGCTGCTCGAGGAGCTCGACTCCTCGGCGGTGAAGTACACCGGCGAGTTCGTCAGCCGCTGGCTCCCCGAAATACTCGGCTGGATCATTCCGCTCGTGCTGCTCTTCGCCGTCTGGAGCTTCTTCTTCCGGCGGATGAGCGGCGCCGAGGGCGGGGTGATGTCGTTTGCCCGCAGCAAGCACCGCGTGTTTTCCGAAGACGATGTCAAAGTGAGCTTCGACGACGTGGCGGGCGTGGACGAAGCCGAGGAAGAGCTGAAGGAGATTGTCGAGTTCCTTCAGACACCCGCAAAATACACTGCGCTCGGCGGCCGCATTCCCAAGGGCGTGCTGCTCGTCGGGCCGCCTGGCACCGGCAAGACGCTGCTGGCGCGCGCCGTCGCCGGCGAGGCCAAGGTCCCCTTTTTCAGCCTGAGCGGCTCCGAGTTCGTGGAGATGTTCGTGGGCGTCGGCGCCGCGCGTGTGCGGGACCTGTTCAACCAGGCGGAGCAGAAGGCACCCTGCATCATCTTCATCGACGAGCTCGACGCCCTCGGCCGCGCCCGCCAGCAGGGTCCGATGGGCTCGCATGAAGAGCGCGAGCAGACGCTCAACCAGCTGCTCGCCGAGATGGACGGCTTTGATTCGCGCAAGGCGATCATCATCATGGCGGCGACCAACCGTCCAGAGGTGCTCGACCCTGCCCTGCTTCGCCCCGGTCGCTTCGACCGGCAGGTACTGGTCGACAAGCCCGACATCAAAGGGCGCGAAGAGGTGCTGCGGATCCACACCAAGAACGTCAAGCTCGCCCCGAACGTGGATTTGAAGGTGGTGGCCGCGCGTACCGCCGGTTTTGCCGGCGCCGACCTCGCCAACCTCGTGAACGAAGCGGCGCTCTTCGCCGCGCGCAAGGACAAGACGGTCGTCGAGATGTCCGACTTCGAGGAAGCGATCGACCGGCTGATCGCGGGACTCGAGAAGAGGCGCGTGATGAACACCAAGGAGCGTGAGATCGTGGCGTACCACGAGTCGGGGCACGCGATCGTGGCGACGGAGATTCCCGGCATGGACCCGGTGCACAAGATCTCGATCGTGCAGCGGGGGTTCGGCGCGCTCGGCTACACGATGCAGCTGCCGCTCGAAGACCGCTACCTGATGCAGCGGAAGGATCTGCTCAATCAGCTGGCGGTGCTGCTCGGCGGCCGGACGGCCGAGGAGATCGCGCTCGGCGAGATCTCAACCGGCGCGCAGAACGATCTGCTGCGGGCGACCGACATCGCGCGCGCAATGGTCACCGAATGGGGCATGAGCGAGGCGCTTGGCGCGGTCAACTACGACGGCCACAAGCGCGGCAAGTTCCTCGACATTCAACTCGGGCCCGAACGCGGCGCCTACGCCGAGGACACGGCGAAGCTGATTGATTCAGAGGTCAAGCGCATCATGACTGATGCCCACGACACGGCCCGGAGCATTCTCTCCAAGCGCCGCGACATGCTCGAAGCGGTCACGCGGCGCCTGCTCGAGAAGGAAGTCATGGAAGGCGACGAGCTGAGGCGCATCCTCGGCGCGCCTCCCGCGAGCCACGATGCGCTGGCGGCCACGATTCCGCTGCCGGCGCTCAGGGATCTTCCTGACGCCGACTCATAATCAGGCTATGGCTCTCCCGGCGTATGCGGTGGCACGTTCGGTCGCCCCCAAGGTGGCCGACCACCTCCGACTTCATCGCGCGAAGGCTCCCGAGCTTGGCGGCGTCGCGGTCGTGGACCTGCTGCCAGATGCACCTGTGATCGAGGCGCTCGTCGATGCCGCCTTCTGGGCGAGCGTCCGGCGCGAAGAAGGCTACGTTCCGAAGATCTCGCTCGCCTTTCTGCCCCCGATGCCGGAAGTCATGCCGCTGATGTTCGAGCGGCCGATCTCGCTCGACCCCAGCGCGTTGACCCGGCTGGCAGCCGCTGTGGAGCGTCCCGGTATTCACCTTGGTGTCTGGCCCGCCTCCGCCAAGGCTTCGGCGCGGCAAGCTTCCGATGGCGTACTCGAAGTCTGGGGAACGACGCACGCGATCCCGCCGTTCTGCTTCGTGGTGGAAGTGATCGCCGCGGGCCTGCTGGTGCTGAAACACCGGCCGCGCGAAGAGTCGCGAAAGTTCGTCAACGTGGCGGTCCTCGAGGGCGATCGCATCAAGATCGTCGACGAGGGCGCCTCGAGCGTCGCGGACTGCCCTCCCCTGCTCACGTCGATGATCGGCTTCGACACCCAGGAGAGCGCCGACGGGACGATGAGCATGCTGGTGCAGGTCGCGCTCTCGATGCGGCGTCACGGGCGAGGCGGCATCATGCTCGTCGTGCCCGCGGATACCGATGCGTGGCGGGCGTCGATCGTCCAGCCAATGAACTACGCCGTCAGTCCCCCGTACACGGAGCTGGCCGATCTCGTCGCGACGGGACAGGGCGAGGCCGAGCGCCACGAGTGGCTCGAGACCGTGGGCCGCGCGGTCGAGGCCATCGCGGGCCTGACCGCCGTGGACGGCGCGACGGTGATGAGCAGCCGCTACTCCGTGCTGGCCTTCGGGGCGAAGATCGGACGCCGCACAGGAGCCCCGCAGATCGAGCGCCTCGTCGTCACGGAACCAGTCGAGGGTTCGGAGCCGGAATGGATGCATCCCGGCCAGCTCGGTGGGACGCGTCATCTGTCGGCGGCGCAATTCGTCCACGACCAGCCCAACGCGATGGCGATGGTCGCGTCCCAGGACGGCCGGTTCACGATCTTCGCGTGGTCGCCCTGCGACGCCGCCGTCCATGCCCACCGCGTCGAAACCCTGCTGCTGTAATTGGGGTCAGACCCCATTGAAGACCGGACTCAACTTTGTTGCGCCGGTCCGTCAATGGGGTCTGACCCCAAGCTCATTAGTAACTAAAGCGAATGGCCGACATACTGCCATCCCTAACGCACATGTCCCCCCGTGCGCGTTCAAGACTGACAAGTGCCTGCGTTTCAATTGCTAGCGGCCCACGGCCGCGTCCTCGTCGTCCAGGACGATACCGGTGCTCGCGAGCTGCTGGCTGATGCACTCTGGCTGACGGGTTACGTCGTGCGAACTGCCGCTGACGGGCTGGCAGGGCTGCGGCTGGTGGATGCCTTCGAGCCGGACGTCATCGTCCTCGACCTCGGCCTCCCCATTGCGAGCGGTTTTGAAGTCCTGCACGAACTGCGCGCGGCGCCTCGAACACTCGAGACGCCGGTGATTGAGATATCAGGATTGGCGAGCGGCGTGAAGCTGGCGAAGGAGAATCCTGAATTCTTCGAGACGCTGCCGAAGCCGTTCGACCCGGAGACGCTCGTTGGCATCGTGAAGCGCGCGTTCCGGCGTCGGCGCCGCTGACTAGTCCGTAACGCAGCCCTCGGACGCGGACCCCACCAGCTTCACGTACTTGCCGAGCACGCCCCGGGTGGCCTTGGGGCTCGGCGTCTTCCATGCGGCTCGCCGCGCCGCCAGCTCCTGATCGGTCAGGTGCACCGTCAGCTCGCACGCGTTGGCATCGATCAGGATGCGGTCGCCGGTGCGGATGAGGGCAATGGGACCGCCGTCCTGCGCTTCGGGCGTGATGTGCCCGATGATGAAGCCGTGCGACCCGCCGGAGAAGCGGCCGTCGGTGAGCATCGCGACATCCTTGCCCAATCCGGCCCCCATGATCGCCGACGTCGGCGTCAGCATCTCGGGCATCCCCGGTCCACCCTTCGGCCCTTCGTAGCGGATCACCACCACCGAACCCTTGGCGATGTCACCGGCCTCGAGGCCCGCCAGCATCGCTTCTTCCGAGTCGTAGACCTTGGCGACGCCTTCGAACCGCTCGCCTTCCTTGCCGGTGATCTTCGCGACGGCGCCGTCGGGCGCGAGGTTGCCGCGAAGAATCCGGATGTGACCGCGCGGGAGCACGGGATGCTCGATCGACTGGATCACTTCCTGGCCCGCGGTCAGGGGCGGGACATCCGCGAGGTTTTCCGCCAGCGTCTTGCCGGTCACGGTCATGCAGTCGCCGTGCAGGTAGCCACGATCGAGCAGGTACTTCATCACCGCGGGCGTGCCGCCCACCGAATGCAGATCCTCCTGCACGAAGCGGCCGCTCGGCTTGAGGTCGGCCAGGAGCGGCATCCGGTCGCTGCCCTTCTGGAAGTCGTCCAGCGTCAGCGGCACGTTGGCGGTCCTGGCGATCGCCAGCAGGTGCAGCACGGCGTTGGTGGATCCACCGACGGCCATCACCATGGCAATCGCGTTCTCGAACGCCTTCTTCGTGAGGATATCGAGCGGCTTCAGATCGCGTTCGAGTAGCAGGCGAACCGCGGCGCCAGCGCGGCGACACTCCTCGACTTTCCCCGGGTCGTCCGCGGGCAGCGACGAACTGAACGGCAGCGACAGGCCCAGCGCC
>CAMCNL010000163.1 GCA_945876205.1 Candidatus Sulfopaludibacter sp. SbA3
TCGAGCTCGCTCTTGATCGATCCCCGGTACTTCATCCCCTGGCGCAGGCCGTAGGATTCGGCGAGCGCGCCCATGCTGGCGGCGGCCCAGAAATGTCCCTCCGGGCGGTTGGGCTCGAGGGCGGCCGCAGCCTGGCCCGCCGCGACGCCGCGCTCGAGCGCCATCCGCCCCGCCTTCGCAGAAGCTTCCGCCTCCGCTGAAGCTTCGGCGGACCGCCGTAGCCTTGGCGAAGGCTGGTCGGCGGGCAAGCGAGTGTCGCCATGGCCGCCGAGCCAGTACATGGCGCGCGCCAGCTTCCACGCCGACTCGAAGTCTCTTGGATTGGAGGCGACGCGCATCTCCCAGATCGAGGCGGCCTCGCGCGCGCTGGCGAGATTGGCCCGATCGCGGTAGAGCGCGTCAGGGTCAGCCGCGCTCGCGAGCGGCAGGCTGCAAAACAGCGCGATGTACAATACGCCGATGCAGGATCTCATCCGGCAGATGCTCGTCGAGCTGGGGGAAGATCCCAGCCGGGAAGGGCTCGAGCGGACGCCGCTGCGCGTCGAGAAGGCGCTGCAGTTCCTGACCAGTGGATACACCGCCGACATCGATGGAATCGTCAACGATGCCCTCTTCACCGTCGATTATAGCGAGATGGTGATCGTCAAGGACATCGACTTCTACAGCCTCTGCGAGCACCACCTGCTCCCGTTCTTCGGCAAGTGCCACATCGCCTACCTGCCGCGCCGCAAGGTCATCGGCCTCAGCAAGATTCCGCGGCTGGTCGACGTCTTTGCCCGCCGCCTGCAGATCCAGGAGCGGATGACCAACCAGATCGCGGAAACCATCCGTGAGAGGACCGATCCGCTCGGCGTCGCCGTCGTCTGCGAGGCAACCCACCTGTGCATGTCGATGCGCGGCGTGCAGAAGCAGAATTCCTTCGCCATGACCAGCGCCATGCTCGGCGCCTTTCGTGACAACGCCAGGACACGCATGGAATTCCTCGAGCTGATCAAGCACCGGGGCGACCTGATGCAAACGTCCTCGGCGTCCGGCCTTGCATGCCTGACAGATTGAACATGCCAAACGCGCCGCAACCCACGCAGCGACAGGGCGCAGAGACACAGAGCCACAGAGGCTTTTTGAAAATTGTTCTCTGTGTCTCCGTGTCTCTGTGGCTTGTGATCGTGATCGGCTCAGCGGGACTACTTGCGCAGGCGCGCCGCGCGCCCGCTCGGCGTGCGCCGGCGGTTGCGCTCAAGACCGAGCCCGCCGTCTTTGACTGCCCCGCGCTCCTGGGGGAGGGCGTGACCACCAAGCGGATGTTCTGCGACGTCCTCACGGGCCGCGATTCCTCGGACGGGATCATCATCGAGCTGCCGCCGCACACGGGCCCGGTGACGTTGATGTTCGATCTGCACAACCGGCACACTTATTCCGAGGATCTGATCCGGACGAACCGTGCCTACCGCCGCTACACCGCCACGATCGGGGCGCTGACGACGGATAACAACCTGTTGAGCCGCGCGGTGATCCAGAGCGAGTTCCGCACGGCGGCAGACCTGATCGATCGCGTGGCTGGCGGCGCCGCTCCCGGCGGCGTCAAGGCGGTCGCACCGACCGGGGTCGAGCCGATCGTCATCACGATCCCCGCCGATCAGGAGAGCGTCAGCATCCTGGGCGAGAAGCTCTCCGTCGATCGACTCGATGGTCCTCCCGATAACTTCACCACGCCGGGCCGTCCGGTCGCGGTGATCAGCAATGTGATGCTGGAGTATCGGCCGGCGCCGGCGCGCCGTCCGGCCGCTGCGCCTCGCCGGCCCGCTGCGACGCCAGCACGGTGACCCTTCGACCAGCCGACTCGGAGCTCCTCTCGATCATCGTTCCCGTCTACAACGAAGTCCGCACCGTCCGCGCGGTCATCGACCGCCTGCTCACCATCGACCTTCCGATCGCCCGCGAGATCCTCGTCGTCGACGACGGCTCGACGGATGGAACGCGCGAGGTCTTGAGCGCTGCCGCCGCCGAGCGCTTGCCGATCATCGTGATCAACGCGCCGAGAAACGCGGGCAAGGGCAGCGCGATCCGGCTTGGGCTCCAGCATGCGCAGGGCTCGATTGTCGCCATCCAGGATGCCGACCTCGAGCTCGATCCGCAGCAGTTGGCCGCGCTTGTCAACCCGATCGTGAAAGGCGAGACCGCCGTCGTCTACGGATCGCGGTTTCTCCACGGCCGGTCAGGCGCCCCGTTTGTCACGACCGTCGCCAACCGGACGCTCACGGCGGCGACGAACATCCTCTTTGGGTCGGCGCTCACCGATATGGAGACCTGCTACAAGGTGATGCGGATCGAGGTCGCCCGGTCGCTCAACCTCACGGCGGAGCGCTTCGACATCGAGCCCGAGATCACCGCCCGGCTGCTGCGTCTCGGCCACACCATCCGCGAGCTGCCGGTGCGGTTCGACGCCAGGTCGCGCGCCCAGGGAAAGAAGATCGGGTGGCGCGACGGCGTCCGCGCGCTCCAGGTGCTCGCGATCGAGCGCTTCAAATGACATGCGCCGGCTTGCCCTAGCCCTCCTCCTCGCCGCGGTCGTCTACGCCGGCCTTCGGTGGGGCACGTACGCCGTCGGCGGCTCTGATTCCTACTGCTACGTGCACCAGGCCGAGCGCTGGGCATCCCTCCTTCGCCAAGGCTTCGGCGGGGAAGCTCCCGGTCTGCAGGTCGCCGAGCCGCTGGCGCTCGAGGCGCCGTGGCCCAACGCGCCGCTGACGTTTGCGCCGGCCGGCCACGTTCCGTCGCAGACGATGCCCGGGGCCCTGGTGCCAATCTGCCCATCGGGGCTCTCCATCGCGATGGCGCCGATGCTGGCGATCGGCGGGAATGCGGCCCTGTTTCTCGTCGTCCCGCTCTTCGGTGCGCTGCTCGTGTGGGCGACGTTCACCTGCGGATCGCGATTTGGGTCGCGTGTGGGCCTGGCGTCGGCGGCGCTGGTCGCGTGCAGCCCGCCGTTTCTGTATCAGCTGATCCAGCCGATGAGCGACGTGCCGGCGGCCGCGCTCTGGATGCTTGCGGTTGCGGCGGTCACCGGTGCCAAGCCGCGCGCCCCCGTGGTCGCTGGGCTGGCGACGGCAGCGGCCGTCCTGATGCGGCCGAACCTCGTGCCGATGGCCATCCCGATCGGCCTCTTCATCCTGTTCAGACCCGAACGCTCCTGGCACGACCGGCTGCAGGGCGCCATGCGCTATGCGGCCGCCGCCGTGCCGGGTGCGATCGCCGTCGCGTTCATCCAGCGCGAGTTCTACGGTTCACCGCTCCAGTCAGGCTATGGCTCGCTCAGTGCGCTGTTCTCGTTCGACCACGTGGCGCCGAATGCCGCGCGATATTTCTCCTGGATGACGCAGTCGCACAGCGTGATCTGGCTGCTGGCGCTGGCCGCGCCGTTTCTGCTGCCGGGACCGCTGACGATGCTCTTTGTCTCACTGGTGCTGGTCAACGTGGCGAGTTACCTGCCGTACACCGTCTTCGAGGACTGGGCGTACCTGCGCTTTCTGCTTCCAACGATCCCGCTGCTGCTGATTCTGACCATGGCAGCCGTGGACGGCGTGTGCCGCCGGATACGGCCCGCGACCGCACCTGCGGTCGTCGCGGTGATCGCCGCTGTGCTGGCGGTGCACTTCATGCGGGACGCCGAACATCGGCAGGTGTTCGGGCTGCAGCGGCTCGAGGCGCGGTTCGAGCGGGCGGGCAGCTACGTCGGACGCCGTCTTCCAGCCAACGCCATCGTCATCACCAGCTGGCAGAGCGGCAGCGTGCGCTTCTACGGGCATCGGAACACGCTGTTGTGGGACGGCCTCGATCCCGCGTGGCTCGACCGCACGATCGATTTCCTGCGCGCTCGGGGGATGGAGCCCTACCTGCTGTTCGAGAGCTGGGAAGAACCGATCTTCCGCACGCGGTTCGCGGGCAGTCCGACCGGCGCACTCGATTGGCCGCCGATGGCGGAGGTCGCCTCGCAGGTGCGCATCTACCGTCCAGAGGATCGCGAGCGCTACGCGCGCGGCACGCTACCGCCGACGGAATACGTTAGATGAACGATGCACCATCGCACTACTTACTCAGTCGTACGATTTGGTTCTGCAGCGCCTCGAACGCGGGGCCGACGTCGGCTTCGGTCTTGGCGTAGTAGTACTTGCCTTCGAGCTGGTTGCTGTTGAAATCCTGCGACCGTGAGTCGTTGGCCATGCGCATCAGGATGTCTTCGGGCTTCTCCGGCATCGTCCCGAGGTTGTATCGCACGAGCTCGCCCATGCCGAGCGTGTAGATGCGGATCTTGTAGTCACCGGTATCGTTCCGCGCGGCGTCGGCGATGATTTCCACCAGGTTCCGCGCGGCGTTGTTGATGTTGAAGACATCCGCCGGAAAACGGCCCGCGGCCGTGTTCCAGTTTCTCAGTCCCCGGCGTGACGTCTGCGAGGCACCATTGACCTTGAGCGAGGCCAACTGCAGCGGAAACGACGTCGGGATCCCCGCGCTGCGGTGGTGGGTGTGCCAACTGGTGAGCGGCAGCCAGGGCACCCCGGGGGCGGTGGTCGCGTCGTTCCAGTTCGCCACGGTCACGTTGTAGGCAGGACTGCTCGTCGCGCCGGTCTGGGTATCGTACAGGCCGTTGATCTGTGGATTGTTCCAGGTCTGCCCGTCGGGGTCCGGAAGGTTCTTGGGAAAGTCATATGTCCGGAGTCCTCGAGCGACACCCGCCTGCGCTGGATAGTTGCCGGGCACGCTGTTGGACGCGCCGTCGGTGAAGAGCACGATGACGCGCAGTCCTGACTGCGTGCCGGCCGGCACGGTTCGAAGCTCGTCCCACCCTCGGTACAGTCCCTCGACCATCGCCGTGCTGCCGCCCGGCAGATTTGTCGGGATGTCCGAGACGACGCGTGACTTGTTGAATCCGCGGCTCGACGGCATCGCATCGATCACGCTCGCGCCGTTACCGAATGTGATCAGCGAAATCCGATCGCTCGAGGCATCGAACGCATTCACGAATGTCCGCGCCGCGTCCCTGACCGCTGGCCATCTCCACCCGATCGAGCTCGAGACGTCGAGCACCAGCGACAGGTCGACCATTCGCCGCGTCGCCTCACTGGAACTCTTCACGGTCACGTCGTCCAGGTTGGCGAGACGCATGAACGTCGTCGGCAGCTTCGCGGTCGCGGTGACGGTGACGACATTGACGCCGGTGGCGGTGATCGTCTGCAGCTTGAAGAAGTTCGGATCCGACGTCGGGTTGGTGACCGAGGAGGTGCCGAAGTAGCCAGGTGGGAAGTTCGCGTTGAAGATGCGCGTCGCTTCTCCCTTGGGGTTTCCGCCGTTGAGCATGCGCGCCGCGCCGAGCGCCGCTCCGTCAACGGCTTTGCTCAATTGGGCTTTCACGATGTAGGCCCGGCCGGAATCGACGGCGAGGCCTGAAGAGAGCAGCAGCGCCGTCAGAAAGAACGCCATGTAGACCAGGGTCATGCCCTGTTCGCCGGAAAGATCTCGCTTGTGTTGTGTCATGTCCTTGGCCCAGGTCCGGCTAGAGCCGGACTTCAGAAATAGGCAATCGAATAGAGCTTGGTCGGGAGCGTAATCCCGAAGCGGTCGAGGGGAGTGATCAGGTTGTATTTCGTGTAGACCTCGGTCACATAGGCCATCCCACCGCTGGCGAGCACGAGGCTGGCCGGCACGTTTGCGATCTGGAGATTGGTGTTGCTGTCTGAGTTGGGGGCCTCGTAGTTGGGCGCGCCGCCGAACGTCGCCGCCCCCTTGGTCTTGAGCGCGCTCGCGGCCGAGAGCGTTCCGTACTCGTAGCGCTGATACAGGATGACCTTGTCGTAATTCGGTGTCCCCGTCGTTGCCACCTTCTTGACCACCGAAAAGATCAGTCTCGACCCATTGTCGAAGTCGACGGGCCGTGTCTTCATGGTCTTCATGGCGGAGGTCGCATCCTGCAGCGACACGTCGCGCGAAATCAGGTTGGAGCCTTCGCGTGAGAGCTTGGTGACCACGTGCTGCTCGAGGAGTGCGTAGCCGGTCTCGGCGATGCCGAGCACGATCAACACCAGGAGGGGCAGGACCATCGAAAACTCGACCAGGCTCTGGCCCGATTCGCCGCGAAACGGTCGAATCATTGGAATCTCGCCTCGTTCTTCATCGCCGATTCGACGGTGAGGGTGACCCGTCCGCCGGTGAAAAAGGGCCGCATCAAGGGCGTCATCAGCGCCCAGGAGTAGTTCACCGTGACCTTGTCGATGTCATTGGGCCCGCCGACCCCCGCGTCCCAGGTGCCCTGGCCCGGCCGCAGGTGGCTGAACGTGAACGCCCCCTCGTCAATGGTCAAGGTCGGTGTGGCCTCCCTCATCGCCTGCTTGATCGATTCCTGGCGAGACAGGCCGGCGCCCTGACTGCCGGTGACGCCATAACGCGACGCCTGGCTGACGCCGTTCTCGAGCGCCAGGTAGGCATAGAAGAGCGTTCCGAAGTCCACCATCGAAAACGTCAACAGCAGGAGCAGCGGCATGATGAACGCCGCTTCGACCAGGCTGGTGCCCTTCTCAGTACGAAAGGAGACGGACGGTCGTATCTTCACTGTGCGTATCGTCATTGGCATCGTGTTGTTCCGTGATTTCATCCAGCTTGGCCAGCAGCGCGGCAAACCCGCATTGATCCGGATCGAAGAAGCCCCACTCGTCCTGCACTGGCTTCGGCTTTGGCTTTGGTTTCGCGGCCTTCTTCTTCGCGGGCGGCGCGGCGGCCTCCTGCGGCTGCGGTGAACGCGGCGGTGGCGCCACGACAACCGCCGACTCGGGAACGCAAGTCTCGAGAAGGTCGTCGATCCCGGTCACGGGGCCGAGCACCCAGACGTCGTCTGGCACCACCGGCGCCGGGTCTTCGATCTCGTCCTCGATCAGGATCGGGACCCAGAGCTCCTCTTCCTCGACCACAGCCGCGGCGAGAGCGGGAGACTCCAGCGGTTGTGCCTGGGGTTCGAAGGCGCACACGAGCGGCAGCAGGTCTTCGGTGTCTTGTGCCAAGAGGGGCACAGGCTCGGCCACGGGTCTCGAGAGCTCCGGCAACCAGCCGACGGGCAGCATCAGGAGCTCCACGAGCGGCTCGGGAGCAAATTGAACCGCACAAACCAATGGCAGGAGATCTTCGCTGTCTGCCTGCAGCACCCGTTCGATTTCCGTGACACTGACCGTGGGCTCGGACGGGAAGCCCGGAGGCAGCAGAAGGAGTTCGAGCTCTGCTTCGTTGGTCGGTGCGATCTCTTCCTCGCTCGTTGGTGCGATCGGTGGTCGCCCGGCCGAGGCTCGGTCCATGTAGCCGGAGACCTGCTCGGCAAAGACGTCGGGGTCGCAGCCATCTGGCGTCGCGGCTTGCGGGCGCTCGCGGCGCAAGGTGGCCATCACGCCGCGCCGCTTCTTTGGCGGCGGTGGCGCGGACGTCGCCAGGATCGGGATGGTCAGTTCCTGGACGTGAGCGGCCGCTGGCCCGAGACTCCTCAGCCAGGTGGCCAGCGCCGCCTCGTCCTGCCGCGACAGGAGCGGCGACGTGAGCAGGACGTCAGGGACGCGATCCCCGAGGGTTTGCAGGGCCTGCACCGCCGACTCGGCGATCACGAGCTCGGTCCGCGGGCGAGTCCGTAGAACCCTGGCGATGTTCACCGCCTGGCGCGCATCCGGTTCGACCGCCAGAAGCAGGACCATCCTACGTCTTCACCATGAAGAGGAAGAGAAGGGCGCCTGCGACCACGAAGATCGTCAGCGGCGCGTGCGCCATGCTCTGGTCCCGCACCGCGACGAGGATCACGGATCCAACATCGCCGATCTCCACCCGCGCATTGGCCACCGACGCGCGGTTCAAGAAGCGCCAGGTGTAGTCGCGAACGCGCTCATCAAACGCGATGAGCACAGTTCCGAGGATCACCAGCGCTCCGGCCGACATCAGCGCGTCCCCGAGTCCTCGTTTCACAGATGCCCCCAGCTACCCAGCTACCCAGCTACCTAGCGACCAGCTACCAGCTACCTAGCCACGCAGCCACCTGGCGGGCAATTGCTGTTCCGTGCGCAGCGGCCAGGCGGTGTGCCGAGAACGCCCGGTGATCTCGGGCAATTCGCACGCGCGGCAGCGCGAGCCACGTGCGGAGCATCTCAGAGGCCTGACGAAATGCAGCATCGAACTTACGAAACTGCGAACGTTTCGGAATAAAACACGCAATCAGGTCACGGCCGCCGCGTCCCACTTCGCAACACACCGCGCGTGCACCAAAACTGCGAGACCGCTTACGAATGTGCGCGTGGTGTGCGTCTGTGCGCCGCTTGCAGCGACGCGAGCGAGGACTCGTCGGCCGGCGCTAAACGCATCCAAACACAACCGCTTGCTGACCATGCGTCGATCGATCGCGTTCGCGTGGCACATCCGTTGCCCCTTTAGGGTCTGTCTACGCGGTCATCGCATGCGGCGTGATCGCAATTCGCACACACGTTGATTCGCGCGTCTTCGAACGCGCGCTGGAGGAAATGTCATGAAGCTCATTACCCGTATGCGCTCGTTCGTTCGCGGCACCGAAGGTCAGGACCTGCTCGAGTACGCGCTGCTCGTGGCCCTCATCGCCCTGGTCTGCACCGTCGCGATTAACGCGACTGGCACCAAGGTGAGCGACATCTTCACCGCCATCGCGGCGAAGCTGGTTGTTCCGGCGTAAATGCGATGCGGGAGGCGGCACCTGGGATCGCCGCCTCCCCGCGATGGAGACACAACATGAACTGGCGATTGGCGACACCGTTCCATAGGCGAATCCGTGAGGACCACGGACAGGACCTGATCGAATACGCACTGCTGGTGTCGCTGATCGTGATCGTGGCGATTGCCGCCGTGAAGAATCTCGGCGACACCGTCAGCACCGTGCTCTGGGATGTCATTGCGAACTTCAATGTCTGAGACCCTCGTGCTCGCGATCGTGGCGGCCGGCACCGGGGCCGCCGCGGTCATCGATCTGAAGACCAGGCGGGTACCGAACGCGTTGACGATGTCCATGGCCGCCGCGGGAATCGCGCTGGCGGCGACGGGCCTCGGACCGGTAGGCCTGGGTGCGTCGGTCGCCGGGTGCGTGCTCGGGGCAGCGTTGATGCTGCCCGGCCACGTACTTGGCGCCACCGGCGCGGGCGACGTGAAGCTCCTGGCGGCGGCCGGAACGCTGCTCGGCCCGGGCCTCACCTTCAAGGCGTTTGTCGCCACCGCGATTGCCGGCGGCGCCATCGCGGTCATCGTCGCGGTGCAGCGCGGCCGCCTGAGACAGACGCTCACGACCACGACACGGCTGGCGACGGGACAGGCCGCCGCCACCGAAATCGAGCAACCCACGGCGAACAACCGCTTCGCGTACGCGCCTGCGATCGCCATCGGCGTGATGCTGGCGGCGTTCGTGTGGTGAGCACCGTACGTCGCGCACCCTGAAGGGTGCGCGCTAC
>CAMCNL010000164.1 GCA_945876205.1 Candidatus Sulfopaludibacter sp. SbA3
CCGCGTTCACAACCTCAAGAATATCGACGTCGATCTGCCTCGCGATCAACTGGTGGTGATCACCGGTTTGTCCGGCTCGGGCAAGTCGTCGCTCGCCTTTGACACGATTTACGCGGAGGGGCAGCGCCGCTATGTCGAGTCGTTGTCGGCCTACGCCAGGCAGTTTCTCGAACAGATGGAGAAGCCGGACGTCGACCTGATCGAGGGGCTCTCGCCCGCGATCTCGATCGAGCAGAAGACCACCGGCTCCAACCCGCGGTCCACGGTCGGCACGGTCACCGAGATCTACGACTACATCCGGCTGCTGTTCGCGAACATCGGCATCCCGCACTGCTACAACTGCGGACGCGAAATCAGCGCGCAGTCGCTCGAGCGGATCCTCGATCTCGTCATGCTCTACCCGACCGACGCGCGCATCAACGTGCTCGCGCCGATCGTCCGCGGCCGGAAGGGCGAGTTCAAGAAAGAACTTCAGGGCCTGCGGCAGCGCGGCTTCTCCAAGGCGCGCATCGACGGCCAGTTCCGCTCGCTCGACGAAGACATCAAGCTCGATCGCCGCCGCAACCACACCATCGACGTGGTCGTCGACCGCCTGATCGTCAAGTCGGGCATCGAGCGCCGCCTCTCCGAGTCGCTCGATGTGGCGCTCAACCTGGCCAACGACATCGTCATCGTCAACACCTACGAGAGCGGCGACCAACTGTTTTCGCGGCGGCTCGCCTGCGTGACGTGCGGCATCTCGATGCCGGAGATGACGCCGCGCGCCTTCTCGTTCAACTCGCCCCACGGCGCCTGCCAGGACTGCCAGGGGCTGGGCGCCAGCTACGGCTTCGAGCCGCGGCTGATCGTGCCCGACGAGTCGAAGTCGCTGTTCGGCGGCGCCGTCTCTCCCTGGGCGCGCGGCGACAAGAAGCTCGTCAAGGAAGCGGTGACGACGCTGGCGCACACCTTCGGCATCGATCCTGAGCTGCCGTTTTCGAAACTGCCGAAGAAGCATCGCGACCTGATCCTCTTCGGACCGCCCGGCGCGGCGAAAGCGGCAAAGGCGGCCACCGCGACCAAGCGCGCGGCCACCGAGGACGAAGACGAAGAGGCCGACGAAGAATTCGAGCTGCCGAAGCCTCGGAAGACCGGCGGACGCGAGAAGGATCCGTTTGGCAAGGGCTTCGAGGGTGTCATCCCAAACCTTCGACGGCGCTACGACGAAGGCTCGTGGGTCGTCCAGGAGGACCTCGAGCACTACCGGACGCTGCGCGAGTGCCCGACGTGCCACGGCCAGCGGCTGAAGGCGCAGAGCCTCGCCGTGAAGGTCAAAGGCCGCGGCATCGCTGAATACGTCAACCTGCCAATCAGTGAGGCGGTGGGCGCATTCCAGAGCTTCGATCTCTCCGACCGCGAAGCGTTGATCGCGACGCGCGTGCTGCGGGAGATCCGCGAGCGTCTGACCTTCCTCGACGAAGTCGGCGTTGGCTACCTGACGCTCAATCGCAGCGCCGCCACGCTGTCTGGCGGCGAAGGGCAGCGCATACGGCTGGCGACGCAGATTGGCTCGAGCTTGTCAGGTGTCCTCTACGTCCTGGACGAGCCGTCGATTGGATTGCACCAGCGCGACAATCGAAAACTGCTCACGACGCTGGCGCGACTCCGCGATCTCGGCAACACCGTCGTCGTCGTCGAACACGACGAGGAGACGATCCGCACCGCCGACTACGTCGTCGATCTCGGGCCAGGGGCGGGAGAGCACGGCGGCCAGGTGATCTTCCAGGGCCGGCCCGAGGAGTTGCTCAAGGATGGCAACGGCTCGCTCACCGGGGCCTACCTGCGAGGCGAGCGGTCGATTCCGACGCCGACATCGCGGCGGCCAGCCCTCAAGGGCGAGCTCGTCATCCGCAACGCCCGCGCGAACAACCTGAAGAACATCGACGTGGCGATTCCACTCGGCACGTTGACCGCGGTCACCGGCGTGAGCGGTTCGGGCAAGTCGACGCTCATCAACGACATCCTCTACCGGTCGCTGGCGCAGGTGATCTACCGCGCGGCGGCGGATGCGGGACTGCACGACAAGATCGACGGCATCAACCTGATCGACAAGGTGATCGAGATCGATCAGTCACCGATCGGCCGGACGCCGCGCTCGAATCCGTCCACCTATACCGGCATGTTCACGTTCATCCGCGAGCTGTTCGCGATGATGCCCGAAGCGAAGGCGCGCGGGTTCAAGCCGGGACGGTTTTCGTTCAACGTGAAGGGCGGGCGCTGCGAGGGTTGCCAGGGCGACGGCGTGATGGCGATCGAAATGCATTTCCTGCCCGACGTCTACGTGACGTGCGAGCAGTGCAAGGGGCGGCGCTACAACCGCGAGACGCTGGACATCCATTACCGCGGCAAGTCGATCGCGGAGATGCTCGACCTCACCGTCGACCAGGCGCTGCCGCTGCTCGAGAATTTTCCGCCGATCGCCAACAAGCTCCGGACGCTGCAGGACGTTGGCCTCGGCTACCTCCAACTGGGGCAGTCGGCGACGACGCTGAGCGGGGGAGAGGCGCAGCGGGTCAAGCTCGCTCGGGAGCTGTCGAGGCGGAGCACGGGACGCACGCTCTACATCCTCGACGAGCCGACGACCGGATTGCACTTCGAAGACACACGCAAGCTGCTCGACGTCCTGAACAAGCTCGTCGACCAGGGGAACACCGTGGTCGTCATCGAGCACAACCTCGACGTGATCCGGTCGGCAGACCATCTGATCGATCTCGGACCCGAAGGTGGGCTGGCTGGCGGCTACGTCGTGGCCACAGGAACGCCCGAAGAAGTGGCCGTCAATCCGAACTCGGTCACCGGCCAGTTTCTAAAAATGTGAGTGTGGTCTTCAATGGGGTCTGACCCCAAAACGACCCGTCACTGGGGTCAGACCCCACGATCGCCCCACGATCGGTTGTGGTAAACTCGCCACAGTTTTAAGAATCTGCCCTGTGGCTGGTTAGCTACAAATCGATCCAAAGCCATTCAGCGTGTGGATCGCGACTTTCCTGCAATGTGTGCGTTGGCAAATAGTTACACGATAGACCTGTGGAATTGCACAGCTCGGCACTGTGATTGCTTCCTACAGCGATGCCCACGTATAACGGCCAGGGAGCCTGATGAACGCACAACGGACACTTCGACGATCCATCTCCTGCGCAGGCATCGGTCTCCATTCCGGCAATAAGGTCACCCTTTCCCTCAAGCCAGCCGCCGCTGATTCCGGCATCCGGTTCCGGCGTTCCGATCTGGGCGGCCTCGAAGTGCCCGCGACGGTCGAACATGTCGGCGGGATCAAGCTCGCCACCGGCCTGATGCGCGATGCGGTGAAGGTCGACACAGTCGAACACCTGCTCGCCGCCTTCATCAGCGTCGGCATCGACAACGCGGTCGTGGAGTTGAACTCGCCGGAAGTGCCGATCATGGACGGCAGCGCGGCGCCGTTCCTCTATCTGATTCATGAAGCGGGCGTGAAGCGTCTGCAGGCCCCGCGCAAGTTCCTCAAGATTCATCGTCCGATCTCGCTCTCGCACGGCGACAAGCGGATCGCGCTCTACCCCTCGGACCATTTCAAGGTCACCTACAGCATCGCCTTCGACCATCCGCTCCTCCGGCACCAGTCGCGGACGATCCGCATCACCGAGGAGTCGTTCGTCGAGGAGATCGCGCCGGCGCGCACGTTCGGCTTCCTCAAGGAAGTCGAGATGATGCGGCAGCAGGGGCTGGCGCTCGGCGGCTCGCTCGAGAACGCGATCGTCATCGGCGACACGGGCGTGCTCAATAACGCCCTTCGCTTCGAAGACGAGTTCGTCCGCCACAAGATCCTGGATGTGATTGGCGACATGGCGCTGGTGGGCTACCCGATCATCGGCCACCTCGTCGCGCATCGCGGCGGCCACGCACTGCACACGGCCTTCGCCGCGCAGGTGCTCGAAGAATCCGACGCCTGGACGCTGGTCGAGGCGCCGTTCGACCCGGCCGTCGAGGACAGCGCCGTCACCCTGCCGATCAAGGGCGCGGTTCGCGCGAACTGACAACCGACAACTACTGCGTCAGCTTCCTCATATACGCCTCGAGCTTGTCGTTCTCGTACTTCACCGTATTGAGAAACAGGCTTTCCAGCAGGTAGGTCCGCCGCTCTTCATCCGTCATCTGGTCGATCAGGTGCCGGATCTCGCGGACCATGTCTTCGAAGGATCGGTTCAGGTCCTGCCTCGCCGTGACCTCTCGATAGAGCATCTCCATGACGGCCAGCAGGTCGCCGTCGAGAGCCACATCCGCGCCGGTGGTGGTCTTGATGGTCCTCATACTAATGGCCCGTCCGGACTGATGATGAGTGCGTCACAACAAGCCTCCGAGCGCGAACGAGGGCCGCGGCAACGACGCGGCCCTGATTACTTCGAATGACATTCCCCTAGACTCCGAAACTCTTGAGCGCGGACGGCTCGTCGGGGTGGATCTCCAGGAAGTTCTGCGCCCCGGTCATGGTCAGCATCGTCTCGACCCGTTTCTGCACGCCCGCGAGCTTCAGGGTGCCGCCGGCGGCCGTCGCCTGCCGGTAGAGATCCATCAGGCAGCCGATGGTGGCGCTGTCCACGTAGGTGACCGTCGACAGGTCGAGGAGCACCTTGCGGTCGCCTCCGCCGAAGAGCGTGGTGATGGTGTTGGCAAACTCCGACAGGAGCGGATACATCAGCCGCGTTTCGTGCACGCGGACGACGGCGACGCCGTGCAGGCGGTCGGTGGTCAGATTCATCGTGGGACTCCGGTTTTCGGGGACGCGTCCTGCTGCGCGCGCAGTCTCTGGATCTGGCGAGCCAGCTCGGTCCGCCCTCGGTTGATGCGCGATTTCACCGTGCCTTCGGGCAGCTTCAACCGATCGGCGATTTCCTGGTAGGTCAGCTCCTGGATGTCACGCAGCATCACCGCGGTGCGCAGCGTCGGCGCGAGCGCGTCGAGGGCGATGCGGAGCAGCTCCACGCGGTCGCGCAATTCGAGCTCGGCGTGGGCGCTGCGTCCAGGGGCGACGGGCGCGAGGTCCGCCGGGTCGACGTCACGGGCGATGCTCTCGCGTTCCTTGCGGACGCTGCGGTAGTGATCGATGCAGAGGTTGCGGCTGACGCTGATCAGCCACGTCTGGAAGTTGGCGCGGCGATCGAAGCTGTCGAGCGACTTGAACAATTTCAGGAAGACGTCCTGCGTGAGGTCTTCGGCGAGATCATGGCGGCCGACGAACTTGTACGCGATGTTGAAGACCTTGCGCCAGTACAAGCGGACGATCTCGGCCCACGCCGACTGGTCGCCGTCGAGGCAACGCTCGATGATGTCGTCGATCGCCGGAATTCGCGTGTCGATGCGCGCATGATAACATCCGACACGCTCGTGAACCAATCGTTCAGGCATAGTGGCGGCACGCTGACGTGTGAAGGCGTCAGTGTCGAATCGATCGTCGACAGTGTCGGCACGCCGGCCTACATCTACAGCGGTCGCGCCATTCGCGACGCGTATCGCGCGATCGATGACGCGTTCGCGTCGTACCCGCACGCGATCCACTACGCGCTCAAGGCCAACTCCACGCTCGCCATCGCCCGTCTGCTGCAGTCGGTCGGCAGCCGCGCCGACGCGAACTCGGTCGGCGAAGTTCAGGTCGCCCTGCGCTCGGGGTTTGCCCCCGCGGACATCGTCTTTACCGGCGTCGGCAAGACGACCGCGGAGCTCGAGTTCGCGATCTCGAAGGACATCGGCACGATCAACGCCGAGTCGGCGGGCGAGCTCGATCGCATTGCCGCCATCGCCTCGGCCCAGGAGCGCGTCGCGCGCGTCGCCTTGCGGGTGAATCCGGATATCGATGCGGGGAGCCATCCGAACATTTCGACGGGACTGCGCATCAACAAGTTCGGCGTGCCGCTGCAGGAGGCGAGAGCCATCTACAGCGAGCGCCGCCGCAGGCGCGGCCTGCAGTTTGTCGGCGTGCACGTCCATATCGGCTCGCAGATTACGACCGCCGAGCCGCTCCGGCGCGCCGCCGAAGCGCTCGTCTCGCTGGCGCTGGAGCTGAAGCAGGACGGCATCCCGCTCGAACACGTCGATCTGGGCGGTGGACTTGGCATCGCCTACGAAGGCCAGCCGATCATCGAGCCGGCCGACTACGCAGCGGCCGTCATCCCGGAGCTGCGCCGGATCGGTCTTCCGGTCGTCCTCGAACCGGGACGGGCGATCGTCGGACGGGCGGGCGCGCTCCTGGCCCGGGTCATCGACATTAAGCGCTTTTCGAACGAGCGGCGGTTCGCGGTGCTGGATGCCGGGATGACCGAGTTGATGCGCCCGGCGCTCTACGGCTCGTACCACGAGATCGTCGCGGTGGCGCCGCGCCATTCCGACCCGACCTCCTGGGACATCGTCGGCCCGATCTGCGAGAGCAGCGACGTGTTCGCGCGAGAGCGCATGATGCCGGTGCTCGAAGTCGGCGACCTTGTCGCCATTCTCGATACCGGCGCGTATGGCTCGGTCATGGCGTCCAACTACAACCGTCACCTCCTGCCGCCTGAGGTGCTGGTCGATTACGGAAGCTGGCGCGAGATCCGGCGGCGCCAGACGCTGGACGATGTGCTGGCGCTGGAGTCGTGATGAAGGGCCTGCTGATCGCGTTCGAGGGGCTCGACCAGAGCGGCAAGCAGACGCAGGCCGAGCTCCTGCGCGACCGGCTCACGGATGCGGACCGCAAGGTCAAGCTCCTGTCCTTTCCCGACTACCAGACGGCGATCGGATCCGAAATCGGCCGCGCGCTGCGGGGTGAGCGGGATTACAGCGCCGACGTGATGCAGCTCCTGTATGTCGCGAACCGCTACGAGTGGAAGGGCGACATCATCCGCAAGAAAGAAGCGGGGGCGATCCTGGTGTGCGACCGCTACCTGGCGTCGAGCATCGCCTATGGCGACGCGCAGGGCCTGGACCGCGGCTGGCTTCGCGACATTCAGAAATATCTGCCACAGCCGGACCTGACGATCCTGCTGGATATCCCGCCGGACGTCTCGGCGAGGCGCAAGACCGCCGATCGGGACAAGTACGAGCGCGACCTGGCGCTGCTCGCGCGCGTGCGCGAGAGCTATCTATCCCAGGCAGCCGAAGGCGGATGGTTGCGGCTCGACGGCAACCGCGATCGCGACGTCGTGGCCGCCGACGTCCAGGCCGCCGTGCTAGCGATGATGTAGCTCGGCGCGCGCCAGCGTCAGCGTCCTCACCTCGCGCACTCCCGCATCCATCAGTACCTCGGAACACGCCTCGAGCGTCGCGCCGGTCGTCTTCACATCGTCTATCAGCACGACAATCCGGTCGTCGATGAACCGCTCGCGGGTGGTGCGCGAGAGCCACGGTGACACGCGGAAGGCGCCGCGGACGTTGCGCTGCCGTCCCGCCGCCGTCAATCCTGCCTGCGACATCGTCACGCGCACGCGCCACAGGGCGTGCACCACCGGCAGGCCAACCTGGCGTGAGAGATCGGCCGCCTGGTTGAAGCCGCGGCGAAGCCGCTTCCAGGGATGCAGAGGGACGGGCACGACGCAGGCGGCGTCGCGCAGCACCTCCACGCCAGCGTCGCGGAGCATCGCGCCAAGCGGCGGGGCGAGCGACCGGCGTCCTTCGTACTTGAATGCGTGGATGATGTCGCGGAGGGCGCCGTCGTACTGGCCGAGGGAGAGTCGGGCAGCGGCCCAGCAGGAGCCGCAGACGGCGCCGTCGAGCGGCGAGTCGAGCACGCGCGCGCAGGCGGCGCAGCGCGGGGCCAGCGTGACGGCTACGAGCGCGTCAACTACTTGTCGCGCCGAAGCGGTGAATCCGCGGAGGGGGAATCGACGTCCGGAAACTCGTAGCGCTCGGCTTCGCCCCACAGGCGGTCGAGCGCGTAGAAGCTGCGGCAGTCGCGGCTGAAGACGTGGACGACGAAGTCGAAGTAGTCGAGCAGGATCCATTCGGACTTCTCAACACCCTCGGCGTGCCCCGTGCGCTCGCCGAGCTCTTCCCGCAGCGTGTCTTTCACCCCGTCGGCAATCGCATTGATCTGCCGCGCGTTGGCGCCGGTGCAGATCACGAAGTAGTCGGTAAACCCGCCGGCCTTCCGCAGGTCGAGCACCACCACGTCGAACGCCTTCTTGTCGCGCGCCGCGCGCACCGCAGCGGCGATCGCTTTCGGAAATCGCGGGGTCTTCGTGCGGGTCGTCTTCGCCTTAACTGCGGGTGCGCTGGTCTTCGCCATGCAATTCGTCTACCGATCCGTAAAGATGATGCGCGAGGATGTGCCGCGAGACGGCCACGGGCACGAGATCGTCGATCGATTCACCGGCGGCGAGGCGCTGGCGGATCGTCGTGGAAGACACGTCACGCGTCGCGGCTTCGAGAATCGTGACACGCGCGGCCAGTCCCGGCGTGCGCGCGATCGCGGCATCGAGCGTGACGCCGGGACGCGAGACGACCACGAAGCGCGCCGCGTCGAGGATGCCAGGGAAGCCGCGCCAGTTGGCAATTTCTGCAATGGCGTCGGCGCCGAGAATGAAGAAAAGCTGCGACGCGCTCCAGCCTTCGGCATGCAGGTACCGCAGCGTGTCGATGGTGTACGACGTGCCTTCTCGCAGGAGCTCGGCGTCGGACACGCGGTACGAGGGGCATCCGTTGATCGCGAGCGTCACCATCGCAAAGCGGTGGAAGTCGCTCGCGCCGGGCTCGTTGGTGCGAAGCGGCTGGTTGTGCGTCGGGAGGAACAGCACCGCGTCGAGCGCGAGCGACTCGCGAGCAGCCGCGGCGGCATCGAGGTGACCGCAGTGAATGGGATCGAAGGTGCCGCCGAGCACGCCCAGTCGGCCCGTCACGATTCGGGCGCCGCCAACTGCTGCTCTTCGGCGGCGGTCGCGCGCACGGCCGCAATCTGCCGCCATGCCGCTTCGAGGAGCGTCGGGATGCCGTCACCGGTCGCGCCGGAGATGCGGTGAAACGGCAGCTCCAGTGACTTCACGTGCTGCTCCAGGCGTTCGAGACGCGAGGGATCGTCCAGCGCGTCGATCTTGTTCGCGGCGACGATCTGCGGCTTGGCGGCGACGGCGGGACTGAAGAGCCGCAGCTCCTCCATGATCGTGTCGAAGTCTTCCACCGGATCGCGGCCCGAGCTGCCCGACACATCGACGAGGTGGATGAGCACTTTCGTGCGCTCGATGTGTTTCAGGAACCGATCGCCGAGACCGTGCCCCGAGTGCGCGCCGGCAATGAGTCCCGGCACATCGGCCACGACGAAGCTGCGATCGCCGCTCATCGTGACGACGCCCAGGTTGGGAACGAGCGTGGTGAAAGGGTAGTCGGCAATCTTCGGACGCGCCGCCGAGATCCGCGAGATCAGCGTG
>CAMCNL010000165.1 GCA_945876205.1 Candidatus Sulfopaludibacter sp. SbA3
GGGTTGGTGCGGCCGTACGACTGTGCAAGACTTCTTCATGGCGGCTCCTTCTTGTGAGGCTTGCGCCTCGGGCTTAGACACCACTCGTGTATCACGAGCAGTGAGGAGCCGCCGCTTTCAATTTTCAACAGCTACTGGGACATCTCCACGCTAATGGGCTGTTCCCTTATGGGGGAACGTCTCGTCGCGGGTCAGTGAGAAACGGGTCGGCGGTCAGAAGAAGAGGGGAGACTTGGTGGAACCCCGGGGTTCCAAAATGGGCTCAACCGGAGGCGAGTTCCTGTCGGCGTGGAACCCCGGTGGAACCCCGGAGGGGAAAATTGGTCGGGATGACAGGATTCGAACCTGCGACCCCCTGACCCCCAGTCAGGTGCGCTACCAGGCTGCGCTACATCCCGAATCTTGAACTGTTAAGCGCTTGCGCGCTTGCGTTTTGCGCCCCGCTTTGCGGCTACGTGTCTCTTTGCCGCAATCGCCGGTTTCGATCTCGTGCCGATCGATCTGACCTTTGCCGGTGCGGCAGCCCTCGACAGTTCTGCTGCCGGCGGACGCAGCTCATATCCCTGATCGCCGTGACCAGAGAGCATCGACAGAATCGATCGCAGTCCGTCGCGCACGTTGGCGATACGCGTGCGCGCGTCCTTGCTCAAGGCGTCGAGCACCTCCGCCGCCTCAGCCTCCGCGGTCGCCGCCGTCTCCGGCCGCGACTCATCGATGCGGCGCCGCGCGCCGGCCAGCGTCAACCCCTCGGCGAAGACCAGCGCCTTGATCCGCAGCACCTGGTCCACGTCGGCCTGCCGGTACAGCCGCGCGCTATCGCTCGATTTCTGCACTCCGATCCCGGGAAATTCCTTTTCCCACGACCGCAGCACGTAGGGCTGCAACCCGGTCAATGCACAGACTTCCGCAGCCTTGAACAGCTTCGGCGTCACGGCAGCCAGTATAGCAGCAGCAACGGGCCGATCAGCGGCTGCCCCCTCGACCCTTTCGAGGCGCACTGTCCGCGCGCTTGCCCCGGGCGCGCCGCTGCGCGGACGCCACCTTCGACTCCGACTTCTTCGGCGCCTCCACTTCCCGCGGCGCGGTCTTCCTCACCCGGCGCCCGGCGCCTGGCTCATGCCGCCGCCTGACGTGCAGACGAATGGGCGTGCCCTCGAACCCAAATTTGTCACGGAGCTGGTTGAGCAGGAACCGCTGATACGAGAAGTGAAACACGGTCGCGACGTTGGTGAAGAACACAAACGTCGGCGGCGCCACGCCTGTCTGGGCCGCGTACAAAATGCGCACATGCTCGCGTCCGGGACTCGACGGCGGATGCGCGGCCGTCACCGTCGCGACGAACTTGTTCAGCTCAGGCGTCTTGACGCGCTTGCGCCGCGCTTCTCCGACCTTGTCGATCATCTCGAGCAGCTTCGGCGTCCGCTCCCCGGTCGCCGCCGAAATATGCAGCACCGGCGCGTAGTCGAGAAACTTCAACTGGTCCCGCAGCTTCTCGTCGAACTCGGTGACGTAGTCGGACCCGCGATCCTTCATCAGATCCCACTTGTTGGCGACGACGATGACGCCGCGCCCGGCCTTGTCGGCCTCTCCCGCAATCGCCGCATCCTGATCCGTCGCCCCGACGCTCGCATCGACCACCAGGACGACGATGTCGGCCGCTTCGATGGCGCGTCGCGCGAGCAGCACGCTCACCGACTCGACCTGGCCGGCGCGTCCCACCCGTCCCGCCCGGCGGATGCCCGCGGTATCGACGATCCGGAACTGACGCCGATGCCACATCAGGACCGAATCCACGGCGTCGCGCGTGGTGCCAGGAATCTCGCTGACGATCATCCGCTCTTCACGCAGCAACCTGTTCACCAGAGACGACTTCCCCGCATTCGGCCGCCCGACGATGGCGACGCCGACTTCGGCTTTCTTAGGCGGTTCGGTCTCTTCGTCGTCATCGAGGGCTACGACCGGGCCGGGAAGCAGGTGCAGGCGGTCGGCAATCGCCTCGAGCAGCTCGCCAATACCTTGCGCGTGCTCGGCCGAGATCTCGAGGACCGGATCGAACCCGAGCTGGTAGAACTCCATCGCCCCGACGCGCGCGCGCTTGTCGTCGGTCTTGTTGATGACGACCAGCGTGGGCGTATCGGCCGCCCGGATCACCTCGGCGATCTGGTTGTCGCCAGGGACGAGCCCTTCGCGGCCATCTACCACCAGGACAAGGAGATCCGCGTTCTCAATCGCGCGGCGGCCGCGGTCGAGCACGAGCGCGTGCAGCGGGTCTTCGCTCGCGCCGAACATGCCGCCGGTGTCGACCAGCTCGAAGCGCAGCCCCCGCCATTCGACGTTCTGGGCGATCACGTCGCGCGTCGTCCCGGGTATGGCGGTGACGATGGCGCGGCGCGTCTCGCTTAAACGATTGAAGAGCGTAGATTTGCCGACATTCGGGCGTCCGACGAGGACGACCGAGGGCAAATTGCGCCGAACGGACTGTCTCTCTGGCTCAGTTGACAGGCTAAGTCTCACTCTCTATAGTAGTTACAGCCATTTGGAAGAGGATCCTTCAGCATGATCAAGGTCGACATCGTCAACGAGGTTTCGAAAACCGCCGACATCACCAAGGTCAAGGCCGAGGTGGCGGTGGATGCCGTGTTCGATGCGATGCGCCTGTCCATGCAGCGGGGCGACCGGATTGAGCTGCGCGGCTTCGGCGTGTTCCAGGTGAAGCCCCGAAAGCGCGGCATCGGCCGTAACCCACGGACTGGTAAGGAAGTACGCATTCCTCCCGGCCGCACGATTCGCTTCAAGCCCGGCAAAGACCTTCAGAACATCGGTTAACCCGCCCGTATGGGCCCCTCTTCGTCCGACTTCCCCGACTCGTTCCCGGCTGAACCGGTGTCTTCCGACCGGTACTATCTGCCGCCGACGCCCGCGGCGCGCCTGCGCCGCCCCGATCGACTGTGGCCGCACATCGTCCTGCTGCTGCTGACCGTCGTCACGACGACGATGGTCGGCGCCACGCATTACGCGGGCTTCTACCAGAACTACTCGCAGGCGCCACTGCCGCTGTCGTCGTGGGGGTTCTACCTCAGCGGCCTGTGGTACAGCGTGTCGATCCTCGCCATTCTCGGCGCGCATGAGTTTGGACATTACTACGCCTGTCGATACTACCGGGTCGACGCGTCGATCCCGTACTTTTTACCGGCTCCGCTGCCGCTGACTGGCACGCTGGGCGCCTTCATCCGCATCCGGCAGATGATTCCGGGCAAACGCGAGCTTTTTGACATCGGGATCGCCGGGCCGATCGCAGGGTTCCTCGTGGCGGTGCCGGTGCTCTTCCTCGGCATGAGCCTGTCGCGCGTCACGCAGCTTCCGCCGGATACGAGCGGATTCGTCGAGCTCGGCGAGCCGCTCCTCTTCAAGGCGGTCGCGTGGCTCTTCTGGGGCACGCCGCCCGAGGGCTACTCGATCAACATGCACCCGATGGCGTTTGCCGCATGGTTCGGCCTGCTGGCAACCGCCCTCAACCTGTTTCCCATCGGCCAGCTCGATGGCGGCCATATCTCCTACGCCGTGCTGGGCCGCAAGAGCACGATCGTCACGCTGACCACTGTCGTATGCCTCGTGGCGCTGACGTTCCTCTCGACCTCATGGTTCATCTGGACGTTGCTCACGGTGATCATGCTGTTGACGTTTGGCCCGCGTCACCCGCGCACCCTAGACGAGGACATACCACTCGATCGCACCCGGTTGTGGCTGGCTGTGTTCGCGGTGGTGATGTTCGTCCTCTGCTTCACGCCAACGCCAATCGAGCCGCTCGATCTCGTCGGACGCTAGAGCACGCTTAGCGGATCGACGTCGACCGTCACCTTCCTTCTCAGCTCGGGCATCTCTGCCAGCACCGCCTTGACGGCCTGGCGCATCTCGGCGCGGCGTGTGCCCTTGATGAAGACCTGCACGCGGTGCTCGCCTCTCAGGCGTCCAAGCGGCGCCGGCGCGGGGCCGAGCGTCATCATCCCGGCGTGTGCAATGACCCCGTCCAGCCTGCGCACCACCTCCGCCCCGGCATGCATCGCATCGCCCAGCGATTTGCCGCGCACGACGATGTTGATGAGGGCGACGAGCGGCGGATAGCGCATGCCTTTGCGATACGCGAACTCGCGTTCGAAGAAAGCTGCGTAGTCCTGCTGGCAGGCGAGCTGGATGCTGTAGTGCTCGGGATAGAGGGTCTGGACGATGGCCTCACCCTTGCGCTCGCCGCGTCCCGCGCGCCCGGCGACCTGCGTCAGAAGCTGAAACGTCCGCTCGCCGGCGCGGAAATCGGCGAGGCCAAGGCCGACGTCGGCCGAGATGACGCCCACCAATGTGACACGGGGAAAGTCGTGACCCTTGGCGATCATCTGCGTGCCGACCAGCACGTCGAGCTCGCCAGCCGCGAACTTCGAGAGGAGCGACGTGAGCGCGCCTTTGCGTCGCACCGAATCCCGGTCGACGCGGCCAATCCGTGCAGAGGGAAATCGATCCCGCAGGTGCTGCTCGACCTTCTCGGTGCCGAACCCGGTCTGCTCGAGATACGGCGCCGCGCACTTGCGGCACGACTTGGGGACGTCCGTCGAGTAATTGCAGTAATGGCAGCGCGCCTTCCATCCGTTGCGCGCACGGTGGACGGTCAGCGACACGCTGCAGTTCGGACATTCAAATGAATCGCCGCACTGCCGGCAGAACACCGCCGTCGAGTAGCCGCGTCGATTGAGCAGCACGAGCACCTGTTCCTCGCGCGTCAGGCGCTCTTCGATCGCGGTCACCAGCTCGCGGCTGATGACGACGTCCGGTCCCTCGGTGGCGTACTCGTCGCGCATGTTGACGATGCGGACGGCGGCCATCGGGCGATCGAGCACGCGCCGCTCGAGCGAGACGAGGTCGTACTTGCCAATCGCTGCATTCTGGAAGCTTTCGAGCGACGGGGTCGCCGAGCCGAGGACGACGAGGGCGCCCTCGAGGCTCCCCCTCACAATCGCCACGTCGCGGCCGTGATAGCGCGGCGACTCTTCCTGCTTGTAGGAGGTGTCGTGCTCTTCGTCCACGATGATCAGCCCGACGCGCGGCAGCGGCGCGAATACCGCGGAGCGAGTGCCGACGACGATGTCGATGTCGCCGCGGCGGATGCGCTGCCACTGGTCATGCCGCTCGCCGTCAGAGAGCGCGCTGTGCTGGATGGCGACGCGGGTGCCGAACGCGGCGCGAAAGAGCGCGGCGACCGAGGGCGTGAGCGCGATCTCCGGGACCATCAGCAGCACCTGGCGTCCGGTCCTGCACACGCGGTCCGCGAGGCGGAGGTAGATCTCGGTCTTGCCGCTGCCGGTGACGCCGTGCAGCAAGGCGACGCGGAATTCGGCGGCGTCGGCGCGAGCCGACAACGCATCGAGCGCGGCGACCTGCTCCGGCGTCAGTTGCCGGTCCGGGTCGGCGGCCACCGTCGCGAGCGCGGAGCGCTCGAACGGATCCCGCTCGTCGGCCTCGTCGCGAATCGTGGCGAGTCCGTGTTTCACCAGGCGCGACACCACGTCCGCCGTGATGCCGCGCTCCCGCAAAGCCGACATCGGCAGCCCCGCCGGAGCGGCCGCAAGTGCTTCAATCGCCTGGCTTTGCTTGGGGGTCAGACCCCGGTGACGAGGGGACTCAGCCCCTTGAGTCCCCTCGTCACTGGGGTCTGACCCCAATCCGTGCGCGGTGATCGAGACGATGCGCTGGGTCTTGTAGCTCGAGGCGCGCCGGGCGGCGCCGGGAGGCATGGCGACGGCGATCGCGTCGCCGACCCCGGCGACGTAGTACTCCGCGACCCAGCGCGCGAGGGCGACGACCGTCGCCGGGAGAAACGCTTCGTGGTCGAGGACTTCAACGATGTCTTTCGCGTCGGTGCCAGCGTCGATGCTCGCGCCATGCTCGATGACGCAGCCGGTCAGGGTGCGGGACCCCAGCGGCACACGCACGCGCGCGCCGATCGCGGGCAGCTCGAGACGATCCGGAACGTTGTAGGTGAGGAGGTCGAGGAAGGGAACTGGAACCGCGACGGCAACTAAACGCAAGTCAACACTCAGTCTTCGCCTTCGCGAAGCAGCTCGCGAACGCGCTTCATATCCTCCCATACTTCGCGTTTGGCCGACGGCGTCCGCAGCAGGTAGGCGGGATGGTAGGTCGGCATCAGCACGGCGTCGCGATACGTGAACTCGCGTCCCCTGATCTTGCTAATCGGATCGGTCGTCTTCAACAAGGCTTGCGCCGCGAACTTGCCGAGCGCCACGATCACCTTCGGCTTGATCGAATCGATCTGCTGAAAGAGAAACGGCTCGCACTGCTCCGCTTCATCCGGCTCGGGATTACGGTTGTCGGGCGGACGGCACTTGATCAGGTTGGCGATGTAGACATCTTCGCGCTTCAGGTCGATCGCTTCGATGATCTTGGTCAGCAACTGACCGGCGCGCCCGACGAACGGCTCGCCCTTGATGTCTTCCTCGGCGCCAGGCGCCTCGCCCACGAACATCAGATCGGCGTTCGGATTCCCCACGCCAAACACGATCTGCTTGCGCCCCAGCGTATGAAGCTTGCAGCGGGTGCAGTCGCCGATCTCTTCGCGGATGGACGTCAGCGAGATGATGCGGAGGGCGGTTACCTGTGGGGCGTGATCTGCACTGGCGGTATCCGCGATTGCGACGTCGCTCACCTGCCGGGCTCGCCATTCCGGCTCACGCCGGAACCCGTCCACGCCGAGCTCGCCGAAAAACTCGAGATGAGCCTTGAGCTCGTCTCCGTTCATGGTCACGCGCGAACCGGAGCGGCGGCGCGCGCCTGCATCAACTGCTCGACGCGGTCGAGGATGGCGGCGGCGATGCGGTCTTTGCTCTGCAGCGGCACGATCCGTTCATCGTCGGCGCTCACCAGCGTGACCGCGTTGGTCTCGGTATCGAACCCCACGCCGGGCTGCGAGACATCGTTGGCGACGATCAGGTCGACGTTCTTCTTCGCGCGCTTGGCCCTGGCCTTGGTCACGGCATCGCCCGTCTCGGCGGCAAACCCGACCAGCACGGGCCCACGGGTGGCCCTCGACGGAAGCTTCGCGAGGTCCGCCAGGATGTCGCGCGTGCGCTCGAGCGTGAGCGTCATTGGCCCCTCGGCTTTCGCAATCTTCTCCCCCGCCTGCTGCGCGGGGGCATAGTCGGCCACGGCGGCCGCCATCACCACGACATCGGCGCGCGACGCCGCGTCCATGACCGCGAAGTGCATTTCCGCGGCGCTGCGCACCCGGATCGTCGCATCGATGGCAGGAGGCTCAGCCGTCGTCGGACCGGCAATCAGCGTGACCTCGGCGCCGCGCCGCCGCGCCTCGGACGCGATCGCGAAGCCCATGCGTCCGCTCGACCGGTTGCCGACATAACGCACCGGGTCGATGTCTTCGTAGGTCGGGCCCGCGGTCACCACGACATGCTTGCCGCGAAGCGCCGAGGACGAGGGGGCGAGCACGAGGGACGCGGCTTCGACGATGTCGGCCGGTTCGGCGAGACGTCCTTTGCCGATCCAGCCGCAGGCCAGGTAGCCCTCGCCGGGATCGACGAACTGCACGCCACGTTCAGCCAGCGTCCTGAGATTCCGCTGCACCGCGTCGTGCGCGAGCATGTTGGAGTTCATCGCGGGCGCGAGCAGCACCGGCGCCTTGGTCGCGAGGTAGAGCGAGGAGAGAAAATCGTCGGCGATCCCGTTGGCGAACTTGCCGATGACGTTCGCCGTGCAGGGCGCGACCAGCAGCAGCGCGATCTGATCGGCAATCGCGATGTGCTCGACGGCCACCCGGCTCTCGGCGTTCATCCCCGGCTTCCACTGCGAGGTGATCACCGGGCGCCGCGTAATCGCTTCGAAGGTGACCGGGCCGACGAACCTCGCCGCCGACCGCGTCATCACCGCGACGACGTCGTGGCCGCGCTTCTGGAGCAGGCGGCACACTTCGACTGCCTTGTAGGCGCCGATACCGCCGGTCACTCCGAGCGCGATCAACATTAGGCTCTAGGCTCTGGGCTTTAGGCTCTCGACGCTAGGCCCGATCGTCTTCTTTGACGACCTTGCGGCGCATCACTTCGCGCTGCGCGATCGTGGCCGTCTTGTCGCCGGGCTCGCGGGGCACGGCGCCCTTCAGCAGCTGGCGCGCGCGCTGGCTGGCGATGACGACATATTCGAAACGGTTTTCCTTCGGCTGTCTTTCCATGTATCCCTCTTGTTACTTCCGCTTGAACGTCTTGATGATCGTATCGGCTGTTGGCCGCATCGACTTGACGCGGGCCCGTTCGGCCAGCACGATCGACCGCAGCCGATCGACCGCTGCTTCGAGCTCGTCGTTCACCACCACGTATTCGTAGCTGGCAAACTCGCCCACCTCGCGGCACGCGGTGTCGAGGCGCTTGCGGATCTGATCCTCGGAATCCTTGCTGCGGCCGCGAAGCCGTTGTTCGAGGACGGTTGCCGACGGCGGCAACACGAAGATGCCGACGGTTTCGATGCCGCGGGTGCGAACCTGCTTCGCGCCCTGGACGTCGATGACCAGCATCACGTCCTTGCCTTCAGCCAGGAGCGCGTCGGTGTCGGCCGCCGCTGTCCCGTAGCAGTTGCCGAACACGTCGGCAAATTCGAGAAAGGCGTCCTCGCGGACCATCTCGTCGAACCGTGCCCTGGTAATGAAATTATAGTCGACCCCGTCGCGTTCCCCGTCGCGCGCGGACCTGGACGTGTACGACCGCGACATGCACAGATTGGGCAGGACGTGCACCAGCCGCTCCACGAGCGTCGTCTTGCCGGTGCCCGAGGGCGCCGAGACGATGAACAGCAGCCCGCGCCGGCCTGCCCTGAGCGCAGCCGAGGAGCCCTGCGTGCCGGCCGCGGCCTCACTCGACATTCTGGACCTGCTCCCGCATCTTCTCGAGCTCGGCCTTGGCGTTGATGATCATCTCCGTGACCCGCAGGCCGTCAGCTTTCGAGCCGACGGTGTTGACCTCGCGGTTCATCTCCTGAAGCAGGAAATCGAGCTTCCGACCGCACGGCTCGTCTGACACGCTCAGC
Source organism: Candidatus Sulfopaludibacter sp. SbA3 (assembly GCA_945876205.1). Classification (GTDB taxonomy): domain Bacteria; phylum Acidobacteriota; class Vicinamibacteria; order Vicinamibacterales; family UBA2999; genus CANNDT01. The sequence goes on from CAMCNL010000165.1 coordinate 9,091, forward strand.
GAGTCCCAGTGAGCCAGATGCGCGCGAAAGCGCGTGACCTCTTCGCTGATGTCGGAGCGCGCCGCGCTGCGCACGATCTCCTGCGCGATCATCGCCTGGTCCACCGGGATGTCGAGGCTGATCTCGCGAACTTTCTCCTGGAGACGCGCCTGCACGTCGCCGCGCCCCTCGTCGGCGGCGGCCGCGACACGCGTGATGAGATCGGCGAGAAATTCCTTGCGCGCGTCGAGGTCGGTGCGCAAGTGACCTCCCTCGCGGGTTCGCATCGCATCGAG
>CAMCNL010000166.1 GCA_945876205.1 Candidatus Sulfopaludibacter sp. SbA3
CCCGGCCGGTCAGCGTCACGACGCTTCCGTCGGTGTCGACGTCGATGCTGGCCGCATCGATCCCATCGTCGAGCGCCATCTTCGACTTGATTTTCGCGGTGATACCGGCCGCCGACAGGGCCCGTTGCGCCTCATTGGCGCCAACAGCGACGGTTTCACCGATGGCCGCACCCGTCTGGCGCGCCCTGGAGGTATCGATGTCGCGCACCGGTCCAGTCGTGCCGACTTGCCGATCTTCGACCACGACGGGACCTGACGCAGCCCGACGGTATCCGAAGAAGAACGCGCCGACGCCGACAATGACGACGACGATGATGATGAGCCGCAACAGTCCTCGCAACATGGGTGAAAAGCCTCCATCCACCAACACTGCAATGAACGTGCTAGTTGGCGACGCCGTCCATCAGCCTCGATCTAATCTACAATCCACCTTCACGACGCCCCCGGTACCGCCAACTATGACCTCACCTGCGCAGCACGATACCTTCGTCACGTCCGACGGCTCATCGCTTTCATTCACCCGGCGCGCGGCGCCCAAGGTGGGCGCACCGCGCATCGTCCTGGTGCACTCGCTGGCGCTGGACCGCAGCGTGTGGGACGGCGTCGCCGATCGGCTCCAGGGCGACGCCGAGATCCTCGTCTATGACTGCCGTGGACATGGGCGATCGGATCGCCGGAGCGGCGTCTACACGGCGCAGTTGTTTGCCCGCGACCTCGCGGAACTGCTCGACCACCTCGGATGGCCCGAGACGGCGGTTGCCGGCTGCTCGATGGGCGGCAACGTGGCGTTGGCATTCGCGGGGTTGTATCCCGATCGGATCACGGCTCTCGGGCTCATCGACACAACGGCGTGGTACGGCGCCGACGCGCCGGTCAAGTTCGGCGAGCGGGCAGACGCGGCGCGGGTGAAAGGCATGCGCGGCCTCATCGACTTTCAGCTGACGCGGTGGTTCTCCGATGAATACCGCGCCTCGCATCGCGACGAGTTGAGCCGGCTGACGGCGCTGTTCGTGGCCAACGATCTCGACTGCTACGCGGCGAGCTGCGCGCTGCTCGGAAACGTCGACGTGCGGCAGCACCTCGCGTCCTTCCGCATGCCGGTCGCCGTTGTCGTCGGCGAGGAAGACTACGCGACGCCGGTGGCGATGGCGCGCCAGCTCCACGAGGCGATTCCACAGTCGACGTTGACGATCCTTCCGCGCGCGAGGCACCTGACGCCCATCGAGCATCCGGAGACGATCGCGTCCGAGCTTCTCGCCCTGCTGCAGCGCGCGTGAGCACACCCGCCGATCTGATCGCGCGACTCGAGAGCGTGCCCTTTTCGAAGTGGCACCTGCGAGCGCGCGTCATCATGGGCAGCGCAACGTTCTTCGATGCGTTCGACGCGCTCTCACTGGCCTTCGTGCTGCCGGTACTGGTGCGGCAGTGGCAGATCTCGTCGGCGGAAATCGGCTGGCTGATCTCGGTTGGGTATCTCGGACAGTTTGCAGGCGCCCTGCTCTTCGGCGGGCTCGCCGAGCGCTACGGGCGCGTGCGCAGCGCCGCCGGCGCCACCGCGCTGATGTCGGTGATGACGCTGGCCTGCGCGGCCACGGGAAGCTTCCCGGCCCTGCTGGCGGTCCGCTTGATCCAGGGGATCGGTGTCGGCGGCGAGATGCCGGTGGCCGCGGTGTATATCAACGAGCTCTCGCGCGCCCACGGCCGCGGACGCTATTTCCTGCTCTACGAAATGATTTTTCCCATCGGCCTGATGGCCACCGGGCAGATCGGCGCCCTGGTCGTGCCGTCGTTCGGCTGGCAGGTGATGTTCCTGATCGGCGGCATCCCTGGCCTGTTGATTACCTTCCTCCTGCTCCGGCTTCCAGAATCACCACGCTGGCTCATCAGCAAGGGACGCCTGGCAGAAGCCGAATCGATCATCGAACAAGTCGAAGCGAGCACGCCGGTCCGGCTGAAGCCGGAGACGACGTCCGTCGCCGCAGAAGTCGTGTCCGGCTCCAGCCGGACCGTGGGCCCCGAGAAGAGCCGATGGAGCGAACTGCTCTCTCCGTTCTATCGTCACCGCACGTTGGTGGTCTGGTCGCTCTGGGCGACCGCGTACTTCATCACCAACGGCCTGAACAACTGGATGCCGACGCTCTACAACCGCGTCTATCACCTGAGCATCCCGGAGTCGCTGCGCGCGGGGACGTTGACCAACGTCGCGCAGGTCGCGCTGCTCCTGGTCTGCGCGTTCGTGATCGATCGGATCGGCAGGCGGCGATGGACCGTGGCCTGTTTCACGGCCGGGGCGCTGCTGCTGGCGGCGCTGGGATCGTTTGCCGCCCACTCGGTGACGGCGGTAATCGTGCTCGTGACGTTGAGCTACGGCCTCATCGGGTCGGTCAACGCGGTGCTCTACCTGTACACGCCTGAAATCTACCCGACGCGGATGCGCGCGCTCGGCACCGGATCGGCGACCTGCTGGCTGCGACTCTCCTCAGCCGCAGGTCCGTTGTTGGTGGGATATCTCGTGGAGACCAGCGGCACCGCCGCCGTCTTCCTGATGTTCGCGGCCGCCGGCGTCGTCGGCGCCATCACCGGCACGTTGATGCTCGAAACCCGCAACAGGCGGCTGGAAGAAATAGCTCCGTAGGTGGCTGGGTTGGCTGGGTAGCTAGCGCCTCATCTCCGGATTCAGCCGAACGCCGTTGTACAACACCTGACGCAGCAGGACCGCGCGGTCACGCCGACCGGGGTTGCCGGTGATCTCGACGCGGTCACCGGCCTTGAACTGATCCATCGGGAAGCCGGCGCGCTTCATCGTGTTCACCGCGCCAAACTCGATGAGCCACTCGACCGGCTTGCCATCCTCGCCGGTCACGTCGACCCACCAGTGTGAGTGCGGGTTCATCCACTTGAGTTCCTTGATGACGCCCACGATCGTCACTTCTTTCGACATCTCGAAGTTGACGGCGGTCGAGTGATGGGCGCCGAGGACAGCACTGGCGGTGATGACGAAGGCGCCAATCAGCAGGACGACTGAGGGTCTGGACATGACGGTCACCTCGGGGAGGGCGCGACGACTCGGGCTTCTTTCGGATCGCAGCCGTAAGGCATGAGCTCCCAGTCGGTCCGCCGGTACGGGATCGTGACGACGACCGGTGTCCGGTAATAGGCAGGATCGAAGTGCGTCATCTCGATCGTCAGTGCATCACCTGACCGGCGCAGGCGCTCGACGGTGTGCATCTGCGGGCTCTGGGGCAACCCGGCCCACTGCTCCATCGTCGCCATCCAGCCGTCGGGAATGCCGACCGTGTCGATGACGAGCGCGTCGCCGTCATACCAAGCCGCGGACCGGCCCAGGGTCGGCATCTTGGGAATCAACGCTGAGCGCTTCGGGACAGGGATGGCGGGATTCACCAGCGGCACGCGGCGATCGATGTCCATGAATTCGTGCTGCAGGCGCACGCTGTCGGCGGCTTGCGTGATCCGAACCAGCACGTTGGGATTCATCCAGGCGCGTGACCAACTTGCCGCAATGCACTCGTAGGCGGGGTCGTCCTTCATGAAGTCGTATGACTTGAAGCGCCGCTCGCCGGTCTCGGTAAACTGCCACTTCGAAAACACCACCGGGCCGCCACCGCGGATCCAGTTGCCGGAGAGATCGGGCGCACTCTGGGCCAAGGCGCGGTGCGGCCACAGAAGCGCTGCGGTCGTCATTACGAGCGCCACGAGGACATGTCGCATGAATGAGCCTCCGCTGGAACGCCGTTCAGGTTCGGAGATGTATCGTAACCCGATTGTCATAGGCCCTACCAACCCGGGCGGCTCCGCGCTACACTGTCGCCGCCATGCCAAAGAAAACCTCTGTCGCCCGCCGGAATTTTCTGAAGAGCGCCGCCGTCTCGAGCGCCGCGGCCCTGGTCCCATCCTCGGTCGCCGCCGCCGCGGCGCCAGCGCCTGCTGCGGCGCAGGCTGCGGCGCAAGGGCCCACGGCGCCGACACCACAGCGAGAGGCCGACCCGAGGCCCGACGCGGAGGACATCACCACTGACCGGCCTGGCGGCGATTTCATGGTCGACGTCATCAAGTCGCTCGGCTTCGAGTACGTCGCGTCGAACCCCGGCTCGAGCTTCCGCGGCATCCACGAATCGATCGTCAACTACGGCAACAACTCGATGCCGGAGTTCATCACCTGCTGCCACGAGGAGTCGTCCGTGGCCATGGCGCAGGGCTACTTCAAGGCCGAGGGCAAGCCGATGGCCGTGTTGTGCCACGGCACGGTGGGCCTGCAACACGCGGCGATGGCGATCTACAACTCGTACTGCGATCGCGTGCCGGTCTACATCCTCGGCGGCAACACGCTCGATGCGACGCTTCGGCGTCCCGGCGTCGAATGGCAGCACAGCGTGCAGGACGCCGCCGCGATGCTCCGCGATTTCGTCAAGTGGGACGACCAGCCGGTTTCGCTCCCGCACTTCGCCGAATCCGCCGTCCGCGCCTACAAGATCGCGATGACGCCGCCGATGATGCCGGTGCTGGTCATGATCGACGGAGGACTCCAGGAAGATCCGATCCTGCCGGAGATTGCCGGCCGCCTTCGCGTGCCGCGCCTCACCGTGGCGACGCCGCCGCAGGGCGATTCGGGCGCGGTGGCCGAAGCCGCGCGCCTGCTGGTCAACGCGCAGAATCCCGTGATCATCGCCGACCGCGCGGCGCGCACGCCGGCGGGCATTGCCAGGCTCGTCGAGCTGGCCGAAACGCTCCAGGCCCCGGTCGTCGACCAGGGCGGCCGCATGAACTTCCCTTCGCGCCATCCTCTGAACCAGACCGCGGGCGGCCGGCGGCTGATCACCAACGCCGACGTCATCCTGGGTCTCGAGTTGACCGACTTCTGGGGCAACACCAACGCCTCGCGGGACGCGCTCTATCGCTCGTCGCGATCGATCGTCAAGCCCGGCACCAAGTTGATCAGCATCACGGCCACTGACCTCTTCAGCAACGCCAACTTCCAGGACTTCCAGCGCTACCCCGAAGTCGACGTCGCCATGGCCGCCGACGCGGAAGCGACGCTTCCCGCGTTGATCGAGGCCTGCAAGAAGCTGCTGACCGCCGACCGGACGCGCGTGATGAAGGAGCGCGGCAGCAGGTTCGCCGACGCGAGTGCGAAGGCCCTGGCCGACGCGCGCGAAGAGGCGGCCTTTGCGTGGGACGCGACGCCAATCAGTACGGCGCGCATGCAGATGGAGCTCTGGGCGCAGATCAAGGACCTCGACTGGTCGCTGGTCTCCTCGAGCGGCAACGCCAGCGGATGGGCCGAGCGCCTCTGGAACTTTGACAAGCACTACCAGCACCTCGGCGACTCTGGCGGCGCCGGCGTGGGCTACGGCGCGCCGGCAGCCGTCGGCGGCGCGCTCGCGAACAGGAAGCACGGACGGTTTTCGGTGACCATCCAGGGCGACGGTGACTTCATGTACGCACCCGGTGTCTGGTGGACCGCCGCGCATCACAAGATCCCGCTGCTCGCGGTGATGCACAACAACCGCGGCTATCACCAGGAGATCATGCACCTCCAGCGGATGGCCGGACGTCACAACCGCGGCATCACCCGGGCGCACATCGGGACGACGCTCGACAACCCCAACATCGACTACGCCAAGATCGCCCAGGGGATGGGCGTCCACGCGCAGGGACCGATCACCAACCCCAACGACCTGGGCCCGGCGATCAAGCGCGCCATCGAAGTGGTCAAGAGCGGCGAGCCGTCGCTCATCGATGTCGTCACCCAGCCCCGCTAAGGAACAACGATGAAAACCGGGATCACTCTCGCCGCCCTTCTTCTCACGGCGACCATCGCGAGCGCGCAAGCGGCGGCACCGTCGCCTTCGCCTGCTGCGCAGACTTCGGCGCCCGCGGGCAACGCGGACGCGGGCAAGAAACTGTATTCAAGCTTTGGTTGCTACCAGTGCCACGGCTACGAGGCCCAGGGGTCGAGCGCGACGGGGCCGCGTTTGGGACCCAAGCCGATCGCCTGGGCGGCGTTCTCGCGCTATGTTCGCCGGCCAACCAACCAGATGCCGCCGTACACGGAGAAGGTCGTCTCGGATGCCGACCTGGCGAATATCTACGCGTTCCTGCAGGCGCGGACCGCGCCGGCGCCGGTTGCGAACATCCCGTTGTTGAAATGACGCTTCGCCACGAAGGGTCTTAGCCACGAAGAACACGAAGGTCACGAAGAGGCTTCTTAAGCTTCGTGATCTTCGTGACCTTCGTGGCTACATCACGATCTTCGTGGCTCGCGACGTTCAGGGCGCGCCGATGCCGGCCCGGATCCCCTCGATGAAGGTCTCCACGTTCTTCCTGGCCATCCGGTCAAGGAGACCCTGGGGACCGAACGAGGACAGGCTTCCGGACACGGTCACGTCACCCGTCCAGTTCACCACCGTCTCATCGTTGTCGGTGTGCAGCGTAAACCCGGTCACCATGTCGACGACGGAGGCGAGGCCGGTGCCTTTGCCGATCACCGTCGTGCTGGTGGGCGGCTGACGATCGGTAATCGTCAGCTTCATGACCATCGTTCCCTTGATATGTGAGATGCCGACGCGCGCCTTGACGGTGAAGTGGTCACGGTCCTGGACCTCGACCTCCTTGACGTCTGGCATGTGCCGGCTGACCTGTGTGGGGTCGGTAAGAAAGTCGTAGACCGTGTCTTGCGCGGCCTTCACGCGGAATTGTCCTTCGAGTCGCACGTCGGAGTTATTGTATATGCCCATGAAACATTCACTGCTGCTCGTCGCCCTCGTCGTCGGCATCGGATGCCAGTCGAAGGCTGCGCCGCCCGCCGCGGCGCCCACTACCATCCGCGTCCTGAGCTCAAACGGCGTCAAGTCGGCGATGGAGGCGATGAAGCCAGATCTCGAACGCGCGATCGGGCACCCGCTCTCGATTGAGTTCAGCACGTCCGCGGCGCTCAAGTCGCAGATCGAGAAGGGCGAGGCGTTCGACGTGACGATTCTCACGGACGCGCTCGTCGACGACCTGGTCAAGCAGGGCAAGGTCGCTGACGAGGGACGCGTGAACCTGGGGCGCGTCGGCGTGGGCGTCGGCTCGAAGGCCGGCACTCCGAAGGTGGACGTCAGCACCCCCGACGCGTTGAAGAAGATGCTGCTCGCCTCGAAGTCGGTGGCGTTCACCGCCGAAGGGGCGAGCCGGGCGACGATCGACAAGGCGTTCGCAAGCCTCGGCATCACCAGTGCGATGACGCCGAAGTTTGTGCCGAGGGGGCCCGGCGGCGGTCCGCCCGCGGTCGCCGCTGGCGAGGCGGAGCTCGTGCTGACCCTGGCGAGCGAGATCGCGCCAGAGCCGGGCGTGCAGTTGCTGGGCCTGCTGCCGGCCGAAGTGCAGGGCTATATCTCGTTCACCGCGGGCCGCAGCCCGAACGCCAAGGATTCCGCGGCAACCGACGCGCTGCTCAAGCAGTTGTCCGAACCCTCCATCCGCGCGGGATTCAAGTCGCATCTCGTCGAGCCCCCGCCGCCGCAGGACCCGGCGCTCACGGCAGCCGATCGCGCCTTCTCAGGCGCGCTCGCCAAGGCCGACCTGGACGGCACGCTCAACGCGCTGGACTCGGAGTTCACCTGGACTGATGCGAATGGACGCACGCTGACGAGGGACGAGGTCGCGAGCAAGCTCCCGACTCCGGCCATCACCGATGAGAACAGCGCGCAGGTGCGCCGCTTCGCCTACGGCAAGGTGGGCGTCGTGCTGGTCGATCGCGACACGATGCACGAGGTGCGCGTCTGGGCGCAGCGGCCGGCGGGCTGGCGCCTCCTGATCCACCAGGAGACGAAATCGCTCGACGCACCTCCCACCACCACGCCCGGCACCGGCAAGGAGTGCGTCAACCCCTGCCGCACCGTACCGTACGAGCCGAAGAGCGACAACGAGCGCGCGGTCGTCGCCGCCTACCAGGAGCTCGAGACCGCGGCTCACGGCAGCAATGCCGATGGATTCGCCGTTCACGTTGCCGACGAGTTCGTGGTCGCGAGCTCCAATAGCGACAGGGTCATCGACAAGCCCACGCGCATGGCCGGGCTCCGTCGCGCGGCATTTGGCGGTGTCTCTCCGACCGCGCTCGTGTCGGCCGAGATGCTCGACTTCGGCGACGTCGTCGTCATGCGCTCGGAGCACAAACCCGATCGCGGGAACCTCCTGCACATTTCGCGCGTGTGGATCAAACGTGATGGCGTGTGGCAGTCGACGCTGAGCTACCAGACGGCGATTCAATAAGGTGCGAAGGTGCGAGGATGCTTAGGAAGCTCACACTCCTGACGCTCACGGCGACGCTGATCGTCCTGGCATGCGTGCCCGCGGCAGCTCAGTACGGGCATCCGCTCAAGGGGTCGTGGAGCGGCGATTGGGGAACGACGAAGGAGACGCGCAACCGCCTGCTGCTCGACTTGAACTGGGACGGCAAGGCGGTGACCGGGACGATCAATCCCGGGCCCAACGCCGTGCCGCTGCAGAAGACGTCGCTCGATCCGTCGAACTGGACCGTCCACTTCGAGGCCGAAGGCAAAGACGCCTCGGGCCGCGCGGTTCGCTACGTGATCGATGGCAAGCTGGAAAACCTTGGCGCCTACAACCGCGTGTTATCCGGCACCTGGAACCAGGGAACCCAGAAGGGCGACTTCCGGTTGGTCAGAAACTAATTGATCGTGGGGCGAGTCTCTTGAAGCTCGCCTACCGAGGACCGAAGAGCGGATTCCCGAAGTCGTCGTTGAGGTTCCAGAGATACCGGTTGTTCTCCTGGCAGATGTATTCCTTCAGCTCGCCCTTCGCGTCCCACGGAACATTCCACGCCACCGTCCACGGCTTCGCGTAGGCGCCGGGATCGTCGATCGTCGCCTCGAACCGCAGCGTGTTCTTGTCGGGCCGCGAGAACCGCTCGACGACGTGCAGCAGGTCGGTGTGCGGGTGGCCGAAGTAATCGATCCACGTGCCCTCGTTGAAACCGACGACGTCGACGACGAGGGTGTCGCCGTCCCAGCGTCCAACCGAGTGACCGAGATAGGTCGGATTCAGCGCATCGCCCTGCGGATGCGGACGGCCGTCCATGAAGATCTCGCGCCAGATGTGCGTCGCACCCTCGAACACCATGAAGATGCGCTTCTGCTCCGGTAGCTGCACGATCTCCATCGGATACGGCGTCGCCATCATCCTCGGTCCGCCCGGCGGAAGACAGAAGCCTTCCGGGTCGTACTTCGAGACGTTGGCGGAGTTGTAGTCGTAGACCGCGGCTGCCCACGGCAGGAAAGGAATGTGCGGCTCGGATTTCGCGCCGC
>CAMCNL010000167.1 GCA_945876205.1 Candidatus Sulfopaludibacter sp. SbA3
TATCATCGGGCCGGCGACAGATTCGCCGGCGGGGGTGAACCGGGGCAGGTCCTTCAGCTCGCCGTCCACGAGCTCGCCGATGGTGCGGACGGTCATCGTGTCTCCGGCAATGGTCACCAGGAGGAAGTGCGCCTGGCCTGACCATGACAGGGTGTGCGCGTTCGCGAAGTCCGTCGGCGGCGCTGCGTTCACTTTGCTGCCGGCGCCGGTGATGAAGTAATCGATGCCGTCGTGGTGCGAGTGCTGGAAGTTGTGTTCGTGACCGCTGAACATCGCGCGCGCGCCGCCCCGGGCGAGCAGTGGCAGCAGTCCCTCCATTCGATCCGTGTTGCCGTGCTTGGGCCCGGCGTTGAAGGGTGGATGGTGGGCGAAGGGCAGCCGCCACCGTGCACCCGGCGCCGCGAGCGTCTGCTCGATCCACTCCCAATGCTTCGGATACTCGAACAGGCGCTTGCCGCGGAAGAAGCCTTCCTTCGACGTGTCGATGCCGATGAACTCGACGTCACGCCCGAAGCGGAAGCGGTAGAAGAGGCCCGGGTCCATCGACGCGCGCCCGGACGCCTCGTCGCTCGCCATCCGCTCGCGGAGATAGAGGTTGTCGAGCAACTGCTCGCGGTCGTCGCGATCTTCGGTTTCGGCGGTGTCGTGGTTGCCGATGCACGGATACATCGGCACGCGGTTGATCATGTAGCGGTAGGGCTGGAAGAAGGTGAAGAACCAGTCGTCGTCTTCATCGCCCTGCGCGCCGACCGGCAGGCCGAGGATGCGGTTGCCGGCGTAGATGTTGTCGCCGGCGGTGATGATCAAGCGCACGTCGAACTGGTCGAAGGCGCGCTGCATTGCTTCGGCCACTTCGCGCTGCCGGCGTTTCGGTGACGACCTGCGGATGCCGGTGCCGTAGTCGCCGAGCACCATGAACGTGAACGATCCCGTGGGCTCGGTCGCCGGGTCCGGATACGTGCGGAACTCGTTGATGTAGCGGCCGCCGCGTTGCACGAGCCCCTGCTCGGTGCCCGGCGTCCAGTCCCAGCGCTCGTCTTTCCCCCAGACTTCGCCTTTGACGAGCACCTCGTAGCGGTACGGCGTGTCCGAAGTCAGTCCGGTCACCCAGCAGAAGTTCGTCGTCTCGGTGAAGCCCGTCGCCGCCAGGGTGCCGTCCATGCGGTAGACGTTGACGCGCCCCGGACCGTACGGCGCCGACCGGGCGCCGATGCTCTCCCGCCGCGGCGGGTGGACGTACCGCAGGTCGTCATCGTCGACCAGCTTCCAGGCCTTGTGCGTGCGCGTCCTGAAATAGAAAGCGCCCCAGGTAATCAGCGCGGAGGTGTGGGAGAGGCCTGCCAGGTGCAGGTACGGTTCGGCGTGAAATTCCGGCACGGAGTGATTATGCCGGGACCGGCAGCCTCATCTGTTCGAGCGCGGCTCGTCCAAGCAGTCCGTACGGATTGGCAAACGTTTCGACGATCTCGAAGTGGTTGTATCCGTCGCCAATCAGGAACTCCACCGGCTTGCCGGCGGCCGTGATGGCGGCAGCGAAGTCACGGGTCTGGCGCTTGAATTCCGGCGATTCGACGGTGCCGTGCGCCAGCACGAGCGGGCATGAGAGGGTCGCGAGATGGCGTTGCGGGCTGAGGTCCTGTTCGATCTCGTCGGTGAACTTCACATACGAGCTGCGCGCCGAGAGCCGCGCCGGCTTCAGATCGTAGATACCGCTCGTCATCACCGCTCCCTTTACGACATCGCGGGGGAGGTTGAACTGCTTCCCCCAGTCGGTGACCACGACGACGCCGGCCAGGTGTGAGCCCGAGGACTGCGCACCGAGATAGATCCGATTCGGATCCCCGCCGAACATCGCCGCATTCCGATACACCCAGGCCACGCCCCGGCGAACCTGGTCGGCCATCGGCGAGAGGGTGCCTCCGGATTCGATCACGTTGATGAAGTCGAGCACGACGTAGTGCGCCCCGGCGCGGACGAACGTCTCGGCCATGAAGCCGAAATTCTTCGCGTCGCCGGCTCGCCACGCGCCGCCATGAATGAAGATATTGATCGGCGCGTTCGGCCGGTTCGTTGTGTAGACGTCCAATCCTTCGATCGGCGTCGGCCCGTAGGCGAAGCGCCGCGGCTTGCCGATGCGCTGCCGGACGATCTCGCTGTTTAACGCCCACCGCCCCTGGACCTGAGCCTGGTTCGGCGCCCAGACACTCTGGTCGTAGGCATCGTCCAGCTCTTTCTGATTCAGGTTGAGCCAGACCAGCGGCGCCTGCGCGGCAAGCGCTGCGGTGCCGATGAATTCCCGCCGATCGATCATCTCTTGTCCCCTCGAAGCAGGCCGAGCAGCTCCATCGGCAGCGGGAAGATGATCGTCGAGTTCTGCTCCGCGGCGATCTCCGTCAGCGTCTGCAGGTAGCGCAGCGTCATCGTGGCGGGCTGGGCGTCGATGATCGCGGCGGCCTGCGACAACTTCTCGGACGCCATCAGCTCGCCCTCGGCGTGGATGATCTTCGCGCGCTTCTCGCGCTCGGCTTCCGCCTGCCGTGCCATCGCCCGCTGCATGTCCTGCGGCAGGTCGACGTGCTTCACTTCCACGGCGGAGACCTTGATCCCCCACGGATCCGTCTGGCGGTCGAGGATCGCCTGGAGCTCGCGGTTCAGACGATCGCGCTCGGCCAGCAGGTCGTCGAGCTCCGCGGTGCCAAGCACGCTTCGCAGCGTCGTCTGGGCCAACTGCGACGTCGCGTAGTGGTAGTTTTCGACTTCGACGACCGCACGTCCCGGATCCACCACGCGGAAGTAGACGACGGCGTTGACCTTCACCGAGACGTTGTCGCGCGTGATGATGTCCTGGGGCGGAACGTCGAGGACGACCGTCCGCAGGCTGATGCGGACGATCCGATCGATCGGCCTGAACACCAGCGCGACACCCGGGCCCTTGGGCAGCGGCAGCAGCTTTCCGAGGCGGAAGATCACGCCGCGTTCGTACTCGTTGAGAATTTGAATCGAGGTGATCAGGTAGAAAGCGATCACGATTGCGAGGATCAGGAACGGTGACAGCGTCATGGCGTGGCTCCTTCGAGTGCAGCGGGTTCAACCACCAGGGTCAGTCCTTCGATTGCCGTGATGCGCACCCGCTGACCGGCCGCGATCGGCTCGCGGCTGACGGCGCGCCACATCTCTCCATGGACGTCGATATATCCGGGCACGCCCGGTTCGAGCGGATCGCGGGCGCGGCCGATCTCGCCCAGCATCCCCTCGCTGCCGGTGACCGGGCGGCGGCGCTGCGCGGCCAGCGCCAGGCGTCCGAGGAACAGGAAGATCGCGGCGAGGCCCAGTGCCACGGGGACGATTCCGCCCAGGCCGACGTCAACCCCCGGCACCGTGTTGCGCGTCATCATGATCGATCCGACGACCAGGCTGACGGTGCCGCCGACGCCAAGGGCGCCGAAGCTGGGAACCTTGAGCTCGAGGATGAGGAGCGCGATCCCGAACAGGATCAGGAGCAGGCCAATCGTATTCACCGGCAGGATCTGGAACGCGAAGAAGGCGAGGAGCAGGCAGAGGCCGCCTGCCACGCCGGGGAGCACGGCGCCGGGATTCCAGAGTTCGACGGTCAGGCCCAGGATGCCGAGCGTCATCAGGATGTAGGCGACCTGCGGATGCGCGATCGCACCGAGAAAGGCTTGCCGCCGGCTCATTTCGATCCGCCGGATCTCCGCGCCGTCGGTGCGGAGCACGGTGGTGCGGCCGTCGAACCGCTTGATCGTCCGGCCGTCGAGCCGTTCGAGCAGATCGTCGACGTCCCTGGCGTTGAGGTCGATGAGCGGCGGCATCGCCTCGAGCGCTTCGCGGTCGGTAAACGCGCGGCTGTGGAGCACGGCCTCTTCGGCGAGCATGACGTTGCGGCCCCGCGCCTCCGCGAGTGACCGCACGTAGGCCGCCGTATCCGATGCCGCCTTCTGCGACATCGTCTCGTCCATCGTCTGCGACGTGCCCGACACAGGATGCGCGGCGCCGATGTGCGTGCCGGGTGCCATGGCCGCGATGTCGGCGGCGATGGTGATGACGAAGCCGGCGGACGCGGCGCGCGCACCGGACGGCGCCACGAGCACCGCCACCGGCGCGCGGGAGGTGATCATGCGCGAGACGATCGCCTGCGTGGAATCGAGCAGGCCTCCCGGCGTCCTGAGGATGAAGACGACGAGATCGGCGCCGGCGGTGTCGCCCTGGTCGATGACGCTGGTGAGGTATTCGGCGGAGATCGGGTGGATGATGCCGTCCAGCTCGGCGACCAGGGCCAGCGGTCGGCCAGAGCCGGGCTGCCGCGCGGCACTCCCCGCGCCACCCAGCACGACGAGGGCCGCAGCGAGCACCAGGAGCGCGACGCGCCGCATTGGTCGATTATGGTGGGGTCAGACCCCCCTGACAACTCGGAATGGGGTCAGACCCCATTGAAGGCCACACTCAGATCTTGGCGACTCTAAACGCCGGCGGTGTCGGGAAATGCAACGCGCTGCGGCATCCTTCCACGGGTCACCGCGAGGCGGATTTCCGCCAACTCGTCATCCGCGACCCGCCCGCCGCAGAGTCCGCGCCAGCTCCGTTCGCGATCGCGTGACGTCGTGCCGAGCGCAAGATAGAGCGCGTGTGGCGTCACGACCGAGTCCGCTTTGCCAAGCGCGTGCGCGTGATAGCTGGACCACGCGTACGCATCCGGGGTCTTCGCCAGGCCGGCGCGTACTGGGTTCAGCTCGATATACCGCATGCACGTGAACCAATACCGTTCATCGTCCACCATCAGGGATCGATACCGCCCTTCGAATAGTCCTCCTGTGCGTTGGTAGCGATCGTTGAAATAACGGACATAACGGCGTCCGATCGCTTGCATGACACTCGGCATCGCGCCCGGCGACTCCGGTGTGACCATGAAATGCACGTGGTTCCTCATCAGCACGTACGCGTGCACCTGTAGTGGATACCGCGACAGTGCGTCGCGAAGTGCCCACAGGAAGACTTCGTGGTCCGCAGGGGAGAGGAAGATATCGCCGCGGTTGTTCCCACGTTGGATCACGTGTTGTGGGATGCCCGGAAGAAACAATCTTCTCGAACGAGCCATGCGGCAGGGATCGCAAAGGACGTGCTGAGCTCTCGACCCAGTGTTCCGCCCGAAATCGCGAGGAACTCCCGAGAACGTCGCAGAAACAGCCCACCGTCCTCCTGCCGCCTGTGTGAAGAAACCGCAACCTTGGGTGGCTCCGTCACTGGTCGTCACTGGGGTCTGACCCCCATCAGTCCGCTGTTGGGGTCTGACCCCGGGCGAGGGATGTCCGGCCGGGCGGATAGAATGCCTGAATGAAGATCGATCCAAGCCGCGCGTTGCTCCGACACACGGTGGCAACACTGGCCTATCGCGCCGAGAAAGCACTGCGGGGCGCGCCGGCGCGGTTTGGCGACTTCGTGGTGGCGCCGGGCACTCGCACGCCGGCGCAGATCCTGGCCCACATGGGCGACCTCTTCGACGGGGCGCTCTGGATGGCGAAAGGCAAGCAGGTCTGGCGCGACTCGCCGCCGCTCGAGTGGGACGCCGAGGTGAAGCGATTCTTTTCAACGGTCGAAGCGTTCGACGCGCATCTCGAGTCGAGCGCCGTGCTCGGAGCGACGGTCGAGCGCCTGTTTCAAGGTCCGATCGCGGATTCACTCACGCACACGGGACAGCTTTCGATGCTTCGGCGCCTGGCTGGCAAACCGGTCAAAGGCGAGAGCTACGCCAAGGCCGACATCGCCGCCGGCGTGATTGGACGCGCGCAGGCCGCGCCACGGGTCGAATTCGACTGATGCGCCGGTTCGTCTGGCTGCTCATCCTCATCGCTGCGTTCGGCTCGTGGCTCGGCGTCTCCGCCGCACAGAACGCACCGGCAGCAGGCGTTCTCGAGCCCACCGTCATCCTGGTCTCGTTCGACGGCTTCCGCTGGGATTACGTCGACAAGGCGCCGACGCCGAACCTGCGCGGCCTGGCCGCACGCGGCGTGCGCGCCGAGGGCCTCATCCCCAGCTTTCCGTCGAAGACGTTTCCCAATCACTACACGATCGCCACCGGCCTCTATCCCGGCCATCATGGCATCGTCGCCAACAACATCCTCGACCAGCCAACCGGGCGACGATTCGCCAGCGCGATCGTGAAGGAAGTCCGCGATCCGATGTGGTGGGGCGGTGAGCCGATCTGGGTGACGGCGCAGCGAGGTGGTCTGCTGTCCGGCGCGATGTTCTGGCCCGGCACCGAGGCGCCGATTCAAGGCGTGATCTCGAAATACTGGACGCCCTACGATTCCTCCAGGCCGGGCGCCGACCGTGTCAACCAGGTCCTGCAGTGGATGGATCTTCCCGACGCAGAGCGGCCGCGCCTGATCACGGTGTACTTCGATGACGTGGATACGGCAGGCCACGCCGAGGGTCCAGATTCGCCGGAGGTGCGCGACGCCATCACACGAGTAGACGGCTACATCGGAGACCTGGTTGCCGGCCTCGAGCGCCGCCGCCTACTCGATCAGGTCAACCTCGTCGTCGCGTCCGATCACGGCATGGCGTTCACCGACAGCCGTCACGTCGTCGTCGTGGACGACTACATCTCATTGGACGATGTGGACATCGTCGACATCAACCCGACGCTGGCGCTTGTTCCGAAGGCAGGACGTGAGGACGCGGTGTACCGCTCGCTGTCGCGCGCCCGCAAGTTCAAGGTCTACCGCCGCGCCAACACGCCGGAACGCTGGCACTACCGAGACCATCCGCGGATTCCTCCGATTATCGGCGTGGCGGACGAAGGCTGGCAGGTGATGCGGCGCGAGACCCTGGAGCAGGTGCGCGCCGGGAAGCGTCACGAGGATCACGGCGTGCACGGCTACGATCCACAGTTCAAGTCGATGCGCGGGATATTCATCGCCGCGGGTCCGGCATTCAAGCAGGGCACGACCGTGCCTGCTTTCCAGAACATCCACATTTACAATGCGCTCGCCCAGGTGCTCGGTGTGACCCCCGCACCCAACGACGGCGACCCGGCGATCGCACGTACACTGCTCAGGTAGTGCGAGAGGAGAGCTACCCAGCTACCTAGCCACCTGCACTATTGGGAGTCTAATTGTCAGAGGCGGTCGCCTTGGCTCGTATCCGAAAGATCCTGCTCGCCACGCTGGCAGCAGGACTCGTCGGCACGCTCAGCGAGCTGCTCCTGTTAGGGCACTTCGACTCGGTGCAGCAGTGGATACCTCTGGTGCTGCTGGGCATTGGCGTCGTCACGGTGACGTGGCATGCCGCGCGGCCAAGCGCTCTGTCGGTACGGGCGCTGCAGGTCACGATGGCGCTGTGTGTAGCTGCGGGAGTACTCGGTGTGGGCCTGCACTACGACGGCAACGTTGAATTCGAGCTGGAGATCACGCCGGCGATGGCCGGCCTCGAGCTGGTTCAACAAGCGCTCGCTGGCGCAACACCCGTGCTGGCTCCGGGCGCCATGGCGATGCTGGGGCTGGTCGGACTTGCGCACGCGTACCGTCATCCGTGTATTACCGCTGACTAGGACGCATTCATTCGGGAAGGTGACACATGAATCGATTCATCACGATCAGCGCCTGTGCGGTTGTGGCCGTGCTGATGGCTGGGCGACCCGTTCACGCGCAGGTGGGAAAGTCCGTGACGATCGTCGAAGCGAACGTCGCGACCGAAGCGGAACTGGCTGCGCTGCCTCACATGAACGCGGCTCGCGCGAAGGCGCTGGTCGGCAAGCGGCCATTCGCCAACATGCTCGCGCTCGACATGTTCCTGACCAGCCAGGGACTCACCCGGCCGGAGCTGACCGAGCTCTACGCCCGGGTCTTCCTGCCCGTGCATCTCAATACGACGACGCGCGAGGAGATCCTGCTGATCCCGGGAACCGGCACGCGGATGGTACGCGAGTTTCTCGAGTACCGGCCGTACAAGGCGCTGGCGCAGTTTCATCGCGAGATTGGCAAGTACGTCGACGACAAGGAACTGGCGCGTCTCGAACAGTACGTGTTCGTGCCGATCGACCTCAACACCGCGAGTGATGCCGACATCCTGACGATTCCCGGGCTGGGCAACCGGATGCTGCGCGAGTTCAAGGAATATCGCCCCTACAAGGCGATAGAGCAGTTCCGGCGCGAGATCGGGAAGTACGTCAGCAAAGAAGAAGTCGCGCGTCTCGAGCGATACGTCGCCATCAACTGACACGCCTCGCCGTTGACCGCCGTGCCGGTGGACGTCGACGTCGAACGTCGATGCACGCGCGTCCGTTGTCTTCGGTAGTATTGGCTGGTGCAATCGTGGCCCATAGCTCCGTACTAAGGGAATTCAAGGACTTCGTTGCCCGCGGCAACGTCATGGACCTCGCCGTTGGCGTCGTCGTCGGCGCGGCGTTCGGCAAGATCGTCACCTCGTTCGTCGAAGGGATCATCATGCCGCCGCTGGGCCTGGTCCTCGGCCGGATTGATTTTTCGAGCCTGTTCTATACGCTCGAGCGATCCAGGGGGATTCCGGCCTCGCTGGCCGAGGCAAAGGCGAAGGGCATTCCGGTGATCGCCTGGGGCCAGTTCATCAACGACACGATCGGGTTCTTCATCGTGGCGGCCGCGGTCTTCGTGCTGATCAAGCAGGTCAACCGAATCAAGAGCGCCGTGCACGATCCGGACGCGACACCGTCGGTGACGACGAAGGAATGCCCGTTCTGCGCAACGACGATCTCAATCAGGGCGAAGCGGTGCCCGGCGTGCACCTCGGAGCTTGAGAGTGGGCAGCAGGCGGTAGGCAGTAGGCAGTAGGCCTACCTCAAATCTCCACCTGCACGCCGAGCTCGACGACGCGTTCGGGCGGAAGGCGGAAGAAGGCGGTCGCGCGCTGGGCGTTGCGTGACATCAGCACGAACAGCCGCTCGCGCCAGAGGGCCATGCCTCGCCGCTTGGTGGGAATGATCGTCTCCCGCCCGAGGAAGAACGTCACATCATCCGGATCGAGGTCGACGCCCTTGGCTTTCGCGAGCGCCAGCGCCTCGGGGACGTCCGGGTCCTGCATGAAGCCGTACTTCACCTTCACATTGAAGACGCCGTGACCAAGCGCCTCCACCGAGGCCTGCTCCGCCTCGGGCACGTGAGGCACCTGCGCCGTCGTGACCATCAGGATCACGATGTGTTCGTGCAGCACCTTGTTGAAGCGGAGGTTGTGCGAGAGCGCCGCCGGGGTGCCCTTCGGCTGCGCGGTCATGAAGACCGCCGTGCCTGAGACGCGCACCGGCGGGTTC
>CAMCNL010000168.1 GCA_945876205.1 Candidatus Sulfopaludibacter sp. SbA3
GACGACCCGACGACGGAAGAAGCGGAAGCGTTGCTCGCCGAGGAAGCTGCTGAGAAGTGACGCGTCGTTCTCAGTTCCTGGTTCCCTGTTCCGGGTTCGTGTTCAGGTTCGGTTCACGGTTCGCGGTTCAGCGCGCAGGGTTCGGTGAGCCTAACTTTCACGAGTTGGAACCTCATCGGAGACTTTCTCCGGGGCATCGACGGCCTGCGCTCTGCTGCGTAGGTACTAATCTGCCCGAGATGGAGAAAGCTCCATCGACGACGCGCCTCTTCACCGATTCTCGTGAGGATGGCAGGGCGACAGGGGCGACATCTTGCACGGGATTGTGATTTAAGCTGGTTGTCGCCGGATGTCGATACGTATCGATTCCAGGCGGCGGCAGGTTCCGCGATCGGCTTCACCCCGTAGGTCGCCTATGCATGCTGAGGTTCCACACGCATTCATCTCCAAAGAGGACGCGGAGATTTTCTCCTCGGCCCTCGAAGCCGTGCTGAGCGAGCTCAGTTTCCTTGAACTCAAAGACTTGTATCTGTTCACAAACAAGAAGGTGGATCTGATCAAGGAAATCTGCATTGTGATCTCGTTTGACGGGGATTGGCAGCCCTTCCTCGGCCACACTCGTGGCTACAACAATTCATCGAAACCTGCACGGCTGCAGATCGCGTCCCCGAGCCGCGTGCTGGATGTTTCCAGAGAGTGGCTGAGACTCGGCAGACCTCGGGATACCGGCCGGGGCAGGCAACAGCACGCGGGTCGAGTGTTCGTCACTCGCGACCGTCTTCTCTGTGATGATCAGACCTTAGGAACGTGGCAATGGGACGCGGGGAATCCGGTTGAAAGGCTTCGGCGATTCTATGACGACGTCGAGAAGGCCAGACTCGACGAAAAACTCCGTGTCGCCATGGCCGCCGCTGGCGACGCCAAGCGCAAAGAATGGGACCGCGATCCTGCGGCCAAAGAGTTACTTTTCTCGGCCAAACAGCTCTTTCAACGAATCGAGCGAGAAGACTGCTTCGACCAGTTCTGCCGTGGCTTCGATTGGCAAAAACAGTTCGCCATTGACGAAGCACTGCGGGCCGGCATACGTGAGTGTGTTCTAGCCAAACTCAAAGGAGAGATTGGCGAATCGCTGGCCGAGGAGGCGCTCCGGTCTTCGGCGAGAGAACGCTTGCAGCGAACCGGTCAAGAAGACATGTTCCAGGAGATCTCGCGTCGAATAAGCACCATGCGAGTTCGGGAGGTGACTCCTCCCGTTCTCGCGAATTCCCGCGATGAACTGCAGTCGCTCCAACCGATATGCGACGACCTTTTCAAGGTCCTTCGACCCAGGGGGAGTGGGTCAGTTTGAGAGCACCCGGCGACACAGCTCGCCGGTCCGTTGAACTCCACCAGAGTCCACAACAAGCACCGCCAAGCCTCTCTTGAGCAGCCCACGTACGCACGCAATCGCTGCATGTGCGGTATTGGTCGGTTTCAATGGCAATTTATCTATGGTCGGGAACTCGTGGACGATATGCGTTGAACCATTACGATTGAGCCATTCTTGAAACGTTGGCCTGCTATCTGAAGCATCCTCGCAGGAACGAAACGGATAGTAGACAAACTCGGACGGGCCATTGGCGGTAGGACGATCCGCCTTCTTGCCGAGAAGAGAAACGATATGAAGTGGTGAGGCTTGAGGCAGATTCTGGACCCACCGATGGAGGATCTCGTCGTTGATTTGGGCTTCGCTCCTGCCGCTCGTCCCGCGGCCTGGACGCGCGCACGAAAAAAGCGGGCCGCAACCTGACGGCGTTGGCCATTTCTTTAGGTTAAGTGGTTCTTTCTTGCCAGCGTTTAGCAATGTCCCGTCGATCATGCTCACGGCAGGAGGTTCATGATTGCCTCGATGCTCCAGACGTGATCCGCAATACCTGCACCGGCTGCTCGATCCCCAACTCGCGGTTAAACCGCCGAAGGCTTGCGTCATCGCGGTTCGCGAGCAGCATCTGCAAATCCTCGGTCGATCGCAGGTTTGTAACCCGCTAGGCGTAATTGACGTTATTGACCAGACCCTGCTCGCCCGCGCTGGTCAGCAGCTTCTGCATCGCGGCGATCTCCGCCTGCCGAGTACGCCGGCGGACAAGGATCACGATGCCCGGATGCTCGCCCTCCGGACGCAGCGCGAGGACGTCGTTGCGGTTACACGACACGAATACCGCGTCATGCGTTCGTGCCCATTGCCACGCGTCGGCATCCGTCGTGGTGGTGGGCAGTACCTCGCGCAAACATGTGACCACATGCTCGCGATGGCGAAGCCAGTGGGCCAGGTCGTCAGGGACATCCTGATCCAGGAAGAACGTCACGCGTTCGGATCGTGCATCTGGACCGCTACGAGGTCGTCGATCTCCGCGCGATGATCCTCGTAGTAGGCCAGGCATTCGTACACGTGCGAGCGCTTCAAATCGGGGAAGCTGCGGCAGACCTCATCCACGGTGGCGCCATTGACGATGAGGCCGATGACATCGTGAACGCCAATCCGCGTGCCTTCCACGCGCGCGTGCCCACCGCGGACGTCCGGTGACCGGACGATGTAACGGTACGATGCTGAAGTCGTCTCCATGTGTAGCCCTATTGTAGGACCCGCGTGCGTCAGATCGCGAGGAGTAGAAGCTTCGGGATGCCCCCGTCCAGAACAACGGACAGGGCCATTTCGAGCACGCATTTGACGATGCCGGCGTCGCATTTTCTTCCCAAACCCGCAGGTCTCGAATCGACGTGCCGAGGCTTTCGCGGAGAAGACGAAGGAGAAGACCGGTGCGGGGGCACTCTTCGCCATGGTTATCGATACGGTTGCGCTGTGGCTGGACGAGACAGGGGACAAAGCCCTGGGGCGCGCTTGTCCGCTTTCCAGTGTGGCTGGGAGATCGCCGGCCGCTGCTATCGTCTTCACGCCGTGACCCTTGCCGCGCTTACTAGCAGCTGTTCCTGCCCGAAGGCATCGCGTTCGATGGGAATCGATTTAGTCGAACCGCCACAACCGCGCCATTTTTCAAGTAATTGGCGCGGGGAGAGAGTGCTGAGGAAATGATGGTGAGCCCGGCAGGAATCGAACCGGACTCCCGGGACAGAAGAACCCCGCACCGAACCTGAACACGAACCCGGAACGTGGAACCCGGAACCGCGAACGGCGCGCTCGCGCTACCGGCGCGCCCCAGGCGTGAGTTGGGTCTCGCGCTGCTGGCCGGCGCGCATGTAGATCACCTTCACTGGCTGGTCCACCTTCAGCAACTCAAGCGCGTAGGTGTAGTCGTAGATGTTTGCGATCGACTGGCCCGCGATCTCGACGATGACGTCGCCCTTCATCAGGCCCGCCTGTTCGGCCGGACCGCCCCCCGTCACACCGCTGAGAAGCAGTCCCTTCACCTCGGTGGCATAGTCCGGGATCGTGCCGGTCGTCACACGTACGCCGGCGAGCGAGCCTCGGGACGTCGGCTGATCGACTTTCGTGAACTGAGGCGGCGGATCCGTGTCTTCGGTCGCCCGCGCGAGCGAGACGGCCATGTCGACGATGCGATCGAGATCCTCGTAGTTGATCTTGTCAGCCGTGTCCGATGGCTTGTGGTAGTCGACGTGTGCGCCGGTGGTGAACGCCAGGCTGGGCACGCTCGCCAGGTTGAAGCTGGCGACGTCGGTCGGCTGATAGGGATCCGGTTGAATCACCAGATCGAAACCGGCCGCGACGTTGGCGCGTTCGAGGAGGCGCGTCCACACCGGGCTGGTGCCGGTGGCCTGGACGATCAGCTTGTTGTCCTGCATGCGCCCAACCATGTCGAAGTTGAAGTACGCCGCAAGTTGATCGATCGGCACCGGAGGCGCCGTCACGAATGCGTTCGAGCCGACGAGTCCGATTTCCTCGGCGGACCAGAGGGCGAGCACCACGTTTCGCCGCCGCGGCTGCGTGGAGAGCGATTGCGCCATCGCGAGGACGGCGGACGTGCCCGACGCGTTGTCGTCCGCGCCGTGATGGATGCCGCCAACTTCTTCCTTCGACGCGAGGGAGTTGCCCTTGTCGCCACGTCCAAGGTGATCGTAGTGGGCACCGATGACGACCCAGGGCTTCTCGACGCCGGCCACTGGTGTGGTGGCGGGGAGGTAGGCGATGACATTCCGGCCGGTCTGCTTCACGCGGACGACCGACGTCGCCAGGTTGACCGTCACGCCAGGCAGCTCAAAGCCGGCGACATGCGGATTGCCGGAATCGAGCTCCTGCTGAATGTCACGCAGGGGCTTGGGCGATGACGCGAACAGCGTGTTCGCCACCTCGCCGGTGATGCTCGCGGCGGGAATGCCGGATCCGGCGATGGCGGTGTCGAAGGTCATCGGCACGAGCGTGCCCGCGTTTGGCGAGCGCGGCCCAGTGACCACGAGCAACGCCTTGGCGCCGCGCTGCCGCGCAGCCTGCGCCTTGTATCGAAGGTCGGCGTAGCGGGCGAGCACGGCGCGCGCCTGCTGGTCGGCGTCCTCAGGAAAATAGCGGAGGACAAGGACGATCTTGTCCTTGACGTCGAGCGTCGCGTAACTGTCGTAGCCGAAGTTCTGCGACTCGGGGACGACGAGGCCATAGCCGGCGAACACCACGGCGCCGCTGACCTCTGCGTCATCCGAGAACGAAAGCGCCTGGATGCCCTCTCGACTTCCGTTCATCCGGGTGCCGCCGTCGCGGCTGCCGGCCGTGAACTCGAACGGCACGAACATGTCGGCGTGGCCGGGAAGCGGCTTCGCGCCGGCCCGCGCGAGTTGCGCCGCGATGTAGTCACCGGCAATCCGTTCGCTCGGCGTGCCGGCCTCGCGCCCTTCGAGCCGATCCGAGGCGAGGAACTCGACGTGCGCCTTCGTCTTCGGCGCAACCGTCGTCTGCGCCTGAAGGGCCGCCGCTGTGACAAGCAGCGAGACGAGAAGCAGCTTCTTCATTTCTTTCTCTCCGGTGCCGCTTTCAAGATCTTGAGCGCGGCCTCGTGATTCCAATCAGCGAGATAGAGCTGTCCGGCGCTTCCGCCTCCGCGCGTCGACGTCCACGCGAGCCGCCGTCCATCAGGAGAGGGCACAGGCAGGCCATCGAACCCGTCGGCATAGGTGACGCGCACCGGCTCTTTCAAGCCAGCGACGTCCACCATGAACACCTCGAAGTTCTCAAAACCAAGCTTGTTCGAGGCAAACAACAGGTACTGACCCGACGGATGAATGTAGGGCGCCCAGCTCATGGAGCCGAAGTCGGTCACCTGGCGCTGGTCGGTGCCGTCCAGCTTCATCGTCCAGACGTTGGCGATGAGACCGCTCTCGTCGAATCGGCGCCAGACGATGCGCGTGCCGTCGGGCGAGAAGAACGGCCCGCCGTCGTAGCCGTTGACGTTGGTCAGCCGCCTCTGACCGGTGCCGTCGGCCCGCATGATGTAGATCTCGGCGAAGAAGCTTGGATCCACGTCGAGCTGCTTCTGCTCGGCGGGCGAGAGCGCGCGGTTGTAGGCATCGCGCATCGACGAGAACGCGATCCACTGGCCGTCCGGCGAGTAGCTGCCTTCGGCGTCGTAGCCGCGCGCGTTCGTCAGGCGCGTGTAGCTCTTGCCCTTCTCGGAGTACGCGTAAATCTCGAACTCGGGGTCGTAGTCCCACGAGTAGCGGCGCTCCTTGCCCGAGGCGCGGAAGTCGAGCTCTTCCTGCTGGAAGGTCCTGGACCGCGGGTCGTGATGCGTCGACGCGAAGAGGATCTGATCCGTGCCGGGGCGGAAGAACGAGCACGTCGTCTTGCCGTATCCGGGCGAAATGCGCGTCGTCTCGCCCGACGAGAAGTCGAGCGCGTAGATCTGGTAGAAGGGATTTCCGGGCTCGCGCTCGCTCTGAAAGACGATCCGCTGGCCGTCGGGCGACCAGTAGCCCTCGCCGGCGCGGCGCCCTTCGACCGTCAGCCGGCGGACGCGGGAGAGAAGGTCGCGCTCCTGCGGCTGAACGGCCGGCTGGGCCGTCACAACAGTGAGCAGTAGCGGGAAAACAAGGGGCCACCTGGGCATCAGCGAAAGGTTACCATCGAAGTCGTGCGCTTTTCAGACCTCCGTGCACTGACGGTTCGCGACTGGTTGATCGCCGTCTTCGGCGGCGTGCTGATCGTCGGCGTCGTCATGACGGTCGCGTGGAGCGGCAGCCACGCCTGGGCGATCTTCAAGCTGAATCGCGGGGTCGGTGACACCGTTTTCTACGACGCGCTGGGGCGGCCCTGGTTTCGCCTCGACGAGCAACGGCAGGACGTCCGGTTCGATCAGATCTCCACATCGTTCAAGGACGCCGTGATCGCGGTCGAGGATCACCGCTTCTACATGCACCCGGGCATCGATCCGATCGCGCTGACGCGCGCGACGTTCTACAACCTCCGATCGAGCCAGGGCGCGCAGGGCGCCAGCACGCTCACGCAGCAGCTCGCGCGCACGCTGTTTCTCTCGAATGCGCGCACCTACGGCCGCAAGATCAAGGAGGCCGTGCTCGCCGTCATGCTGGAGGTCTTTCTCAGCAAGAAGGACATCCTCGAGCTCTATTTCAATCGCGTGTACTTGAGCGGCGGCATCTACGGCGTCGAGACGATGTCGCAGAAGATGTTCGGCAAGCATGCATCCCAGTTGACGACCGGTGAGGCGGCGCTCGTCGCGGGGATCATTCGTGCACCCGCCTTGTATTCGCCGTGGAACCACTTCGACGCCGCCCGCCGCCGCAGCTTTGTCGTGCTGCAGCGGATGCGTGAAGAAGGCAAGATCACGCCCGCGCAGGAAGCAGCCGCGCGTGCCGAGCGCATTCGCATTCGCCCGGAGCCCCAGGTGACGAGCGCGAAGCACGGGTTTGCGAAGGAATACCTCCGGCAGCAGTTCCGCAACATCTACGGCGGCGACAATCCTCCCGACTGGCAGGTGCAGACGACATTCGTGCCCGAGATCCAGGATGCCGCCGAGGCCGCGATGAAGGACGGCTTGCGCCGTCTGGGCGTCAAGGGACTGCAGGGCGCGCTCGTGGCGATGGACCCCAGCACCGGCAACGTCCTGGCCATGGTTGGCGGATCCGATTTCGCGACGACGACCTTCAACCGCGCGGTGCGAAGCCGGCGGCAACCGGGCTCGGCGTTCAAGCCGTTCGTGTACGCCGCGGCGCTCGAACAGGGCCTGTCGCCCGTGTCGACCATCACCGGCCTGAAGGCTGTTTCGGTGCAGGCGCCGGAAGGTGTCTGGATTCCACGCGATGAGCGCGCCACCGAGGACGAGATGACGCTGCGCGCGGCGCTGCTCCAGTCGAATAATGCCGCCGCCGTGCTGCTGCAGCAGCGGGTCGGCAGCGGTCCCGTGCTTCGGCTTGCCAGCGACCTCGGGGTGCGCGATCAGCCCGACGTCCCGTCGCTGGCGCTCGGCAGCGGGCTCGTCACGCCGCTCGACCTGACCGCGGCCTACGCGGTCTTTCCGACCCTGGGATACCGCGTGCGTCCCCGGGCGATCACCGCGGTGCTCGATCGGTCCGGCGCGCTGCTCCTGCAGATCCACTCCGAGCGCGAGCAGATCCTCTCGCCCGAAGTGGCGTTCCAGATGGTGACGATGCTGCAGGATGTCGTCGATCGGGGCACCGGCTCCGCGGCGCGGCGATACGGCGTGCGGGGCGCCATCGGTGGCAAGACGGGGACCACCAACGATTACCACGACGCCTGGTTTGTCGGCTTCTCCTCGTCGGTCGTCGCCGGCGTGTGGGTTGGTTTCGACCAGCCGGAACGGATCCGCAATGCCGGGTCCGGCGCCCGCGTCGCGTTGCCGATCTGGTCCGACTTCATGCGGCGCGTGTCGCGCTGCCTCCCCGCGGCACCCTTCACGCCCCCAGGCAACATGCGTTCCGAAGAGCTGTGCAAGTTGTCCTACCTGCATCCTGTTGAAGGGTGTCCGACCTACATCGAATACTTCAAGGACGGCGACGAGATCCCTTCCCGGCTGTGCTCGATCCACCAGGGAAACCTCAAGCAACGGGCACAACGCGTCATTCAAGGACTGTTTGGCACGCTTGGCCGGAGCATCAAAGGGATCTTCCGGTAACTCAATTACGTCTCAGGTATAGTTGGAAATCCCCTGTTTCTTTCGCTTCCTCCCTGCGGATACTCCTATGTCTCGATTGTTCGGATCGTTCGTCCTCCTGTTCCCCCTCGCCGTTGCGGCCTGCGGCGGTGGCGGCCAGGCTCCAGGTGCGGCCGGCGGCGGTGGCCGTGGCGCGTTTCCGCCGACTGACGTCAAAACCGTCACGCTGGCCGCCAAGCCCATTCCACAGTCCTCGGAATACGTCGCCACCATCCGGTCGCTGCGATCCACCACCATCCAGCCCCAGGTCGAAGGGATCGTGACGCAGATTTTCGTCAAGGCCGGCGACCGCGTGCGCGCGGGCCAGCCCTTGCTGCAGATCGACCCGGACAAGCAGCAGGCCACGGTGACGTCGATGGAGTCGCAGCGCGCTTCGCGCGAGGCTGACCTCGCGTACGCCTCGCAGCAGCTCGCGCGGCTGCAGAAGCTCCTCGAAGCCGGCGCGGTCAGCAAGGCCGAGCTCGAGCAGGCGGAGACGGCCCACAAGAACGCCGAGGCGCAGCTCGCGGCCGTCCGCTCCCAGATTCGTGAAACGCAGGTGCAGCTGCAGTACTACCGCGTCACGGCGCCCGCCGCGGGCGTTGTCGGCGAGATTCCCGTCAGGCAGGGGGACCGCGTGACGCCGGCGACCGTGATCACGACGGTCGACCAGCCCGAAGGCCTGGAGGCGTACATCAACGTGCCGCTCGAGCGCGCCGGCGAGCTGAAGCCGGGACTGACCGTGGAGTTGATCGGCAGCGACGGTGAGGTGATCGCCACCAACCCGGTGACGTTCATCGCTCCGCGGGCCGACGATGCGACGCAGTCAGTACTGGTCAAAGCCACGCTCCGTCAGATGCCCGCGGGGATCCGCGTAATGCAGTACGTCCGCGCCCGCCTCATCTGGAACAACGATCCGGTGCTCACGGTACCGGTCGTGGCCGTGAGCCGCCTGGCCGGCCAGTACTTCGTGTTCGTCGCCGAGACCGGTGAGAAGGGCAGTGTGGCGCGGCAGAAGCCGGTGACGCTGGGCAACGTGGTTGGCGACGACTACGTGGTCCGCACGGGCCTCACCTCGGGTGAGCAGGTGATCGTGTCGAACATCCAGAAGATCGGTGACGGCGCCCCGGTGAAGCCGTCGTAGAGGTCCAGGATCCCGCGTGGCCTGAAGGCCACGCGCT
>CAMCNL010000169.1 GCA_945876205.1 Candidatus Sulfopaludibacter sp. SbA3
CCGTCGCGCTCCGGCTTGAACGTCCGGTAGTTGATCGTCTCGGGCTTCGTGACCTCGCCAAACGACCACGACAGGATCTTGTCTGGCGATGCGAGCGAGATGCGGATCGCGTCGAAGTCGGCGCGAAGGGTGGTCTTGTTGTCGTGGAAGCTTGGACGCATTTACACCTGCTCCAAAACGGGTTCGCCATCGGTGACCGCAACCGGCTCGACCGGAGGCTTCTTCTTGGTGGAGATCAGCTCGACGTCCAGGCAGAGCGACTGCAGCTCTCGAATCAGGACGTTGAACGACTCCGGCAGACCGGGCGTGAATGACGCGTCACCCTTGACGATCGCCTCGTAGATCTTGGCGCGTCCGGTGACGTCGTCCGACTTCGCCGTCAGCAGCTCCTGGAGGATGTGCGCCGAGCCGTAGGCCTCGAGCGCCCACACTTCCATTTCTCCGAACCGCTGGCCGCCGAACTGCGCCTTGCCGCCCAGCGGCTGCTGGGTGATGAGCGAGTAGGGCCCGATCGAGCGCGCGTGGATCTTGTCGTCAACCAGGTGCGACAGCTTCAGCATGTAGATGTAGCCGACCGTCACTTCCTGCTCGAAGGTCATGCCGGTCATGCCGTCGTGGAGCGGGGTCTTGCCCCCCTTCGGCAGGCCGGCCTGGTCGAGCCAGTCCTTGATCTCGTTCTCGCGGGCACCGTCGAAGACCGGCGTCGCGAAGTAGAGACCGAGCGCATGCGCCGCCCACCCGAGATGGGTCTCGAGAATCTGGCCGACGTTCATGCGGGACGGCACGCCGAGGGGATTCAGCACGATCTCCACCGGCGTTCCATCCGGCAGGTAGGGCATGTCTTCCTCGGGCAGGATGCGCGCGATCACGCCCTTGTTGCCGTGGCGGCCGGCCATCTTGTCGCCGACCGACAGCTTGCGCTTCATCGCGACGTAGGCCTTGACCAGCTTGATCACGCCCGGGGGCAGCTCATCGCCGCGGCGGATCTTCTCCTTCTTCTCTTCGAAGAGCTGCCGGATGACTTCCACCTGGCGCTCCGTCCGCTCCTCGAGCAGCCGCAGGTCGCCTTCGAGCCGCGGGTCGTCGCTCTGAATCTTCAGGCGCACCATCTGCTCGTAGGGCATCGGCTGGAGGACGTCGGGCGTGAGCACCGTGCCCTTGCGCTGCAGCCGCTCGCGGCCGTATTCATCGAACGCGTCGGCACGCAGCGTCTGGTTGTTGACCATCTGCATGACGCGCTTCTTCACTTCGTCGTGAAGGATGCGAATCTCGTCCTGCAGGTTCTTTTCCATCATCTCGAGCTCTTCGCCCTCGATGGCCTTGGCTCGATCGTCCTTCTCGATGCCCTTCCTCGAGAAGATCTTCACGCCGACGATGATCCCTTCGATGCCGGGCGGGCAGATCAGGGAGGCGTCGCGGACGTCGCCGGCCTTCTCGCCGAAGATCGCGCGGAGGAGCTTTTCTTCCGGCGTCAGCTGCGTCTCGCCCTTCGGCGTCACCTTGCCGACGAGGATGTCGCCCGGCTTGACCTGGGCGCCGATGCGGATGATGCCGCTGTCGTCGAGGTCACGCAGATAGGTTTCCGACACGTTGGGGATGTCGCGCGTGATTTCTTCGGGCCCGAGCTTGGTGTCGCGGGCTTCGATCTCGAACTCCTCGATGTGGATGGAGGTGTAGTAGTCCTCCTTCACCATCTTCTCGGAGACCAGGATCGCGTCCTCGAAGTTGTAGCCGCGCCACGGCATGAACGCGACCAGCACGTTCCGGCCCAGCGCGAGCTCGCCGAGCTCGGTGCACGGGCCATCGGCCATCACCTGGCCCTTGTGGACCTTCTGGCCGACGCGGACGATCGGCTTCTGGTTGATGCAGGTGTTCTGGTTCGACCGCTTGAACTTGGTCATGGGATAGATGTCGGCTCCCATTTCCTTGCTCGCGTCCTCGGTCTCGCCTTCGACGCGGACGACGATGCGCTGGCTGTCGACGTAGTCGACGGTGCCCGAGCGCCGCGTCACCACCACCGCGCCGGAATCGCGCGCGGTGATGTATTCCATGCCGGTGCCGACGTACGGGCTGCGCGCCCGCAGCAGCGGCACGGCCTGGCGCTGCATGTTCGATCCCATCAAGGCGCGGTTCGCGTCGTCGTTCTCGAGGAACGGGACGAGGGAGGCGGCGACCGAGACGAGCTGCTTCGGCGAGACGTCGATGAACTGCACCTCGTTGCGCGGCGCGAGAATGAAGTCGCCGGCGCGGCGCGAGTTCACGCGGTCCTGTGTGAAGTTGCCCTCTTCGTCGAGCGGCGCGTTGGCCTGCGCGACGATGTACTGATCCTCTTCCCACGCGGACAGGTAGTAGGAATAGGGCTCGAACTCGACGCCCTTCTTCTTCGACCGGCCGTCGGAGCCCACGAGCTCGTCCGCCTCGACGACGTCGCCCACCTTGTACTTCGGGTTGCCGCCCGCGTTGGTGACGATGACGTAGTCGATGACGCGGCCGTCCTTGACCTTGCGGTAGGGCGACTCGATGAAGCCGAACTCGTTGATCCGCGCGTAGCACGACAGCGACGAGATCAGGCCGATGTTCGGGCCTTCAGGCGTCTCAATCGGGCAGATGCGGCCGTAGTGGGTCGGGTGGACGTCGCGGACCTCGAAGCCCGCGCGCTCGCGCGACAGACCGCCGGGCCCGAGCGCCGAGAGACGCCGCTTGTGCGTGATCTCGGAGAGCGGGTTGGTCTGGTCCATGAACTGCGAGAGCTGCGACGACCCGAAGAACTCGCGAATCGCCGCCATCACCGGCTTCGCGTTGATCAGGTCGTGCGGCATCGCCGTCGCCATTTCCTGGTAGACCGACATCTTTTCCTTGATCGCGCGCTCCATGCGGACCAGGCCGATGCGGAACTGGTTCTCCAGGAGCTCGCCGACCGAGCGGACGCGGCGGTTGCCCAGGTGATCGATGTCGTCGACGTTCTGCGGATTCTTGCGCAGCTTGAGCTGGTACTTGATGACCTCGTAGAAGTCCTGCGGGTGCAGGATCTTCTCGTCGAGCGGCGTCTTGAGGCCGAGCTTGGTGTTGAGCTTGAGGCGGCCGACCCGCGAGAAGTCGTACTTCTGCGGGTTGAAGAACATGTTCTCGAAGAGCGACCGCGAGCTGTCGAGCGTGGGCGGATCGCCCGGCCGCAGGCGGCGGTAGATCTCGATCAGCGCTTCCTCGTGGGTGCGGATCGGATCCTTCTTCAGCGTCTGGCTGATGATCGGACCGACCTCGTCGCGCTCGGGGAAGAAGACCTCGATCTTGTCGACCTTTTTCTCCTGCGCCATCGAGATGACGCGCGGCGACAGCTCCTCGTTCGCTTCGAGGATGACCTCGCCGGTTTCCGGGTCGACGATATCGGCGGCGGCGAAGGCGCCTTCGAGCGCTTCGTCAGCCACGCCAATCGACTCGAGCCCGGCCTTGCGCAGCGCGGCAATCGCGTTGGCGCTGATCTTCTTGCCGCCCTGGATCGAGAAGTCGCCGGCCTTGACGTCCGCGGCGGCGCGCAGGCCGACCAGGCTGTCGTTGACCGCCCACATCAGCATCGAGCCCTGGTTGAGCGAGATGCGATCGACCGAGTAGAAGGTGCGGATGATCTCGTCGGCGCCGCGCAGGCCGAGCGCGCGGAGGAATACCGAGGCGAGGAACTTGCGCTTGCGGTCGATGCGCACGTAGAGCAGGTTCTTCTGGTCGTACTCGAACTCCACCCACGAGCCGCGATACGGGATGATCTGCGCGATGTAGAGCGTCTTGTCTTCGGAGTGGAAGAAGGCGCCCGGCGAACGATGGAGCTGCGACACGATGACGCGCTCGGTGCCGTTGATGATGAAGGTGCCGTTGTCGGTCATCAGCGGGATGTCGCCGAAATAGACCTCCTGCTCCTTGATGTCGCGGATGGTCTTGACGCCGGTCTCGGGGTCCTTGTTCCAGACGACGAGACGGATCGTGACCTTGAGGGGCACGGCGTAGGTCATGCCGCGCTCCTGGCACTCGTCGACGTCGTACTTGAGCTTCATCGCGACGGTGTGGCCGCAGATGTCGCAGACGTCGCCGCGGGCCTGGTTGGCCTTGCCGCAGCGCGGGCAGAGCACTTCGTGGTCGCCGTACGGGTCGGCGATCAACGTGGCGCCACAGCTACTGCAGGGCTTGCGCAGGTGGTGCAGGCCGGCGAGCTTGCCGCACTTGCACTCCCAGTTGCCGATTGAATATTCAATGAACTCGAGTGACGAGTTCTCGCGGAAATCGCTGATCGGAAACACCGACTTGAACACGCTCTGCAGGCCCGCGTCCTCGCGCTCGGAGGGGAGCCGATTCATCTGCAGGAAGCGCTCGTAGGACTTGCGCTGGATCTCGATCAGGTTCGGGATGGGAACCGTGGTCTTGATCTTCGAGAAATCCTTGCGTTCGCGGTAGACGTTCTTGGGAAGGCTGTACATCGGTGACTGACCCTCGCGGATCGGAAGTCGGAAAATGAAATGCAGGAGCGGGCGGTGAATAACCCGCCCCTGTCGTACTTAGACGCCCGGCTCCGGGCTTTAGGCTTTGGGCTTTTCCAACCCAGAGCCTAGAGCCGAAAGCCTGGAGCCTTACTTGATTTCGACCTTGGCGCCGACTTCTTCGAACTTCTTCTTGATCGCGGCCGCCTCGTCCTTGTTGACGCCTTCCTTGAGCACCTTCGGCGCAGCCTCGACCAGGTCCTTGGCTTCCTTCAGGCCGAGCTGGGTGACTTCGCGGACCACCTTGATGACCTTGATCTTGTCGGCGCCGACTTCCGTCAGGCTGACGTTGAACTCGGTCTTCTCCTCGGCGGGCGCCGCGGCGGCACCGCCGCCACCCGGCATCGCCATCATCGGCATCGCGGCCGCGGCGGAGACGCCGAGCTCGGACTCGAGCGCCTTCACGAGCTGCGAGAGCTCCATGACGCTGATGCCCTTGATGTATTCGATCACCTGCTGCTGATTCACTTCGGCCATTGTGTGTGTCTCTCTTTTTACGATGCGGGGCAGCTGCCCCTACGTTTATATGTAGGGGCGGCTTAAGCCGCGCCCGCTTCTTCCGTCTTCTTCTTCTCGACTTGCGCGAGCACCGACATCAGGTCGCGCGGGGCTGCGGCCAGCACCGACACGAGCTGCTGCATCGGCGCCTGCAGCACGAAGAGCAGCTTTCCGTAGAGCTCCGGCCGGCCAGGCATGTTGGCGAGGTCGGTGACCTCGGCCGGCTTGATCGCCTGGCCCTGCACCACCGCCGCCTTGACCTTCAGCATCGGTGCGGTCTTCATGAACACGGTCAGCGCCTTCGCCAGCGCCACCGCGTCATCGCCGGTGTAGGCCATCGCCGTCGTCCCGACGAAGTGCTCGTCGAAGGCCTCGAACGACGTGCCCTTGATCGCCCGCGTGGCGAGCGTGTTCTTGACTACGCGGTAGCTGGCCTTGGCGGCACGAAGCTGCCGGCGCAGCTCGGTCACCTGCGGCACGTTCAAGCCACGGTAGTCGACCAGGATGGCTGAGTCGGCCGCCTTGAAGGCCGACGCCAGGTCCTGGAGTTCCTGTTCCTTACTCGCTCGTGTGACAGCCATCGTGCCCCCTAGTGCTTCTGCCGCTCGCGGCTATCGATGTGGGCGGTGTCGATCGTGACGCCGGGCCCCATCGTGGAGGACGCGGTGACTGACCGGAGGTACTTTCCCTTTGCGGCCGGCGGCTTCGCCTTGACGACGCTGTCGACGAGCGCGTGGGCGTTCTCGATCAGGCTCTCGGTGGCGAACGACGTCTTCCCGAGCGGGGCATGGATGATCCCCGTCTTGTCGACTCGGAACTCCACCTTGCCGGCCTTGATTTCCTTGATCGCCTGGGCGACGTTAGGAGTGACGGTGCCGGTCTTCGGGTTCGGCATCAGGCCGCGCGGGCCGAGCACCTTGCCGAGGCGTCCCACCGCGCGCATCATGTCGGGCGTCGCGACCACCGCGTCGAAGTCCATCCAGCCGCCGATGATCTTCTCGACGATCTCGTCGCCGCCCACGTGGTCGGCGCCGGCGTCGGTGGCTTCCTTCTGCTTGTCGGCGCCGGCAATGGCGAGCACCTTCTTGCTTTTGCCGAGACCGTGCGGAAGGACCACCGTGCCGCGGACCATCTGGTCGGCGTGCTTCGGATCGACCCCCAGCTTCATGGCCATCTCCACCGTTTCATCGAACTTGGAGTACTTGACCTTCTGGATCAGGGGAATCGCCTCTTCGATCGTGTACGCGCGTGGCTGGACCTGCGCCGCAGCCGCTGTGTACTGCTTGCCGTGCTTTGCCATGTGCCTCCTTGTGGTGTTCGCGGACCGCGAGGGTCCTCCCACTGTTTCCAACGACGAGTCGTTATCCGACGACGTCGATGCCCATCGATCGCGCCGTCCCGCGGACGGTTCTGATCGCCGCATCGAGATCCTGGCAGTTGAGATCCGGCATCTTCTGCTTGGCGATGTCCTCGACCTGCTTCGCCGTCACCGTGCCGACCTTGTTGCGGTTCGGCTCGGCGGAGCCTTTCGCGAGATTCGCAATCTTCTTCAGCAGGATCGACGCGGGCGGCGTCTTCGTGATGAAGCTGTAGGTGCGGTCCGCGTAGACGGTCACGACCACCGGGATGATCAGACCTTCGTCCTTCGCGGTCTTCGCATTGAAGTTCTTGCAGAAGTCCATGATGTTCAGCCCGTGCGGGCCGAGCGCCGTGCCGACCGGCGGCGCGGGCGTCGCCTTGCCCGCGGGAATCTGCAACTTCACCATCGCCTGAACTTTTTTCGCCATAACCCTTTAACCGCGAAGGCCACGAAGATCACGAAGATCACGAAGCACAAAACCCGGAAAGGCTTCGTGTTCTTCGTGCGCTTCGTGCGCTTCGTGGTTCAAATCTTTTCGACCTGCAAGAAATCCAACTCCACGGGCGTCGCCCGGCCGAAGATCGTAACCATGACCTTCAGCGTGTTCTTGTCGAGGTTCACTTCGTCGACCACGCCGTTGAAGCTGGTAAACGGTCCCTCGTTGATCCGGACGTGATCGCCCTTCTCAAAGCTGTATTTCGGCTTCGGCTTCTCCGCCGCCGTCTTCACCTGGTCGAGAATCTGCTCGACCTCTTCCTTGCTGAGCGGCGTTGGCTTGCTGCCGGCGCCGACAAAGCCAGTCACCTTCGGCGTGTTCTTCACCACGTGCCACGCATGGTCGGACATGTTCATCTCGACCAGGATGTAGCCCGGGAAAAACCGCTTCGGCGTCACGACCTTCCGGCCGCTCCGCATCTCGACCACGTCCTCGGTCGGGATGAGGATTTCACCAATCTCGTTCTGAAGGCCGTAGGCCTGCACCCGCTGGGCAAGCGACTCGGAGACCTTCTTCTCGAATCCGGAGTAGGTGTGAACGATGTACCAACTCTTAGTGGCGACGTCGGTCATCACGCTCCAAACTGACGGTAGATCCAATTCACGGCATAGCTCAGCGCGATATCCATGCCCCACAGGTAGATCCCGAAAAACGCCGAGGTCAGGATCACGACGACCGTGGTCGCATAGACCTCTTTGCGCGAGGGCCAGGTCACGCGCCGCGTCTCGTTGCGGACCTCGACGAGGAAATTGCGGGAGTTATCCCACCATCCCCTCACACCCTCCGTCGCACGAACCGGCGCCGGCTTGACTTGCTCTAAAGTGCTCATTGCCATGCCTTGGCAGGTCAGGAGGGACTCGAACCCCCAGCCCTCGGTTTTGGAGACCGATGCTCTACCAGTTGAGCTACTGACCTACGAACCGATTATTTTGTTTCCTTATGCGGCGTGTGCTTCCGGCAGAACCGGCAGAACTTGTTGAATTCCAGCCGCTCCGTCGTCTTCTTCTTGTTCTTGGTGCCGCTGTAATTCCGGCGTTTGCACTCGCCGCACGCGAGGTGAATGATGTCGCGCATGTCAGTTACTCAATAATCTCGGTGATGGTGCCGGCGCCGACCGTGCGGCCGCCCTCGCGAATCGCGAAGCGGCTGCCCTTCTCGATGGCCACCGGCGTAATCAGCTCGCCCGTGATCGGCGTGTTGTCGCCCGGCATCACCATCTCGACGCCTTCCGGCAGCTTCAGAATCCCCGTCACGTCCGTCGTCCGGATGTAGAACTGCGGGCGATAGCCGTTGAAGAACGGCGTGTGCCGCCCGCCCTCTTCCTTCGACAGGATGTAGACCTCGCCCTTGAACTTGGTGTGCGCCTTCATCGAGCCCGTCTTGGCCAGCACCTGCCCGCGCTCGACGTCCGCCTTTTCCACGCCCCGCAGCAGGATGCCGACGTTGTCGCCCGCCACCCCCTCGTCGAGGAGCTTGCGGAACATCTCCACGCCCGTCACGATCTTCTTCTCGGTGGGCTTGAAGCCGACGATTTCGATTTCCTCGCCGACCTTCACCTTGCCCCGCTCGATACGGCCGGTCACCACCGTGCCGCGGCCCGAGATCGAGAACACGTCTTCGATCGGCATCATGAACGGCTTGTCGACTT
The DNA here is from genome assembly GCA_945876205.1 of Candidatus Sulfopaludibacter sp. SbA3. Classification (GTDB taxonomy): domain Bacteria; phylum Acidobacteriota; class Vicinamibacteria; order Vicinamibacterales; family UBA2999; genus CANNDT01. The sequence continues at coordinate 8,526 of CAMCNL010000169.1, forward strand.
CACGCTCCGGGATCGGGATGTGGGCGTCGAGCGCTTCCATCAACTTGATGACGCTCTCCACGCCCGCCGGGTCGCCGTTGCGCGCGCCCAGCGCGCTCACCCGCACCACCGGGATGTCGTCGCCCTTGAAGCCGTAGCTCGTCAGCAGCTCGCGCACTTCCAGCTCCACCAGGTCGAGCAGCTCCGGGTCGTCCACCGCGTCGACCTTGTTGAGCGCCACCACCAGGTGCGGCACGTTGACCTGCCGCGCCAGCAGCACGTGCTCGCGCGTCTGCGGCATCGGGCCGTCCATCGCGCTCACCACCAGGATCGCCCCGTCCATCTGCGCCGCGCCCGTGATCATGTTCTTGATGTAGTCGGCGTGCCCCGGGCAGTCGACGTGCGCGTAATGCCGGTTCGCCGTCGCGTATTCCACGTGGCTCGACGCAATCGTCAGAATCTTCGTGTCGTCGCGGCGGCCCTGCGATTCCGACGCCTTCGCCACCTCGTCATACGGCACGAACTTCGCCCACCCCTTGTCCGCCGCCACCTTGGTGAGCGCCGCCGTCAGGGTCGTCTTGCCGTGGTCGATGTGCCCGATCGTTCCCACGTTCACGTGCGGTTTCGAACGATCAAATTTCTCTTTAGCCATGAATTCTGCGCTCGCTCTTACTGGTGAATAACGTCGTTACCTAATGCCGTACTTGAACTGGAGCCGATGACCAGGATCGAACTGGTGACCTCGTCCTTACCAAGGACGTGCTCTGC
>CAMCNL010000170.1 GCA_945876205.1 Candidatus Sulfopaludibacter sp. SbA3
CGCCACGATCAGCGCCGGAGAGAGCGCGGCGGGATCGAAGAGCGACGGGTCGCCGCCGGCGCCGCGCAGGAGCTGCGCGACCTGTTGCCGGAACACGCCGAATTGCGGCGCATCGAAGTGGATGAAATAGACCGCGCGGGGCGCCCGCGGCTCACTCAGCCGGCGGACGACCAGGCATCGTGGCGCAAACGTCGCGTCCTCGAGGCCGGCCTCGCGCGCGGCGCGCAGGAGCATCTCCGGCGTGACCCTGCCGCTCAGCGCGCGCTCGTATTCGCTTCGCAGCACCAGCGGGATGCCGGGCCTGCCCGGCGTATTCTGGGACTCAGCCAACCGGACGAATGTCTGCCGCGACACCTGCGTGACCAGTTGCGGATCGGACCGGAGCGTCAACAGCGTTCCGGACGCTGCATCCGCTTCCAGCTCGAGGCGCCAGCCCGCCAGCCGATCCCGCGAGACGACGAAAGGCTCTGAGCGGGAGGTGTCGGCCGACCGCACGAACAGCACGGCCAGCGCTCCCAGCACGGCAAGTGCGATAACGCCCTTTATCGATCCGCGCACCAGTCTGGACGCCATCGGTCTCAAGCGTAACCCGATTCGAATCCCCCTGAAAGTTGTTACAGTTACTGGCAATGGTCATGTTGCGACTTCTGATGGCGGTCCTGGTGCTCACCGCCGCCGCATGCGGACGCCCGGCCTCGCCCCCGCCCAAGCACTACGAGCTCAAGGGACAGATTCTGTCGATCAAGCCCGAGGAGCAGGAAGTGCTCGTCAAGCACGAGGACATCCCCGGGTTCATGCCGGCGATGACGATGCCCTATAAGGTGAAGAGCGCGTCGCTGCTCGAAGGCCGGCAGCCGGGAGACCTGATCACCGCGACGCTCGAAGTCGGCGAGCTCGACGCCAACCTGACCGCAATCACCAAGACCGGCAGCGCGCCAATCGAGGATCCGTCCGCCGGCCCGGCGGTGTCCGCGTCCGATTTCATCGACCCGGGAGATCCGGTGCCCGACAAGGCGCTGGTCGATCAGGACCAGGCGCCTCGTCCCATCTCATCGCTCCGCGGCCACCGCGTCGCGCTGACGTTCATCTACACGCGCTGCCCGCTGCCTGACTTCTGCCCGCTGATGGACAAGCACTTCCAGCAGGTGCAGGACGCCGTGAAGAAGACACCCCAGCTCGCCGACGTCCAGCTCGTGTCGGTGACGCTCGATCCGGCGTTCGACACACCGGCCGTGCTGAAGAAGCACGCGCAGAGCCTGAAAGCCGATCCCGCGGTCTGGCACTTCGTGACCGGCGACCCCGCGGAGGTCGCGAGCTTTGCGAAGAGCTTTGGCGTCACCGCGGAGGCACGCACGCCGGGTGCAGCCCTCGAGCACAACCTGCGGACCGCGGTCATCGATCCTGATGGACGACTGGTGAAGGCCTATTCCGGCAACATGTGGACGCCGGCCGAACTCATTGCCGATCTCAAAGCGGCTCCCGCTCCCGCGCACTGATCCGGCCGAGCCGCCCGTTCTCGCCTTCACGCCGGCGGAGCGCCGGGTGATCGCGCGCCTCCGCACGCCCGGCGCGGTGCAGCACTGGCTCAACGACCTTCCCTATAACACCGAGAAAGGCGGCGAGACGCTCCGCAGCTTTCGCGGCGTGGTGCGCACCGGCACCGCCCACTGCCTCGAGGCGGCGCTGTCGGCGGCCACCATCCTCGAGCAGCATCGCTATCCCCCGCTCGTCCTCAGTTTCGAATCGATCGATCTGCTCGATCACGTCATCTTCGTGTATCGAGGTCCGCAGGGATGGGGATCGGTGGCGCGATCGCGCGACCCGGGACTGCACGGACGCAAGCCGGTGTTCGCGACGCCGCGCGCACTCGCGCTGAGTTACTTCGAGGGGTACATCGATTTCACGGGAGGCATCAAGGCGTACGCGGTGGTCGACCTGCGCGTGCTCGGACACTACGACTGGCGGCTCTTGAACAAGAACGTGTGGAAGGTGGAGCAGCTCCTGCTCGACTGGCCGCACCGGCGCATCGCGTATTCAGCCGAACGCGCCGACCGCTTACGCCGCAAGTACCGCGCGTTCTACCAGGCCCACGGCTACAAGCCGTGGAAGTACTACAAGGGCCGCGATCGTTGGACGACGCTACCGCCAGAATTCCGCGAACGAGGATGAAGGTTTCGTAACCTTCGTGATCTTCGTGTCCTTCGTGGCCCTCGTATCCTTCGTGGCCTTCGTGTCAATCGAGATCGAAGTCCCGCGACGGCCTCGTGATCGGCTCCTTGTTCGCCTGCTTCAACGCCTCTTCGAACCGCCGCGCCAGCGCATCGTCTCGCCCTTTTTCGGCCTCGACCGACTGCTCGAAGAGCGCTTCGCGCCGCCTGTCGGCCTCCGCCAGGATGCGACCCGCCTGGCCCAGCTCTGGCTTGTCGCCGCGCTCGGGCTCCTTGTGCGAGATGATGCGGCCAAGGTTGGTATCGACGACGAGCACCGAGTGACAGCAGGGGCAGGTGAGCTCGAGCTCGCTCTTCAGCTTGGCCATTCGACTATTCTAGTTCTCGAATGAGTGAGACGCACTGGCGCACGCTTCGCATCGCCACCTACAACATCCACCGCTGCCGGGGCATGGACGGCCGCACGATTCCGGCACGGGCCGCCGAGGTCATCCGCTCCATCGAGCCAGACGTCGTCGCGCTGCAAGAGGTGATTGGCGCGGGTGCCAGTTCGGCGGGTCATGCCGAGGAGATCGGCGCGCTGCTTGGCATGGGTTGGGTGATGGCGTCGACGCGGCACCTGCGGGGGTCGCTCTTCGGCAACGTCGTCCTGAGCCGCTTCCCCATCCTGCATCACACGCAGTACGACCTGTCGTGGAAGACGTGCGAGCCGCGCTGCTGCCAGCGCGTCGACATCGCGATCGGTGAAGATACGCTGCATCTCTACAACGTCCATCTGGGCACCGCGTTTCTCGAGCGGCGATACCAGGCATCGAGACTGGCGGCGATCGTCCACGATCGCCGCATCGATCAGCCGAAGATCGTGCTGGGCGATTTCAACGAGTGGACCAAGGGGTGGGCGACGCAGATGCTCAGCGAGAAGCTGCAGAGCATCGATCTTCGGCAGCACCTGCGGCGGCGGAAGACGTACCCGGGAATGTTCCCGATGTTACATCTCGATCACATTTACTACGATGGTCAGGTGGAGGTGGTGAAGATGGAGTTGCCGCGAACGCGAGCGGCGCTGATCGCATCCGACCATCTGCCGCTTGTGGCTGAGCTGAAGGTGAAGTTCTAGCCTTCCTCTTCGTACTCTTCTTCTTCGAGCGGCAGGGAGCGGGTCGGCGGGCGCAGGGCTTCACGGAAGTCGTACACCGGCAGGTCGCGCACGTGCAGCGACATCACGCAGTGAACGCCCTTCTCATCGACGACAACCGTCACCGGGCTGCCTTCGACGCCGTCGCGAAACGCGAGCCTGCAGCCGCAGGCGAGACGGGCGTGCGCGAAGCCTTTCAACATAGCGCGATCATACTACACACCGAGCGCGGTCCGGATCTCGCGCTCGAACTGTTCCTTGCTGGCGATGCCCGAGTGTTTCTTCTGAATCGTGCCGTCGCGCGCGATGATCACCGAGACCGGAATCCCCCACAGCGGACCGAACGCTTCCTGCACGTCTTCGCGCCCGAGTCCCACGAGGATCGGATAGTTGATCTGGAATTCCTTCGCGTAAGGCTTGAGCTTGGCGACCGGATCATCGACCGAGAATCCGAGCACGACGAGATCGTCGGCGTACTGCTTCTGCAGTTCGATGAGCGCCGGAATCTCGGCGCGGCACGGACCGCACCAGGTCGCCCAGAAGTTGAGCAGGATGACCTTGCCCTTGAACGAGGCGAGCTTCACCTCGACGCCGTTCATGTCCTTCAGCGTGAAGTGGAGCGGGGCCTGTGTGCCGGCGGCCTTCGCATCATCCGGGTCTGCCGCGGTCGCGGTCGCCAGCTTCCCGTCGGCGGCCGGCGGCGGCTGGTCGGCGTCCGGGTTGATGCCGCTCGGGCCGGAGAGAAACGCGAGCAGGACGAGGGCCACGAGCAGCGCGCCCATGCCGATCCACGCCGCCTTGCGGCGGTCGGGCGGCGCGTCGGCCTCGGGCGGAACGCTGGGTTGTTCCTGATCCATGTCTTCCACCATTCTATCGCTTCCGTTTGCGCAGCGACGCCTCGCAGCGGGACCGAAGCTCGGGGGACACGGCGGCCGATCGAAGGCGTGGCGCGCACGCCTTCAGCACGATCCGGGCGGTGTCTTCCTCAGACGCGCACGTCCGGCAGGGTGGACAACGGCCGAGGTGCTGCTCGATTTCGGCCTGCTCTTCTGGGGAAAGCAGGTGATCGACGAAGGCGGCCAGCCGCTCGAGTATGCGGCCGCAGTGCTTACCCATGTGTCTTCCCAAGCGGCGCCACCCCGCGGAGTTTCTGCGCCAGCATCCGGCGTCCCCTCGAAATCCTCGACATCACGGTGCCCACCGGCACGCCGAGCATCTCGGCGATCTCGGCGTAGGTGAATTCCTCGACGTCGCGCAGCCACACCGCCTGGCGGAAGGCCTCCGGCATCTCGTCGAGCGCCGCCTGCAGATCGGCGTCGAGCGTCGCCCGGAGGAGAATGCGTTCGGGGGTCTCGACGGCGGCCCCGCCCGCACTATCTGCCGGCTGCGCGCCGGCCTCCTCGACCCGATCGCTGTCGACGTCCACCGGCTCGCGCGCGGCGCCGCGCAGGCGGTTCTTCCAGGTGTTGTGGAGAATCGTGTACAGCCAGGCTTTCAGATTGGTCCCGGGGGTGAAGCGATCCTCGAAGCGCAGGGCTTTTACGAAGGTGTCCTGGACGAGGTCCTCGGCGTCCGAGCGGTTTCGCGTCAACCGCATCGCCGTCGCATACAGCGGCTCGAGCAGGCGCATGGCCTCTGCCGCGAACGATGGTGAGGGGACGATGGAGGGCATGTGCACATCCGGAGGTACAACCCGGAATCGGACCGTTTTATTCCGGAGACAGTATACGAGAGGCGAATTTCGTGGATGAGGACAGTCGGCGCGGGCATGATATCGTCTGGTTCAAATCGACCCGGTTTTGATAAAAACTCATCGGTACGTCCCTTGCTGCCGCCCCACAGGTTGAGAAGAGGAGAACTTATGAGCGTGCGTCCTGGCCGCGATGCGGCAGCAACCTTGGTGGCCGCAGCCGTGGTGGCCGCAATCCTACTGGCGCCGCTTCCGGCGGTCGCTCAAACCCCGTACATCCCGTACTTCGGGAAGAACCAGATCCGCTATGACCACTTCAAGTGGCAGATCTACACGACGGATCACTTCGAGATCTATTACTACCCCGAGATCGAGCAGCACCTCGAGCGGATGGCGGGTTACGCGGAGAGCGCGTACCAGCAGATCAGCTCGGACCTGAAGCACGACCTCGCCTTCAAGGTCCCGCTCATCCTCTTCAAGACCAGCAGCGAGTTCCAGCAGCAGAACGTCATCCCGGGCGCCGCGCAGGAAGGCGTCGGCGCGTTTGCCGAGCCGTCGCGCGACCGCATTCTGATGCCGATGGATGAACCGCCCGACCTGCTCTACCGGCTGGTCATCCACGAGCTGACGCACGTCTTCCAGTTCGACATCATCCCGACGTCGCTCATCCGCCGCAGCGTCCCGCTCTGGATGAACGAAGGCCAGTCCGACTACATGACCGGCGTCTGGCGGCCGGTCGACCTGATGACCGTGCGCGACGCGGCGGTCGCCGACATCATCCCGAAGATGAGCAAGCTCGAAGGCTACGGACAGTTTTCGAACCCGCGGCTGATCTACAACCTCGGGCACGCGGTGTTCGAGTTCATCGAGTCGCGCTGGGGCAAGGAAGGTGTCCGCCAGTTCATGTTCTCGCTGCGCAAGGCGGTCATCGGCGGCGGCGAGGACGCCTACATGGAAGCCTTCCGGCTGACGCCGGAGGAGTTCGATCAGCAGTTCGAGAAGTACATCAAGGATCGGTTCAAGCCGTTCCGTGACAAGGAGCGGCCCGCCGACTACGGCCGCAACCTGGCGCCCGACCGGGAGAAGACTCCATTCAACGGCTCTGTCTCGATCGAGCCCTCACCCTCTGGCGACCTGATCGCCGTGGTCACTGGCAATTCCAAGGACTACGAACTGGACATCGTGCTGGTCTCGGCGAAGGACGGCGCGGTCATCCGCAACCTGACGAGCGGCTTCGACCAGGACAAGGGGTGGGAGTTCATCATCCAGAACGGCATGCGGGTGAACATGGTTCCCTGGATGTCCTGGGACCCGTCAGGCGATCGCATCGCCTACTTCGTCCGCAAGGAGAAGTCGCGGAACCTGATCCTGCAGAACATCCTCAACCGCAACGTCGACCAGCGCATCGAGATGAATGCGGTGGACGACCCGGAGTCGCCTGACATCTCGCCCGACGGCAAGAAGGTCGCGTTCGCCGCGCTCCAGGGCGGCGTCGGCGACATCTTCGTCGTCGACCTCGCCACCAACGACATCGTCAACCTGACGAAGGACGGCTTCGCGGATTCAGGCCCGACCTGGGCGCCGGATGGACGCTCGATCGTCTACCTTGCGCGCGTGAGCGGCAGCGAGAAGCTGTTCCGGCTGGACGTGGCCACGGGCGTGAAGACCCAGGTGACGTTCGGCACGCACGACGATTCGTCGGCGCAGTTCCTCGACGCCGACACGCTGGTGTTCTCGTCGACCGCCACCGATCCCGGGCAGCCGATCGAACCTGATGTCGCGCGCAACGGCAACATCTACAACATCTGGACGCTGAGCCTGAAGACCGGCGAGCTCAAGCAGTACACCGACGCCGTGGGCGGCAACACGTCGGCCGTCGTCCTGCGCGAGGGCAACAACAACCGGATCGCCTTCGTCACCTACTACAAGAACGAGTACGAGCTGCACACGCTCGACCGGAAGGATCCGATCGTGACGGCCGCGAGCGCCGACTTCGGCGCGCCTGGCCCGATCATCGACTTCCAGGCGCCGCTCTCGCACACCCTCGTCACCGAGAACAAGCGGACCAAGGGCACGTGGGACAAGCTGTTCCTCGACGGCCGGCCGCCGGTCAACGTCGGCATCACCAGCGGCGGCGACGTGTTCGGCGGATCCGCGGTCAGCTTCAGCGACGTGCTGGGCGACAAGAACTTCAGCTTCTACGCCGCGTCGATCTCGCAGTACCGGACGATGTCGTTCTCGTTCCTGAACATTTCGCGCCGGTTCAATTACGCGGTCCAGGGCTACTCGCAGACGCAGTTCTTCTACGGACAGCTCGAGGGCGTGTTCTACGACCCGCGGTTCTCGGGCTTGATCGACCGCGACCTCGCGGTGGCGACCCGCACGATCCGCGGCGGCAGCGCCTTCGGCATCTGGCCGATCGATCGCTACCGCAGGCTCGAAGTGGTCGGCGGCGTGCTCCAGTACAAAGAGCAGTTCAACGATCCGTCCCTCGAGGATTTCTCGAACAGCTATCAGCAGCAGCAATTCGGCCGCTCGCTCTTCCGCAACGGCACCTTCGTGCCGCTCGGCCTCAACTTCGTGCAGGAGACGACCGTGTTCCGCGAGTTCGGACCGCTCGCCGGCAACACGATGCGGCTCTCGTATGAGGTGGCGCCGAAGATCGGCAACACGCTCTCGCGGCAGACGGCGGACGTCGACCTGCGGCACTATCTGCGCCTGGGCGGCTCGGGCCTGCTCGCAACCCGGGTCCGCGGCTTCAAGAGCTGGGGCGACTCGCCGGACTTCCTCTACTTCGGCGGCAACTCCGAGATGCGGGGCTACCAGTACCTCGAATTCCTCGGCTCCGAGTCGGCGTTCGTGAACGCGGAGCTGCGCTTCCCCTTCATCGAAGCGATGCTCACGCCGCTCGGCGTGCTCGGCGGCATTCGAGGCGTGTTCTTTGCCAACCTCGGCGGCGGGAGCTTTGCCGACCAGCCGTTCAAGTGGTTCTCGAACAAGGCTGAATTCGTGAGGCCGATTGTCCGTTACAACCAGGACCCCCTCACGGGCGCAGGGATCCCGGTCTTCGGACCGCCAACACCCGTTGACGGCCTTCGTCTGATCGACGCGCGCGCGTCCTACGGGTTGGGTCTCGAGACGTTCGCGCTCGGCTTCCCGGTCCACTTCGACTGGGCGTGGCGCACGCTCCTCAACAAGGACTGGGAAGACGTCCAGTTCGCCGCCGCCGGCGGCAGCGCCGAGTTCCGCAAGCCGCGGTTCGCGGTCTGGATTGGGTATGACTTCTAACTGAGCGATCGCCGCCCGCTGAGACGACACACCGAGTCACCGAGGCACCGAGGCTCTTCTCCAAGAGCTCGGTGCCTTTTTTCGTGATTTCTGCGCTTGAGTATCAGGCTCGATCGAAGCCGTAGAGAGTGACCAGATTCTCGTCCGCGGGTGCCTGAGCCGCGGCGCTTCCGTGCCGGCAGAATTGGGCACAGCCCGCGTGCGAGCATCGCGCGCACCAAGGCTAGGTCGAGCGGCTACTGTCGCAAGACCCGCCTACCCTCGAATGTCCGTCGGTTGACTTCTGAATACTGAGCGAGCAACGCCTTGATGTCGTCGGTGAGATCGACACTTGCAAACCGCTGGACGGCTGCATAATCGGTTAAGGATTGGCCATACGCAGGCTGCGCCAGCTGCTCGCAGGCCTGGCGCAGGATATGACTCCGCGTCTCGCGCGGCAGCTGACTCGGATCGCCGCCTTCGAAAATGATCTCGGGCGCCACGCGACACACGCGGGCGAGGCTACGTTCATCAAGGATAGCGAGCCAGGGAAGCACAGGTCGCATCGTGGGGACGACCACGTCGATGCCATATTGCGACCGGAAGAACAGGTCCTCAATCCGCGCGCGAGAGCCTTCGTCAACGAGGAGCGCATGCAGCCATTCGGCGGTCAGATACTCCCGCACCGATCGCTGGTGAAACCGGACCGTGCCGTATGTGCCTTCGTCGAAGATCGGCCGGCTGAGCAGCGTGGCGCA
>CAMCNL010000171.1 GCA_945876205.1 Candidatus Sulfopaludibacter sp. SbA3
CGTCCTGGCTGGCCGCGCCACCGCGGCGGCGACCGACTGGCTGGCGCGGATCGCCGAGCCGCCGCTCGCCGGGCATGTACGACACGTGGGGTACGTGAGCGGCGAGGACCGGGAGCGGTTGTTCGCATCCGCGCGCGTCCTGGTCCTTCCGTCGCTCGACGAAGGATTCGGACTGACCGCGCTCGAAGCGATGTCGGCGGGCGTGCCGCTCGTCGCGTCGAATCGTGGATCGCTGCCGGAGGTCGTTGGCAATGGAGGCACGCTGGTAGACCCGGAGAATGCCGTGGAGCTCGCGGCGGCTATCGAGCACCTGGCGACCAACGAAGGCGCCGCCGCCGAGGCGCGCCGCGCCGGTCTCGCGCGCGCGAAGACGTTCACCTGGGACGCCTCGGCGGCGACGCTGCGCCGGGCCTATGTCGATGCCGTCCGGCGGCGCGGGGAACGCGCGCGATGAGAATCGCGATCGACGCGCGTGAGCTGCACGGCAAGCCGACCGGCGTCGGGCGGTACCTGTCCGAGATACTGGCGGCCTGGAAGGATCTACCCGCGGCTGCCGCGCACGAGATCGTCCTGTGCGCACCGGGTCCGCAGGAAGGACGCGGCACCGCGTGGGAGCAATTCACGCTTCCCCGCCTCGTACGCGAGGCGCGCGCCGACGTGCTCTTCTCACCCGGCTACACGGGACCGATCCTTTCCGCCGTCCCAATCGTGGTCGCCATCCACGACGTCTCTTTCGCCGCCCATCCTGAGTGGTTTGGATGGAAGGAAGGGCTCCGCAGACGGACGCTGGCGAAGCTGACGGCGCGGCGGGCGTGCAAGGTCGTGACGATTTCCGAATTCTCGAAGCGCGAGATCGTTCAGCACCTCGGGATTGATCCGGAAAAGATCGAGGTGATCTACATTGCCGCGGACCGTAAAGGTCCGCGCCGCATCGAGAATGAGAGGAACGACCTGCTCCTCTATGTCGGTTCCCTGTTCAACCGGCGACATCTGACGGAACTGATTGCTGCCTTCGGGCGACTGGCAAAGCGGCGTCCGGGGACGCGGCTGGAGATCGTCGGCGACGACCGGACGAATCCTCCGGTCGATTTTCAGCAGCTCATCGCCCAGGCTGGTATCGGTGACCGGATCCGGATTCGCTCGTATGTCAGCGAGGACGAGCTCGCTGCCCTTTACGCCAGTGCTCGTGGATTTGTCTTCCTCTCCGAGTACGAAGGCTTCGGGCTGACGCCGCTCGAGGCGCTCGCGGCCGGCATTCCGGTCGTCGTCCTCGACACGCCGGTGGCGCGTGAGATCTATCGCGGCGCGGCGGCCTACGTCGCGCGACCCGATCCCACCCTCATCGACGCGGCGCTCGACCGCGTGCTCTTCGACGAGACCGAGCGCACGCGCATCCTCGGCGAAGCCACCGGCGTACTCGCCCGCTACTCCTGGCGCGACTGCGCCGAGAAGGTGCTCAAAATACTGGTCCGTTGCGGCCGATGAATTCCATTTCCATGCCCCGCCTGTCGATCGTCATCGTCACCTACAACTCGCGGGGATATATCGACACCTGCCTGCAGTCGCTGATCCGCACGCCGCCCGCGGTCGACCACGACATCATCGTCGTCGACAACGCCTCGACTGACGGCACGGCGGCCGTGATTCGCGAACGCTGGCCCGCGGCTCGGGTCATCGACGCGGGCGCCAATCTGGGCTTTGCCGCAGCGAACAACCTCGGAATCCGGCAAGCGTCTGGCGAGCTGCTGCTGCTCTTGAACCCGGACGCGATTGCGCGACCCGAGGCCATCGATCGGCTCGTGGCGCTGCTCGATGCCCGCCAGAACGTGGCCGTCGTCGGGCCCCGAATTGTCGACGGTGAGCAACGCGCTGAGCTGTCATTCGGCGCGATGATCTCTCCGTTCGCAGAGCTGCGGCAGAAGATCCTGGTCATCGGCAACGATAACCATCTGCCCTTCATCAGCGGATACGTGGACCGGCTTACTCGTCGCGAACGACCGGTCGATTGGGTCAGCGGCGCGTGCCTGATGGTGCGCCGCGCCGACGCCGAGGCCGTCGGACTGATGGACGAACGCTATTTCATGTACACGGAGGACGTCGACTTCTGCGCCGCGATTCGAGCGCGCGGCCGGACCGTGCTCTTCTTGCCGACCGCCGAAGTCGTGCACCTGCGCGGCCGCTCCGCGTCCACCGCGCCGCGCTCGACCGAGGAGGCCTACCGCCGGAGCCAACTGGCGTTTTACGAGAAGCACCACCCAGGCTGGGTGCCCGTTTTACGCGCATACCTGAAACTGCGAGGCCTCTGACGGGGCCAGCGGCCCGCCTCGCTGGCCGACGGCTCGACCTGCACGACCCGGTAACTCCGGCCGATACACGAGAGACCCCCTCCGGATTGTTGTCCTATGGATAGTCCCGAGCATTTCGTCTGGAATTGCCCATCGTGTGGCCGGCGAGTGCCGCGACGCGTCGAGGAGTGCCGGTGCGGATTTCGTCTCGCCGAGACGGAGACCGCCATCCCCCAGCCCCCCGCAGCGGAAGCGCCGCCGGCCTCGAGTCATCGCGGCAGCCTGATGCTGGTCGCGGGCCTCGTGCTTGGACTGGGCCTCGCGGCGATTCCGCTCCGATCCTTGTGGGCGCCCGCGCCGGCCGCGACTCCCACCGAGGCGCCGCAGCCCAAGCCGGTGGCGGACATGGCGACCACTCCCCCGGCGCCTGCTCCCTCCGCAGACAGCTCACGCCCTGCCCTCAGTGTGCCGGCGACGCCTTTGGCCCTTCCGGCAGCAGTGGCCGCGTCGTTCGAGGACATCATCGCGCGCACGCTCCCCGCGGTCGTCTCGATTCAAGCCGGACAGTCCCGCGGCACCGGCTTCTTCGTCCGCCCCGATTACGTCCTGACCAACGAGCACGTCGTCGATGGACAGTCGTCGGTGCAACTGCAGATCGGCGACAGGAAGTACTCGGGACGCGTGGCGAGCGTGTCAAAAGGCAGCGACCTTGCGATGATCCAGGTCTACAACCCCAACCCGTCGCAGCCCGTCCTGCGTCTTGGCGCGGCAGCCGACGTACGTGTCGGCCAGGAAGTCATCGCCATCGGATCCGCGCTCGGCGTCCTCTCGAACACGGTGACGCGCGGGATCGTGAGCGCCGTGCGGCAGGCTGGCTCGATCACGCTCCTGCAGACCGACGCGGCGATCAATCCCGGCAACAGCGGCGGACCACTGGTGGATCGCAACGGCATCGTCATCGGCGTCAACTCGATGGGCATCGCGCGCCAGATTGGCGAAGGCCTGGCGTTTGCCGTCGCCATCGACCATGCGACCCCGCTCCTCAACGGTCAGCCGCAGGCGTCCTCGGCGGGCGGCACGCCGCTCGAGGGCCTCAATCGCGCGATGAGTGGACCGTCATCGCAGGGCGATCAGATGCGCCAGAGGGGCGAGCAGGAGTATCGCAAGACGCTCGAGTGGGCGGCGCGCAACGCCGAGCAGCTCGATCACTACTGGAATCGATACGCCAGGAACTGCGTCGCGAGCGCCGCCCGCGGCGGCGATCACGCGTGGTTTGCCGTCTACGAGCCCAACGGCGTCCGCCTGGCCAACGTCTCCGAATACGACTGCAACAGCTGGCTCGAGAGCGTCCGCTCGAACGCGGCGACGATCCGGGACGAGCTGGGCAAGGCCGGCGAGGCCGCGCGCAGGAACGGCGTGTTCCCGGGAGTCACACGCGATCTCCGCCGGCAGCACAAGCTCGATTGGACGGGCTGGAACTGAACCCGCTTCGCCGCGATCGCACCGATATAATGTCCATGAATGCGAATCGCGATCGACGCGCGTAAGCTGCACGACTTCGGCATCGGCACTTACACGCGGAACCTGCTCCGGCATCTCGCGCGCATCGATGGCGACACGGAGTACGTCCTGCTCTGCCACGAGTCCGACCTGGGCGTCGCCAGCCAGCTCGGACCGAACTTCCGCACGGTGCTCGAGCCCTCCCCCAATTATTCCGTCCGCGAGCAGATTCACATTCCCTACGTGCTCAACCGCGAGAGAGCGGACGTCTTCCATGCGCCGCACTACGTGCTGCCGCCGGCGATCCGCTGCCGGTCGGTGGTGACGATCCACGACTGCATCCACCTGATGTTTCCGCAGTACCTGCCGAACCGCGCGGCGTACGTCTACGCGAAGGCGTCGATGTGGCTGGCGGCGCACCGCTCCGACTGCATCCTCACCGTGTCGGAGGCGTCGAAGCGCGACATCCTGCACTTCTTCAACGTGCCGCCGGAAAAAATCATGGTCGTCTACAACGCGATCGATGAGCACTTCTGGGTGGAGCCGGCGCAGGAAGATGTCGAGCGCGTGCGCGAGCGCTACCAGCTCGATCACCGGTTCGTCCTGTATGCGGGCAACATCAAGCCACACAAGAACCTGGTGCGGCTGATCGAGGCGTTCGACGACCTGCGCAAGAGCGGGTTCGATGATCTCAAGCTCCTGATCATCGGCGACGAGATCTCGAAGCTCCCTGCGCTGCGGCGCGCCGTGCACCAGCACAAGCTGCACAAGCAGGTCCGCTTCCTCGGTTACCTGCCGGACGAGACGCTGGCGATCCTGTACCGCCTCGCGGCGGTCTTCGTCTTTCCGTCGCTCTATGAAGGGTTCGGCCTGCCGCCGCTCGAGGCGATGGCCAGCGGCGCGCCGGTCGTCACGTCCAACGTGTCGTCGCTGCCCGAGGTCGCGGGTGACGCGGCGGTGCTGGTCGATCCATACGACGTCGATTCGATCGTCGACGGCATCCGGCGCGTGCTCACCGATCCGGCGCTGGCCGCCGAGCTGCGGCGCAAAGGTCCCATCCGCGCGCGCGAGTTTTCGTGGGAGCGGTCCGTCGCGCGAACGCGCGACCTGTATCACGAAGTCGGAGCCAGGCCGTAGTGCGGGTTGCGCTCGTCCACGACTGGCTCACCGGCATGCGCGGCGGCGAAAAGGTGCTCGAGGCGCTGTGCGAGCTGCACCCGGACGCCGACATCTTCACGTTGTTCCACGACCGCGGATCGGTCTCCCCGGCGATCGAGCGCCACCGCATCGACACCTCGTTGGTCCAGCACCTGCCGCTCGCCCGCTCGCACTATCGCCGCTACCTGCCGCTGTTTCCGTTTGCCATCGAGCAGTTCGACCTCGATCCGTACGAGCTGGTCATCAGCTCGAGCCACTGCGCCGCGAAAGCCGTGGTGCCGACGGGACGCGCGAAGCATCTCTGCTATTGCCACTCCCCGATGCGCTACGCGTGGGATCAGTTCGACGCCTATTTCGGACCGGCGCGCGTGGGCGCGGCGGCGAGCCGCTGGTTCTACCGCCCGGTGCTCGCGAGGCTGGCCCGGTGGGATGCGGCGACCGCGACCCGCGTGGACCGCTTTGTCGCGAACTCTCAGCATGTTGCGGGGCGGATCCGGCGATACTATAATCGCGGAGCAACGATCGTGTATCCGCCAGTGGACACGGTCTTCTACTACCCTGCCGACATCACACCGGCCAGTCACTTTCTCATCGTGTCGGCGCTCGTGCCGTACAAGCGGATCGAGCTGGCGATGGCGGCGTGTGAGCGGCTGGGAGCCGGGCTTCGAATTGTCGGTGACGGCCCCGACCGCGAACGCCTCGAGGCGCTCGCCACGCGAAACGTTGAATTTCTTGGCCGGCTCGACAGCGCGGACATCCGCGATGAGTACCGCAAGGCGCTGGCAGTGATTCTGCCCGGTGAAGAGGATTTCGGGATCGTCCCGGTCGAGGCACAGGCCTGTGGCCGTCCGGTCGTGGCGCTGGCCCGCGGCGGCGCCCTCGAAACGGTGACTGACGGCGAGACGGGCGTCCTCTTCGCGGAAGCGAACGCCGAACAGGTGAGCGCCGCGCTCGAACGTGTCGCCACCCTGCGCTTCGATTCCGCGCGGATCCGCGAGCGCGCCGAGCGCTTCTCGCGCGACCGCCATATACAGCAGATGCGGGACGCGATCGCCGAAACGGTCGACGCACCCGCCGGAGCTCGATGGTAAGACGCTACAACCGGCTGCTCGTCGCCTTCTACGTCATCACCGACGCGCTCCTCGCGTCATGGGCGTTCGTGCTGGCCTACGCCATTCGCTTCGAGAGCGGACTCATTCCGGTCACGCGCGGCTATCCGCCAATCGAGAACTACCTCAACATGCTGCCGTTCGTGGCGGTGCTGACGCCGCTCGCCTTCCAGGTGCAGGGGCTCTACCGGCTACGGCGCGGCCGATCGCGCGTGGACGACTTCTTTGCCGTACTCATCGGCAGCATCCTCGCCGTGATCTTCGGCGTCGGTTCGACGCTCTACGTGCAGACCTACTACGTCTCGGAAGCGGCCAAGGCCGCCGGCGCCTACGAGGTCTCACAGCTGGTCTGGGCGTTCTTCCTCACGCTCGTCGTGGCGTTCACCTACATGTCGCGCGAGTTTGTCCGCGAGATCCTGGAGCGCCGCTGGCGCGCAGGCATCGGCCTCAAGCGCATCCTGATCGCCGGCTCCGGCGATCTGGGCCGGATGGTGGCCGACCGTATCCTTCAGCACCGCGAGCTCGGATATCAGGTCGTGGGCTTCGTGGACGATCGCGCGGGCGGGGATCACATCGGCTATCGCGGCCTGCCGCTGCTCGGCACGCTCGCCGAAGTGAGCGAGATCGGACAGCGCGAGCGGGTGGATCACCTGTACGTGGCGCTGCCGCTCGAGGAGCACGCCAAGCTGCTCGACCTGATGGACATCGCCAGCCGCGAGTGCATCGACATCAAGATCGTTCCCGACCTGATCCAGTTCATCGCGCTGCGCGCACGGCTCGAAGACCTCGACGGCCTGCCGATCATCAACGTCAATGACGTGCCGCTCCAGGGATTCAACACGGTCGTCAAGCGCGTGATCGACGTCGTGCTCTCGACCGCGGCGGTGCTCGTCCTCGCCATTCCCGTCGCGATCATCGCGGCCGTGGTGAAGCTCTCGTCGCCCGGGCCGGTCTTCTACCGGCAGGAACGGATGGGGCTCGACGGAATGGCGTTCACCGTCTACAAGTTCCGCTCGATGGAACTGGGCGCCGAAGACTCGACCGGCCCGATCTGGGCGCGCGATGACGACCCGCGAACGACCGCCGTGGGACGCTGGCTGCGCCGGTTCGACCTCGACGAACTGCCGCAGTTCTGGAACGTGCTGAAAGGCGACATGTCGATCGTCGGCCCTCGCCCGGAGCGGCCGTTCTTCGTCGATCAGTTCAAGCACCGCATCCCGCAGTACATGCTGCGTCACAAGGTCAAGGCCGGGATCACCGGCTGGGCGCAGGTGAACGGCTGGCGCGGCAACACCTCCCTCGAGAAGCGCATCGAGTACGACCTCTACTACATCGAGCACTGGTCGGTGTCACTCGACATCAAGATCATGTGGCTCACCGTCGTGCGCGGCCTGTTCCAGCGCGGAATCGCATAATGTCCACATGCGCATCGTCGTAACCGGCGCAGCCGGCTTCATCGGATCTCATCTCAGCGAAGCCCTGCTCAATCGCGGACATTCGGTGGTCGGCGTCGACAACCTGCTGACCGGCGACATGGCGAACATCGCGCACCTGCGCGATCGGGACTTCCTGTTCATCCGCCACGACGTCACGCGCTACATCGACGTCGACGGACCGGTGGATTTCATCTTTCATTGGGCGAGCCCGGCAAGCCCGATCGACTATCTCGAGCTGCCGATTCCCACGCTCAAGGTCGGCTCACTCGGCACGCACAACGCGCTCGGACTCGCGAAAGCCAAGAACGCCGGATTCATGCTGGCGTCGACGTCCGAGGTCTACGGCGATCCGCTGGAGCATCCCCAGAAGGAAACCTACTGGGGCAACGTCAACCCGATCGGACCGCGCGGGGTCTACGACGAGGCCAAGCGCTTCGGCGAAGCGATCACGTTCGCCTACCACCGGTACCACAACCTCAACACCAGGATCGTCCGCATCTTCAACACCTACGGACCGAGAATGCGGCTTCGCGATGGCCGCGCCGTTCCCGCGTTCATGTCGCAGGCGCTCCGCAACGAAGACGTGACGGTGTTCGGCGACGGTACCCAGACGCGCAGCTTCTGCTACGTCACCGACCTGGTGGATGGACTGCTGCGCCTGATGGAAGCGGACACGCACGACCCCGTGAACATCGGCAATCCGCACGAAGTGACGATCGAACAGATCGCCCGCACGATCATCAAGCTGGTGGGGTCCACCAGCAAGATCGTCTACCGCCCCCTGCCCGTAGACGACCCGAAGCAGCGCCGGCCGGATATCACCCGCGCGCAGACGCTGCTTGGCTGGGAACCGAAGATTGGACTGGAAGAGGGTCTGCTGAAGACGGTGGACTACTTCAAGCCGAAGGTTCGTTAAGGTAGCTGGGTCGCTGGGTAACTAGGTGGCTGGGGCCGTGTGTGCGAGGATTCTTCGCAGACGCGGCCTTTTCTGCCTATACCCGCCGTACAATCTCGTCCTTCTGCACCTGTAATAACTTGCTCCACGGACGACGCAAGGCCTGAAACGACTCGATGGGCGTCGTATTGGACCTCCGCGATAACGCGAACACGCGAGGCGACACATATCCCTCTCTCCAAGTGGCTGATGGCGATTCACCTGATGTCCGCCTCGAAGAAGGGCATGTCGGCGCATCAGCTTCACCGGATGCTCGGCGTCACCTACCGCTCGGCGTGGTTCATCAATCACCGGCTGCGCCATGCCATGGCGTGTTCGCCAAGCTGACGGGCGTGGTCGAGGCGGACGAGACGTACATCGGTGGCCGTCGTCGCATCGGCCCGACGAACAAGGCGGTTCGCGCCAAGCTCGCCACGGGCAGGCTGTGCTTGATCCGCTTTCGTGGACACGTTCCGAAAGGTGGATACGATGTCCCGCATGTCCCGAAGCAGCAGTGGCCGGCGCCCCCGCCGGCAGTTCTCTGACGAGTTCAAGGAAGGCGCCGTCCGGCTGGTCTTGGACGAAGGCAAAA
>CAMCNL010000172.1 GCA_945876205.1 Candidatus Sulfopaludibacter sp. SbA3
AAGCCCGTCGCTAAGTGAATCACGACGCCGATCAGGCTCCCCAGGCTGATCCCCAGGACGCCGCCGATGGAGGTCTGCACGACGGCCTCGATCAGGAACTGGACGAGGATCTCGCGCCGGCGCGCGCCAAGGGCCTTGCGGACGCCGATCTCGCGCGTCCGCTCGGTCACCGAGATCATCATGATCGCCATCACACCGATGCCGCCCACCATCAGGGCGATCGACGAGATGACGATCAATGCGAGGAACGTCGCGCTGCTGACTTGATCCCACACTCCCAGCGCGGCGTCCTGGGTGACGAGGTCGAAGTCATTCGGCTCATCGAGCCGCAGGCCGTGGCGCACGCGCATGATCTCCTGCAGCTCCGCCACGAGCTGGTCGCGCCCGGCGTCGCTGCGCGGCGCGGCGGCGATCAGCACGCTCTGGTGCGTGGCGTTGCCCTGCCTGAAAATCTGGATGCCGAACTGCTTGCGATACGTCGTCTCGGGAATGACGACGAAGTCATCCTGTCCGAGATTGAAGCCGCCCGCCGACGGCCTGCTGCTGACGACGCCAACCACGGTGTATTCGGTCGCGCCGATCCTGACTTTCTTGCCGATGGCATCGGTGCCGACGTTGCCGAATAATGCGTGGTACGGCGTCTGGCCCAGGACGACGACGTTGCGGCGGCGGTCCACTTCACTGGTCGTGAAAAAGCGTCCGCCTTCGAGCTTGAGAAAGTTGATGGACGCGAAGTTCTCGGTGGCCCCGAGAATCCCCATCATCTTCGTCCGGTTGCCGCGGTAGACGACGCGCTCCTGCGTGGGCGGTCCGCCGGCGCCAAGCCAGATGTCGACGATGCCGGCTGACGGCGCGAGCTTCTCGATGGCCCGCGCATCCTCGACCGTGAGGTTCGGCCGCCGCAGGAGCGTGGCGAAGTCCGCGCCACCGACGATGCTCACGCCGCTGAACTTGGCGAGGAAGACGGTGTTGGGCCCGAGCTCGCGGATGCTGTCGCGGAGTGACTGGTCGAACCCGCGGATGAGCGACGTCATGCCGACGATGGCGGTGATCCCGATCACCACGCCGAGGACGGTCAGCGCGGATCGGAGCTTATTCGCGCGCAGCGTCGCGAGCGACATCACGATGATTTCGCTGAACAGGATCTTCACCTATTCGCGCCTCAGCGCTTCGATCGGATCGAGCCGTGCTGCGCGCGACGCCGGATACGCCCCAAAGAACAACCCGACCGCGGCGGTGATGCCGATGCCCAGCACAATCGACCACGGTTCGAGGCGGGCCGGAAGCGGGGTCACCGTGGAGATCACGCGGGCGGCGAGAAACCCGAGTGCAATGCCGGCGAGGCCGCCGACCGTCGACAGCGTCACCGACTCGGTCAGCACCTGCGACATGATGTCCCGCCGGCGCGCGCCGAGCGCCTTGCGCAGGCCGATCTCGCGGGTGCGCTCGCTCACGACCATCAGCATGATGTTCATGATCACGATCCCGCCGACGACCAGCGACAGCGCCACGATGCCGACCAGCACCGCGAAGATGCCGTTGGTCGCCTGGTGATAGAGGCCGAGCAGGGTGTCCGAGGTGAAGATGCCGAAGTTGTCGGGCTCGGCCGGCTTCAGGCGGCGTGCCACACGCAGCGCCACCGTGGCATCGTCCATGGCGACCGGCAGCACGTCGGTCGACACCGGCTTGACCATGAGCGACAGGTTCTGGCGTGAGCCGAACAGCTTCATGTGCGTGCCGATCGGAATCACCGCGAACTGGTCCATCGAGTTGCCGAAGACCGATCCCTTCTTCTCGCTGACGCCGACGACGCGAAAGTGGACCCCCTGGATCTTGATGATCCGGTCGATCGGATTGAGGTCGCCGAAGAGCTGTTTGGCGACGTCGAATCCGATGATGACCACCGGCTGGTTCCGCTCCACTTCCGTGGGGCTCATCAATCGGCCGCGTTCGGCGTCGAAGGTCGCGAAGTTGACGTACTCGCTGGTGACGCCCTGGATCTGGACGCTGTCCAGTACCTGATCGCGATAGGTCACGCTGCCCGGGCGATTGGCCTGGGCGGCGACCGAGGCGATGGCCGGGCTGAACGCCCTGACCGCGTCGGCCTCGTCGAGCGTGATGTTGGGGTTGTTGCGGGTGCGCTCTTCTTCTTCGTCTGTGCGCGTGATAGGACGGCGTTGAATCGTGAAGCCGTCGGCGCCGACGTCGGTGACGATCGCGCTCGACACCATCGAGTTCATACCCTGAATCAGCGAGACCACCGTGACGATCGACATCACCGCCACGATGTTGCCGAGGACGGTCATGAACGATCGGAGCTTGCTCGCCCAGATGGACTGCAGCGCGATCGCGATCGACTCGAGGATCTGGTGCATCAGGGCGCCGGGGCGGGCGCGCGCGCCGGCGGCTCCGCGATCTTCACCGTCTCGCCGTCGGCCATCTGGCGCACCGAGGCGACCGGCCCCGTGACCACGCGGTCGCCGGCCGCCACGCCGTTGAGGACCTCGAAGTAACGTTCGCCCGCGATGCCAACCTTGATCGGGACGAACACCGCGCGCATGTCGCGGAGCACGAACACCCCTTCCGATTCCTTCCGCGTGTGGCCGGGCGGTGGCTCCGGTGGCGCGGCCACGGTCGGTTCGACGTTCGGCGCGCCGAAGCCGCGCCGCGGGCGCACCGGTGGCGGCTCGTGTACCAGCGTCCCCTTGTCGTCGAACAACATCTCACGCACGGCCAGCGCCTGGATCGGCACCGAGACGACGTTCTTCCGCGTGGCCGTCGTGATGTCGGCCGTGCAGGTGAAGCCCGGACGCACGTCCGGCACCTCTTCCTCGAGCGTGATCACGACTTTGAAGTTCGTCGCCTGCTGCGTGGTCTGTGTGCCGGTGGCCTGGATCGGGCTGTTGCCAATTTCGGTAACCCTGCCGCGGAACGTCCGGTCGGGCACCGCGTCGATCGTGACCTTGGCTTCCTGCCCGAGCGTGACGTTGGGGATGTCGGTTTCGTCGACCTCGACCTCTGCCTCGATCACCGACATGTCGGCGATCGTCAGCAGCACCGTGCCGGCGTTGTTCATCGTCCCGACCATGACATTCTCGCCCTGCTCGATGTTCCGGCGCGTGACGATGCCGTCCATCGGGGACGAGATGATCACCTGGCTCAGGTTGTAGCGCGTCGTCGCAAGGCCCGCCTGTTCCTGCTTGATCTGTTCCTCGCGCGTCTGGACTTCCTGCTCTCGCGCTTTCACGTCCGATTCGCGGACCGCCAGTTCATTCTGCGCGCGCTCGAGCGCCTCGCGAGTGGTCAGGCCGCCTTTCCAGAGCTCTTCCTGACGCTTCAGGTTCTGCCGCGCCAGGTCCACGTTGGTGCGCGCCTGCTCGACATTTGTCCGTGCCTGCTGCAGGGAGGAGCGTGCCCCGGCGACGCTGGCTTCGCCTCGCTGCAACTGTCCTTCGAGCGACCGCGGATCGATTTCGAGGAGAAACTGGCCGGCGCGTACACGCTGGCCTTCTTCGACCGACAGGCGCGTCACCCGGCCCATCGTGTTGGCCGAGACATTGACCTGCCGTTTTGGCTGGATCTTCCCGGAGGCCGAGACGATGGCTTCGAGATCCCGCGCGCGGAGCGCTTCGACGGTGACGGCGGGCACGTCCTGGCGGTTGAACCAGAATCTCGCGCCTGCCCCGGCGCCGATCAGAATGATGAGGCCCGCGAGAATCAGCCACCGTTTCCGCGTCAAACCGTTCCTCCCGTGATTGCCATGGCAATCACCAGCAACAGCGCAAGCACCACGTAGGCGCCGACGAGACCCAGGAGCACGCGTCGCGCCGGCCGGCCGTAGAGCACTGACAGGCCAATCGCGAGCACCGCGAGCCACCAGACGACGAACAGGTCGATGACGCCGAAGAAGCGGGCGAGGGGTGACGCTTCATCGAGCATCGAGAAGAAGATGGTCATGGTCATCGGGCTGGCGAGCGTTTCGCGCGTGTAGTTCACCGGCGCCGCAATGAGCTGCCGGAGCGCGAGGATGACGCCGGCGTGCGCCGTGATCGCGAGGAGCTGCGGATAGGTGGCCCTGCGGCCGACCCCGCGATTGAAGACCACGAAAAGGAGTCCCGCGAGGCCAAACGTCAGCAGGGGACCGCTGGCGAAGGAGCTGATCGCCGCGTATGCCGGCCCATTTGCGCTGGCATCTTCCAGGGCGGCGTACTGACGGTCATCGACGTTCTGGCCGAAGGCGGAGGCCGTCCGCTCCCATTGGTCGACGAGGGCCACGCGGCCGATATCGGTTTGCAGGAGCGCGGCAGAGCTGAGGGTCGAGATGAGGAAGGTGAGGACCAGGACCCCGGCCCAGCGCGGGGCGTTGGCGACGGCCGTGAGGGTGGCTCGCGGCGACCGCAGCACGCCGAGGACGCGGGCGGGAAGCGAGTCGAAATGATGGTCGAGCAGCGCCGGATTGGCCGAGCCGGCGGACATAGTGGTCACTCAAACTCCTGATACGATTACAGTTCGGTTCTGTTCAGTCCGTCAGATTTTGACTACTCAAAATCATCAAAATTATACGCGATGGCCAAGCACCTCTTCGTTCGGGTTGCACTGCTCTGCGTCACGCTGACGGCCGCTTCTACGTCCGCACAGGCGCAGATTGCAGAATCAGTGGGCAGCCGGGCGCTTGGTATGGGCGGCGCTTTCGTGGCGGTGGCGTCCGATAGCAGCGCGACGTGGTGGAACCCGGCAGGCCTGGCTGCAGGGCCATTTCTCGACGTCGCGATTGGTAAGGCGGTCACGCGCACCGGCGACCCCGAGGCGAGCGGGCGCGATGACGCCAGCTGGTTTGCCCTGGCGACACCGCCCTTCGGTATTGGCTATTACCGCTTGCACATCAAAGACATACAGCCTCTTGACCCGACTACAGGGGAAGCCGGTGCCAACCGACAAGGTAGAGGGGCGGAAGTGCCCATGCGTTCGCTCGCGGCGAGCCAGCTTGGCGTCACCATCCTTCGGACTGTGCTTCCAGGAGTTCACGCCGGAACGACGTTGAAGTACCTGCGCGGCACGCTCGAGGGCGGGGACACGCAGAACCGGTTCGATCTGGATGTCGGTGTGCTCGCGGTAGCGGGCGCAGTTCGGCTCGGTGCAACCGTGCGCAACGTGCGCGAACCCGAGTTCGGGGCCGAGGGCCCCGGGGCACCAGGAATTCGGCTGGAGCGTCAAGTGCGGGTCGGCGCGGCGTTCAATCCCGAGGACGCCACGGGCATCCCGCTCACGGTGGCGCTCGACGCCGACGTTCGCGCGTATTCGGCGGGCACCGGTGATCGGCGCGTGGTCGCGATTGGCGCCGAGCAGTGGGTGGCGGGCAAGCGCGTCGGCATTCGGGCGGGGGGACGTTTCAACACGGTTGGCGCGCGCGAACGCAGCGCCACCGCTGGCCTGAGCGTGTCACTCCGGCCGGGTATGTTTGTCGATGGTCATGTCGTCAGGGGCGGATCGGCGGATGACCGCGGCTGGGGCGTTGCGGCGCGAGTATCCTTTTGACAGAAATTGTCACTGGGTCTATTAAGGGGACTTCGATAACGAGATGGCGGTCCGGATTGGCGAGCTCCTTCTCAAGGAGAAGCGCATCACACCCGAGCAGCTTCAGGAGGCACTGAATTATCAGCGCCAGAATGGGGGGAAGCTCGGTTTCAATCTGATCAAGCTCGGCTACGTGAAAGACGAGGAGATCACCGCGCTCCTCAGCAAGCAGTACGGCGTCCCGTCGATTGCGCTTGGCCAGTTCGAGATCGACCCCGGCGTCATCAAGCTCGTTCCCGCCGACACCGCGCTGAAATACCAGATCGTCCCGTTGTCACGCGCCGGCGCGACCCTGACGATCGCGATGACCGACCCGACCAACGTGTTCGCCATGGACGACATCAAGTTCATGACGGGCTACAACGTCGAACCGGTCGTCGCCTCCGAGACCGCGGTCATCGAGGCCATCCAGACCTACTACGGCAGGGCGGCCGCCGCGGCCGCGAGCGGCGGCGCGGCCGCCAGTGCGCTCGAAGTGGCCAGCAAGGCGATCGAGGACATCTCGATGCTCGCCGAGGGCTCCGACGACGTGCAGGTGCTCGAGGATCTCGAGGAGATCAGCGCCGAGCTCCTGGCCAAGCAAGGCGAGGAAGCGCCCGTCGTCAAGCTCGTGAACGTGATCCTGATGTCGGCGATTCAGAAGGGCGCCAGCGACATCCACATCGAGCCGTACGAGAAGGAATACCGCGTCCGCTACCGGGTCGACGGCCTGCTCTACAACATCATGGCGCCGCCGCTGAAGTATCGTGACGCGATCACTTCGCGCATCAAGATCATGTCGAAGCTGGACATCGCCGAGAAGCGGCTGCCGCAGGACGGCCGCATCAAGATCCGCTTCCAGGACAACGGCCAGGCCAAGGACATCGACTTCCGCGTGTCCGTGCTGCCGACGCTCTTTGGCGAGAAGATCGTCATGCGTCTGCTCGACAAGGACAAGCTGATGCTCGACATGACCAAACTCGGTTTCGAACCCGAGTCGCTGGCCAGGTTCGAGCTGGCGATTTCCAAGCCCTGGGGCATGGTCCTGGTCACCGGTCCTACCGGCTCCGGCAAGACCAACACCCTCTACTCCTCGATCGCCAAGATCAACACCATCGAGACCAACATCATGACCGCCGAGGATCCGGTCGAGTTCAACATGGTTGGCGTCAACCAGGTGCAGGTGCGCGAGAACATCGGCCTCAATTTCGCCGCCGCCCTGCGCAGCTTCCTCCGCCAGGACCCGAACATCATCCTCGTCGGCGAAATCCGCGACTTCGAGACGGCCGAGATCGCGGTGAAGGCCGCGCTCACCGGCCACCTCGTGCTCTCGACACTTCACACCAACGACGCACCGAGCACGGTGAACCGGCTGATGAACATGGGCATCGAGCCGTTTCTCGTGGCCAGCTCCCTCAACCTCGTGTGCGCGCAGCGCCTCGTGCGCCGCATCTGCAAGCACTGCTCGGAGCCGCATCCGACACCAGCTCCCGCGCTCGTGCAGGCGGGGTTCAGCGCCGACGACGCGAAGACGGTCGTGCCCAACAAGGGCCGCGGCTGCGAGAAATGCAACAACACGGGCTACAAGGGACGCGTCGGCCTCTACGAAGTCATGGAGGTCACCGAGGAGCTTCGCGAGCTGATCCTCGTCGGCGCGTCGTCGCTCGAGCTCCGGCGGAAGGCGATCGACGAAGGGATGCTGACGCTGCGCAACAGCGGCCTGCGCAAGGTGAAAGATGGCGTGACGACGATTGAAGAAATCGTCAGGGAGACCGTCAGATAATGGCCAACCTACCCGAGCTGCTGAAGAAGGTCGTCGAGCTCGAAGGCTCAGACCTTCACATTACGACGGCGACGCCGCCGCAGATCCGCGTGCACGGCCATCTCCAGCGGGTGGAGGGCCCCGAGATGACGCCGGCCGAAACCAAGCAGCTGACCTACAGCGTGCTGACCGACGCGCAGAAGAAGCGCTTCGAGGAAACGCTGGAGCTCGACTTCTCGTTCGGCATCAAGGGGCTGGCGCGCTTCCGCTGCAACATGTTCAATCAGCGCGGCGCCGTCGCGGCGGTCTACCGGTTGATCCCCGAGAAGATTCGCGGATTCAGCGAGCTCGGCCTGCCGCCGGTGCTCGCCAACCTTGCGGAGCGGCCGCGCGGACTCGTCCTCGTCACCGGCCCCACGGGCAGCGGCAAGTCGACGACGCTCGCCGCGATGATCGACAAGATCAACAAGGAGCGGCACGAACACATCCTCACGATTGAGGACCCGATCGAGTTCGTGCACCAGCACCAGGGCTGTCTCGTGAACCAGCGCGAGGTGCACAGCGACACCCAGAGTTTTTCGATGGCCCTGCGCGCGGCGCTGCGCGAGGATCCCGACATCGTGCTGATCGGCGAAATGCGCGACCTGGAGACGGTCGAGGCGGCGCTGCGAATCGCGGAGACGGGCCACCTGACGTTCGGGACGCTGCACACCAACTCCGCGGCGCAGACGATCAACCGCATCATCGACGTCTTTCCGTCGCACCAGCAGAGCCAGATCCGCACGCAGCTCTCGCTCGTGCTCGAAGGCATCGTCTGCCAGGCGCTGCTGCCGAAGATCGGCGGCGGACGCGTCTGCTCGCTCGAGATCATGATTCCGACGCCGGCCATCCGCAACCTGATCCGCGAGGACAAGGTCCATCAGATCTATTCGGCGATGCAAACCGGCCAGGACAAGCTCGGGATGCAGACGGCCAACCAGTCACTCGCGACGCTCTACATGAAGAAGCAGGTGACGCTCGAACACGCGATGACC
Organism: Candidatus Sulfopaludibacter sp. SbA3; assembly: GCA_945876205.1. Classification (GTDB taxonomy): domain Bacteria; phylum Acidobacteriota; class Vicinamibacteria; order Vicinamibacterales; family UBA2999; genus CANNDT01. Next base: position 8,350 of record CAMCNL010000172.1, read on the forward strand.
GCCTCCTCCAACCGCGACGAGCTGCAGGAGATGATCAACCGCGGCGTCGGCGTGGTCGCGGGGGCAGGGCTCGGCAGGCCGGGGCAATCGCCAACACCGCGGCCGGGGGTAGGAAGGTAAGAGATGGCGACATTTGCATACAGCGGGCGCACGCGCGCGGGCCAGAACGTCACCGGCGAGCGCGTGGCCGAGACGGTCGACGCGGCGGTCGCCGCGCTCAGGCGCGAGCAGGTGCTCGTCACGCAGATCAACCCGGTCAAGGACAAGGCCGCGCCCAAGGCGGCGCGCAAGCCCAGGACACGGTCCGTCGATCCGAAGAACCTCGCCGTGTTCACCCGCCAGTTCTCGGTGATGATCGATGCTGGCCTGCCGCTCGTACAGTGCCTCGAGATCCTCGGCACGCAGGAGGAGGACAAGAATTTCGCGGGCGTCATCCTGGCGACGCGCGCCGATGTCGAGAGCGGCGCGTCGCTCGCTGACGCGATGAAGAAGCACCCGAAGGTCTTCGACCCTCTCTTCACGAACATGATCGCCGCCGGCGAAGCGGGCGGTATC
>CAMCNL010000173.1 GCA_945876205.1 Candidatus Sulfopaludibacter sp. SbA3
CACCCAGGCGTGCTGGCGATCACCGCGGCCGCGAAGACCGAGGTATTCGGGTAGGGCTCGCGCGGCGGATCGACACCCTCGCGTGACAGATAGGTATTCCGCATATAAATGCCTGTAACTATCTATTAGTCTATATATCTTGCAGCGCCTATCGTGAACAGGGTCACGCGTGACACGACAGCGGCGGGTTGCGTCGGGTCAGGTGCGAGGCCGGGAGAGAAGGCGCAGATGCCCCTGTTGTTTCCGTTCGCCGAGTACTGGTGGTTCTATGCCGCGTTCACCGGCTTCGTGTTGCTGCTGCTGGTGCTCGATCTGGGCGTCTTCCATCGGCAGGCCCACGTCGTGTCGTTCCGTGAGTCGCTCGCCTGGTCGGTTGTCTGGGTGGCGACCGCTCTCGCGTTCAACTATGGCTTCTACCTCTACGCCGCGGGCACATTCGGGGCGGAAGCCGGGCGGCAGATCGGCCTCGAGTTCCTGACCGGCTACATCGTCGAGAAGTCGCTCGCCGTGGACAACATCTTCGTGTTCGTCCTGGTGTTTGCGTACTTCTCGATCCCGACCCGCTATCAGCATCGGGTTCTGTTCTACGGGATCATCGGTGCCCTCGTGTTTCGGGCGATATTCATCGCCATCGGGTCTGCGCTGATGCAGTACCACGCCATCGTGTTGCTGTTCGGGGCATTCCTGCTCCTGACGGGCCTGAACATGCTGTGGGCGCCGGAGCGGAAGATCGAGCCCGACAAGAACCCGCTCGTCAGGCTGTTCCGGCGTGTCCTGCCAGTGACGCCCCACCTGCACGGGCAGCGGTTTCTCCTCAAGCTGGAAGGCAGATGGCATGCGACGCCCCTGCTGGTGGCGCTGCTCGTCCTCGAAATGAGCGACATCATCTTCGCGATCGATTCGGTGCCGGCGATCTTCGCCATCTCGCGCGAGCCGCTGGTGGTGTTCACCTCGAACGTCTTCGCCATTCTGGGACTGCGTGCGATGTACTTCATGCTTGCCGGTGCGGTCGAGCGCTTCCACCTGCTCAAGTTCGGGCTGGCGCTGATCCTGATCTTCGTCGGCCTGAAGATGGTGTGGCTGAACAACCTGTTCGATGGCAAGTTCCCCATCACCTGGTCGCTCGGCATCATCGGCGCGTTGCTCTTCGGGAGCATCGTTGCCTCCTGGGCGTGGCCGGCCAGGCCCGGACGTCGTGTTGCGGCATCGACGGAGGATGAGGCCGCGTGACCTGTCGCACCCCGGCCTGCCGGGCTCTGGCAACGAGGACTTCCTGACCTCTCGCTCGGCTCTCAGCCATCACGCGACCGACGTCGCTCGGCGGCTCAGGGCGCGAGCGACGCCAGGTAGGCCGTGATGTCGATGATGTCGCGCTCGTTCAGCCTGGCGACCGCGTCGGCCATCAACGACGCATAGACGCCGTTGCGCACACCGCGCTGAAAATCCATCAACTGGCGCGCGAGATAAATAGGGGAGCGTCCGGCCAGCGCCGGCATCTCGCCCACGCCCTTGAGATCGGGCCCGTGGCACCCCGCGCACCGTGCCTTGCCGTCGCTGCCGGTGGCGACCAGGGCCTGTCCGCGCTTGATGGCGCCGACCGGCACGTAGGCCACGAAGCTGCTGTGGGAATCGCGCAGTTCGGCCAGCTCGGAGTTCTCGGGTATCTCGATTATTCGCTGACCGATCGGCTCGCTGCCGCCATTCGGCGTCGCATGGCGCATGTTGCCGGCGCCGACGAAGGTCTTCGGCACGGTCTCTGCCTCGACAACGCGAATCCACTTCGCGGCCTTCAGCCTGCTGAAGTACTGCGCCGCTTCCCGCACCTCCGCGTCGGTGGCCGCCCCGGCGATCGCGATCATGCTCGCCGCCCGGGCCGGGACGGCGCTCTTTCGTCGCCCGGCCCTGTAATCGATCATCTGCTGCTCGATGTAGTCGGCCGACAGGCCCGCCAGGCCAGACGACTCGGGGTGTCCCAACCCGTGCGGCATATGACACTGCCCGCAGGCCCGCACGTCCGGCCTTCGGCCGTGCGCCACCGTCGGCGGCATCGGCGGGTGCTCGTTGGGATACCAGTCGGGGGGATTGAACGGGTCGTTGATCTCGGTCTGCGTGAGCTCGCTGGCGCTGCCGGGGACGCGATGCTTCCGGCCGTCATCGGGAGGGCGCTGGAAGCCGGGGTCCATCACGGGATAGGCCCAGGCCGGCGGGGGTGCCTCCTGGCCGCCGACGCCGGAGGTCAGGAGCGCCGAGGCGATCAGGAGAATGGCCCACCCGCTCCGCCACCGTCGCGCGCTCGCGCGCGCGTGATGGCGGGTCGGGTGGGCTCCAGACACTAGCGGCTCACTTCCACGCGGAATAGACCGGCTTGCCGACCATCTGCGCCGGGTTTGCGCCCGGGCGCGGAGCAAACTTCTGCACGCCGCCACGACCGACCGCGGCGAGGTACAGGTTGTTTTCCTGATCCACGCTGATGCCGTGCACGCCGAACAGCGCGCCCGGCCATGCGCCGAGTCCGCCCCAGGCATTCAGCAGATGGCCCTCGCGATCGAGCTGCGCGAGCTGCTGCGTGACCTGATCGAACACCCACACCTTGCGGTCACCGTCGAGATACACGAAGTGCAAGTCGAGACCGGACGCTCCCGCCTGCATATTCCACAGGCGAATGAACTTGCCGTTCTCGTCGAACACCTGGATGCGGCGGTTGCCGCGATCGTTCACGTACACCTGCTTGGTCACCGGATCGACGCCGACGCCGTGGACGTTGTTGAAATAGTTCGGCCGCGTCTCGGGCTTGGCGCCCGGGCCCGCGTTCGTTCCGCGCTCACCCCAGGCGGTGGCGTAGTTGTCGTTCTTGTCGAACTTCACCACGCGCGTGTTGGCGTAGCCGTCCGTTATGTACCAGCTGCCGTCGGTGTTGAACGCCATGAACGTCGGGCGGTAGAAGTGCGTCGAATCGGACCCATGCACGTTGGGCGTGCCAATCGTCTTCAGGAGCCGCTTGCCGTCGTTGGAAAACTTGAAGACCGAGTGACGGTAGTCGTCGACGATGTAGACGTTCTTCTCGGCGTCGTACGGGCTGATGTAGACCGAATGCGGACGGCGCAGCATCTTGTCCCACTGCGTCCAGTTCTCGATGATGTCGCCGGCGCGGTTGATCACGAGGATGCAGTTGGCCCAGAGGAAGTCGACGCCGTTCTTGCCTCGGTCGGAGTCGTCGCCGGCCTCTTCCGTGCCCGGCTTGAACAGCGCTCCGGGCGGGCTGGCATTGGTCGCGTTCCGCCAGAGGTTGGCCACGGGGAACGACAGGTTCGGCGCCACGTTCGGAGCCGGTATGCCGCCGCCACGGCCCTGCGGCGGGATCACCGGGAGCGATCCGCGTTGAATGTAGTAGACGCGATCGGGGCTCTCGGCGAAGACGCCTTGACCCGCGCCGAACGTCCACTTCTCGTTGCCGGGGGTCGTGCTCAGGTCCTTCGGCCAGCCCGCCACGACCTGGTAGGGACCGGTGGGATCGAGGACGCCGATGTCGCTTGGCACCGCCGCAGCCGAGGGCGCTGCGCCGCGGCCCGCCTGTGCGAGCACAGGCTGTTGCCACGGAGTGGTGACGTATGCGAGTGAGAGAAGTCCAAGGGCAAGTCCAATCAATTTCCAGCGTTGCTGCATGAGTTCCTCCTGAGGGATGACTGCCAAGCGGGTCCGACTCGCCGCACCGGGATCCTAATACAGGGAAGGCCGAGGCCGCGCCGGAATCGTCACCGGCGCTATCAGCCTGATTGGCGTTGACGCCCCTGGCCGCACTCGCGCGCCGATGACCAGGATTGTGCCGTTGCCGCCGAGGGCCACGGAGCTCGCGTTGCGGCGCACGCGGTCTTCTTGCTCTGCGCCTCTTGGCACACGACATTCTCCGGATTGTTTCCGTTCGCAGTCGCCGAGCCGTAGGTCGCTGCTCAGCTTGCGCCTAAACCTCGTGGTTCTGTAACTTAGCCGTACGTGGACGACCCCAAGCAGGATGCTCCGGATGGCCGAGAAACGACCAGGCTGCGACTTGCGGCCATCGTGGCGACGGCCGATGACGCGATCATCGCCAAGGACCTGACCGGCAAGATCACCTCGTGGAACCGCGCCGCCGAGCGGATCTTCGGCTTTACCGAGGCCGAAGCGGTCGGCCAGTCGATTCGGATCGTTATTCCCGATGACCGTTACGCCGAGGAAGACGAGGTGCTGCGGCGCATTGCCGCCGGCGAGATCGTCGATCACTTCGACACCATCCGCCGCACCAAGGATGGCCGGCTGATCAATGTATCGCTGACCATCTCGCCGCTCAGAACGTCCGCGGGCGTGATCATCGGCGCGTCCAAGATCGCCCGCGACGTCACCGAACACAAGCGGCTCGAGCGCGACGCGCGGTGGCTGGCGGCGATCGTCGAGTCGAGCGATGACGCGATCATCAGCAAGGATCTCGACGGCATCGTCACGTCCTGGAACCGGGGTGCGCAGCGTATCTTCGGCTACGACGCCTCGGAGATGGTCGGGCGTTCCGTTCGACTGCTGATCCCGCTGGACCTTCACGGCGAAGAGGACGAGGTGCTCGCGCGTATCCGCCGCGGAGAGACGGTCGATCACTACGAGACCGTTCGCCGGCGCAAGGACGGCACGCTCTTTCCGATCTCGCTGACCGTGTCGCCGCTCAGGGCGGCGGACGGCACGGTCATCGGCGCCTCGAAGATCGCGCGCGACATCAGCGACAAGAAGCAGGCGGAGCACGAGCGGCAGCAGCTGCTCCGGATGGCCCAGGAAGCCAGCCAGTTGAAGGACGAGTTCCTGGCGACGCTCTCGCACGAGTTGCGCACGCCGCTCAACGCGATCCTAGGCTACACGCGCATGATGCGATCGGGGCTGCTCTCGGAGGAGAGGCGGGACAAGGCGCTCGAGACCGTGGCGCGCAACGCCACCTCACTCACCCAGATCGTCGAAGACGTGCTCGACGTCTCGCGAATTATCGCGGGGAAGGTGCGCCTGCAGACCCAGACGGTGGAGCTGCCGGGCATCGTCGCGGAGTCCGTTGATACGGTCACACCCGCGGCCGAGGCCAAGGGCATTCACATCGACACGGTCATCGATCCGAAGGCGACGATCGTGTGGGGCGATCCGGAGCGCCTCCAGCAGATCATGTGGAACCTGCTGTCGAACGCGGTGAAGTTCACCGGGCTGGGTGGCCGGATCGAGGTACGCCTGACGCGCCTGGACGGGCATGTCGAGGTCATGGTGAGCGACACCGGAGTCGGCATCCCGGCGGAATTTCTTCCCCACGTCTTCGAGCGCTTCCGCCAGGCCGATGCCGGTATCAGCCGCGAGCACGGCGGGCTCGGCCTCGGTCTCGCGATTACGCGGCACCTGACGGAGTTGCAGGGCGGGACGGTCTCCGCATCGAGCGAGGGACGCGGCAAGGGCGCCACGTTTCGGCTCGAGCTTCCGGTGAAGCCATCGGCGCGCCCGGACACGCCCGCGGGGGCGCCGGCCGCACCTGTCGCCGGAGGGATCGCGGTGCCGCTGCTTCTCGGTATCCGGATCCTGGTGGTGGACGATGAGCCGGACGCGCTCGCGTTGATTCGCGAGATCCTCGAGGCGACGCAGGCGACGGTCGAGACCGCCTCGTCGGGTCAGCAGGCGTGGGAATGCATCGAAAAGCAAGCGCCTGACGTGCTGCTCGCGGATCTCGGGATGCCGCGAATGAACGGCTTCGACCTGATCGATCGGGTGCGGCGATCGACCCGCGCCGAGGTGCGCGATCTTCCGGCGGCGGCGCTGACCGCCTACGCGCGATCCGAGGATCGCGCCAAGGCGCTGCGCTGCGGGTTCCAACGGCACCTCACCAAGCCGATCGATCCCGGCGAGCTCATGGCCGCCATGGCTTCGCTCGCCGGCCGCTCGGAAGTCGACCGTTAGCGGCCCAACGCCTTGTCGAGATACTGCGCCAGCGCCTCGTAGCTGCGAGGCTTGTAGAAGATGTGCGTCTTGTATTTCGCGAGGATGGTCTGCTCCTCGCGGTTCAGCGCCGTTCCCGTCAGCATCACCGCCGGCAGGTCACGCAACGCCTCGGTTTCGCGAATCAGCTTCAGCAGGTCCAGCCCGGAGTGCGGCGGCAGCCGCAGGTCGAGGATGGCGGCATCGAACTTCCCCTGCTCGATAATCGGGATCGCGTCCGGGACGCTGGTCGCGATCTCGACGTCGTAGCCCTTCAGCGCCAGGAAGCGCGTCAGTGTCGTCAGGATCTCCGGCTTGTCGTCGACGAGGAGAACGGTCGGCATTACCGCTGGGCCATCGCTGGCGCGAGTACGGGTGCCGCAGCCGGGGGAGGAGTGGATCGCCGCTCGCCGATCTGCTGCCGCCACATGGCGTAGTAGAGGCCTTTCTGCTCGAGCAGCGCGTCGTGCGAGCCCGACTCGACCACCTTGCCGCGTTCGAGGACGAAGATGCGGTCGGCGTGCATGATCGTCGAGAGGCGGTGCGCGATCAGGATGGTGATGACGTCCTGGCTGATGGCGACATCGCGGATCGTCTCGCCAATTTCTTCCTCGGTGAGCGAATCGAGCGATGAGGTGGCCTCGTCGAACACCAGCAGGTGCGGATGCCGGAGCAGCGCCCGCGCGATCGACAGCCGCTGCTTCTCGCCTCCCGACACCTTCACGCCGCCCTCGCCGATGACCGTGTCGAGCCCGCGGTCGGCGCGCGCGAGCAGGCTGTGGCACGCCGCCTTGCGCAGCACGTCGAGACATTCCTCGTCGGTCGCCTTCGGGTTCACGAACAGCAGGTTCTCGCGGATGGTGCCGGAAAAGAGCTGCGTGTCCTGCGTGACGAAGCCAATCCGCTCGCGAAGCTCGTTGAGATCGATGGTGCCCGACGGATGGCCGTTGTAGAGGATGTCGCCCGACAGCGGGTGATACAGCCCCACCAGGAGCTTGACCAGCGTGGTCTTGCCGGCGCCCGAGGGGCCGACGAAGGCGATGGTGTCACCGCGGCCGACCTCGAAGGAGATCTCCGTGAGCGCCGGATACGACGCCGACTGGTGCTTGAAGGTGACCTGGTCGAACGCGAGGCGGCGGAGCTCGGGCAGCGGAACCGGGTTCAGCGGACGCGGCTCCTTCGGGATGTCGAGGATGTCCTGGAAGTTCTTCAGCGACACCTCGGTCTCGCGGTAGACGTTGATGATGTTGCCCAGCTCCTGCAGCGGCCCGAAGATGAAGAACGAGTAGATGAAGAGCGAGAAGAACTGGCCGATCGAGATCTGTCGCGTGAAAATCAGGTAGAGCATCAGGAACATGATGCTGGTGCGCAGCAGGTTGACGCAGGTGCCCTGGATGAAGCTGAGGCTGCGGATGTACTTCACTTTCTTCAGCTCGAGCCGCAGGATCTTCTCGGTCGTCGAATTGAGGCGCGCGATTTCCTGCTGCGCGAGGCCGAGGCTCTTGACCAGCTCGATGTTGCGCAGCGACTCGGTGGTGGCGCCCGCGAGCGCCGTCGTCTCGGCGACGATCGTTTTCTGGATGACTTTGATCTTCCTGCTCAGCACCGAGCTGAGGATGCCGAGCAGCGGCACGGTCATGAAATAGGCCGGCGCGATCACCCAGTGCACGCTGAAGGCGTAGACCATCACGAAGATGATCCCGACCAGCGAGGTGAAGAGCACGTTGATCGACGCGGCGATCAGCTTCTCGACGTCGGCCCGCACCTTCTGGAGCTTGCCGAGGGTCTCGCCGCTCCGCTGATCCTCGAACACCGAGTAGGGCAGCTCGAGGGAGTGCCGGATACCGTCCGAGTAGATCCGCGCGCCGACACGCTGCGTGATGACGTTGATGTAGTAGTCCTGGAAGTTCTTCGCCACGCGCGAGACGAACGCCACGCCGACCGCCGCCCCCAGCAGCAGGCTCACGCCGCGGAAGAACTCACCGGTCGTGTACTCCTGGAACCTGGTGGCGTACTCGTCGATGACGTGGCGGAAGATCAGCGGGTCGAGCAGCGAGAAGATCTGGTTGATGGCGGCAAGGACGAGCGCGAGTGCCACCAGTCGCCAATAGTCCCGGAGATATGCGGCAAGAAGCTTCATCCTCTTAGGCTAACCCCTTGCCCCCTTCCCCCTATCCGTTGCGGTCTACTTGGTTCCCGTCCGCGGAACCGCCTTCCCGTAGACCTCGATCGAGCCGATGTGCACCCATCCGCCGGTGCCGTGACCGCTGCCGGGCATGAGATCGGCGAAGCCGATTTCGTCGACCTTGCTCAGGTCCGGGGTCACCCAGATCTGGTTGTTCGGACCCGGGCTTCCGAGCGTGACGACCTTCATCGGATCCAGCTTGACCCAGCGAACGGTCGCGACGGGCACTTCACTGACCAGCATCATCGCGATGTGCTGCGCGGCCGCATCGCCGACGAACATGCTGCCGTCGGTCAGCTTGATCACCGGCCGCACGACGTGAAAGCCGGAGGCCTTGGTCGCCCACCGGATCTTGGCGCCGCCGGTGAGATCGAGCGTCTTCGTCTTGTCGCGGAACGTGAGCGCGAAGGGCCCGGCCGCCTCGCCCGTCCACGCGCTGAACGGAATGAACTGCGCCTCGTTGCCGGCGTTGGTCAATACGTCCTTCGCCGAGCCGTACTGCTTGAGCTCGAGGTTCGCGTCGGCGACGTTCGCCTGCACGAACGGCAGTTGTTCCGTCTTGCCGGCGACCGCGGGCTGAAAGGTGACCTTCATCACGAGCGCCGCTGGTGTCGGACGCGGCGCGTTGCCCCGTCCCGCTCCGGGCTCCTGCGCCACCACGAACGCGCTCCCGGCGATCCCCAGGATCGCGGCCAATCCCAATGTCGATCTGACGGAGAAGCGACGAACCATGCGGCCTCCTACA
>CAMCNL010000174.1 GCA_945876205.1 Candidatus Sulfopaludibacter sp. SbA3
AAGCCGCCGCTCGAGCGCCATCAGTTCGGCGGCGTGATCGGCGGACCGCTCGTGCGCAACAAGGCGTTCTTCTTCGCCGACTATGAGGGCTTCAGGCAGACGCGCGGCGTGGCCACCTCGTCGACGATTCCCACCGCGGCGCAGCGCCAGGGTCTCTTCACGGTGCCGGTGCGCAACCCGCTGACCGGCGTCGTCTACGAGCCTGGCACGGCAGTGCCGATGACCGCGCTGGCGCGCAAGGTCTTGACGGATCTGGTGGAACCCACCAATGGCAACGCCGCCAATAACTACGTCATTCTCCAGCAGTTCGAGAACGTGACCGACAAGTTCGGGAGCAAGGTGGACATCACGTTCAGCCCCTCATTCACCGCCTTCGGGCGATATGGATACCGGGATGTGGACATCGAAGACCAGCCGCCCATTCCGCTGCCGTCGGGCGGCGGCGGCAACGGCCAGACCTACGTGACCAACAAGCAACTGGCCACCGGTGCCACGTGGGTCACCGGTCCGACGTCGCTCTTCGAGATGCGGCTCGGCTGGTCTGCCACCGTGGCCGGCAAGAATCCGCTCGGGCTGTCGCTGGCCCCCGCGTCGGAGCTCTACGGCATCTCCGGGCTTCCGAGCGACGAACGCGTCGCGGGCGGGCTGCCGAACCAGATCATCACGGGGCTGACCGACCTCGGACGCCAGGCCACCAATCCGCAGTGGCAATATCCCACGGTCTACAACCCGAAGGTGAATTACACGCGGCTCGCCGGCCGCCATTCACTGAAGAGCGGCTACGAGTTCCAGCACGTCCAGACTGAAGTGCAGGACGTGAACCCGCTCTACGGCCGCGATACCTACACCGGGCAGTTCACGCGTCCGGCGACCTCCGCCGCCAGCAACCTCTATAACCTCGCGGATTTCATGCTCGGCCTGCGCAGCCAGTACGCGCTCAGCAACATCCTGATCGCGAACCTCCGGCAGAACATGCACTTTGCCTATGTGCAGGACGACTGGCGCATGAGCGATCGCCTGACGTTGAACCTGGGACTGCGGTACGAATACGCGACGCCGTGGGTGGAGAAGGACAACATCCTCTCGAACTGGGATCCGTCCACCCGCCGCATGGTCGCGGCGACCGACGGGTCGCTCGAGGATCGCTCGACCCTTCGCCCCGACCGCAACAACTTCGGGCCCCGGTTGGGCCTGGCCTACACCCTTACGCCCCGCACCGTCCTCCGCGGCGGATACGGCGTCAGCTACGTGCACTTCCACCGCGCCGGTGGCGGCAACGTGCTGCCGATCAACGGGCCGCAGGTGATCAACGCCGTCGTCAACCAGACCAATCCGCTCGACCCTTCGTTCATCCGCACCGAGCAGGGATATCCGTCGGGCCTGACGGATCCGTCCCGCTTCAACCCGCTGACCGCGAACATCACCTACATGCCGCGCGACTACCGCTCCAGCGACGTGCAGAGCTGGTACGCCTCCGTGCAGCGCGAGCTTGGCGCCAACATGCTCGTCGATGTCGCCTACGTGGGCAACCGCGCCGACGGCATGCTGCTGTTCGCCAACTTCAACCAGGCGCTGCCGAACAACGCCGCCGGCACCATCCCGCTCCAGGCGCGGCGTCCGATCCCGGAGTTCGCCGACATCACCTACTCGTTCAACGGCGGCAAGTCGCGCTACCACGCGCTGCAGACGAAGTTCGACTGGCGGATGCGCGCGGGGTTCTCGGTGCTCAGCTCGCTGACGCTCTCGCAAACCAAGGACAACGGCGCCGGATCACTGGAGAATCCGAACGGCAACTTCCCGGCTCCCCAGGACTTCCGGAACATGGACGCCGACTTTGGTCTGTCGGGATATCACCAGCCCTACAACAGCACGACCAGCTTCGTGTGGGACTCGCCATTTGGTGGCCCGGTGCTCGGCGGATGGCAGATTGCCGGCATCAACACGATTTACGCTGGCGAGCCGGTGACGTTCCAGTACACACCGGGCGTCGCATTCCAGGTCTCCGGTATAGCGCAGGACTTCCGCGGGGCCAACAACTACCGGCCGAACGTGAATGGGGATCCTTACGCGCCGGAGAGCGAGCGCACGATCAACAACTGGTTCAACAGGAACAACGTCACGGTGCCAACCGACCCCAGCCAGCCGTTCGGCAATGCGGCGCGAAACAGCGTGCGCGGACCGCTCTTCTGGCAGGTGGATCTGAACGTCGGGCGCCGCCTTCCCATGCCCTGGCCGTCGGGAAGCATCGAGCTTCGGGCAGAGTTCTTCAACCTGCTCAACCGGACGAACTTCCGCGCGCCCAACGGCAACCGGAGCGCGGCGGCGTTCGGCACGATCACCCAGACCTACGACCCGCGCCAGGTGCAGCTTGGCGTGAAGGTCAACTTCTAGAGGAGAACGTCATGGACGTGCAGGCCATTTCACGCTTGAATGAAGAGGACTTCGCCGCGGCGATCGCGCAGGCCAAGTCGCACTACGTCGAGATGCCGGGACTGACGCTGACGCTGGCGCAGGCCGCGCGCCTGTGGGCGTGCGACGTGGCGCTCTGCCGGGAAGTGATGGCCACCCTGGTTGAGGCGCGCTTCCTGGTGCGGGTCCGCCAGTCGTCTTTCGCGCGCGCGTAGTCTGCGGGTGTTCGACCTCTGAACCGTTACAGATGTGACGGGCTCACCAATTGCATCGCTGTGATGCGCATCGCGGAATCGCGCACATCAGAGGCTATTGTGAACCCCACATCTCCAACATCGCTCGCGAACGAACAGATCCACACCCTCCAGGGCTACCTGGGCGGCATCTTCAACGGCGAGCCCGACAGCATTCACGACGCACGTGTCGCCACTCGCCGGCTGCGCGAAATCCTTTCCGTGATCGACGATGTCAGCCCGGCTGTTGACGTCGAGGTCAAACGGATGGGCCGGTTTCTGGGGCGAGTCCGCGACCTCGACGTGGAAACGGACCTGCTGCTGAAGATTGAGCGCCGGGTGCCTGCCGCCGGGGCCGTGACTGGCGTCGCGCGCGCGCACATCCTCCGGCTGCGCTCCCGCCAGCTGCGCAAGGCCATCAAGATGCTCGAAGGCGTGGACCTCGTCCGGATCGCCAGGGGCATCGTGCCCCGTCACCCGTGGCGCCAGCGGCTGGCGCCTGCGTCGCCCTTGATACACACGCTGCGCGCCCACACCGCCGCCAGGGTGCAGGACGTCCGCACGGCGGTCACGCACGCAACCGGGGTGTACTTTCCGCGCCGCTCGCATGTGACACGCATCGCCCTCAAGAAGCTGCGCTACGCGGTAGAGATCGCCGCCGCCAGCGGCATCTGGCACGCTCCGCAGCTGCTCAAGGACCTGCGAAAGTTTCAGGAAGTGCTTGGCCAGGTCCACGATGCGGAGACGTTGCTGCGATCGCTCGATAGTCTCGTCGCCGATGCGGATATCAGCCCACGCGATGTCGACCGGGTGCGGCGGGTGCTCGAAGGCGACATCGCCGACCTGCATGCCCAGTATCTGGCGGGACGCGCGAGCGTGCTGGCTGCGTGCGATGCCTGCGAGCGCTTCGCCCGCGAGGGCCGCGGACGGGGGCGCCTCCTGGTCGCCGCGGGATCGGTATTGGCGGCGTCGCTCGCCGTACCTGCCGCGCTGGCGCTTGCCGGAAGGCGCGATTAGCGCGGAAACCGATCCGGGTTGTCGGTGAACAGGGCGTCGACGCCCAGGTCGCCGAGGTAGTACCGCATCTCATCGCTCACGTCGTCAAACCGGCTGGGCGTTCGCGAGCTGAACGTGTACGGTGTCACCGTCAAGCCCGCGCGGTGCGCGTCCTGGACGATCCCCGCCCGGCCGTCGAGCAGCGCCTTATGGGGCGCGATGCCCGCCGCAAATCCGGTAATGTCTCTCAGCCCGGACGCCGACAGCCATCGCGCGCCGTCGCGCACCTCGATCAGGAACACGCGATGGGTGCCCGGGAGCTGGCGAGCCAGATCCCGCAGAGACGTCTCGTCGAACGACTGCACGATCAGGCGGCTGGCAGGCGCCGACGCGAGGCCGAGGCGCCGCAGCGACTCGACGAAGATGGTCGTCATGTCGACGTTCCGCGAGCGATAGATCTGCGGCGACTTCAATTCGGGGTACAGGCCGGCGCGGCTCCCGACCGCGCCCACCGCTTCCTCCCAGGTCGGGATGCGCTCACCCGCAAACTGCGGAGCGAACCAGCGTCCGGCGTCGAGTTGCTTGATCTCCGCCAGGGTGAAATCCGCCGCAAGCCATTGCCGCCGCCCGGTCGCGGGATCCACGGTCGAACGTCCAGGGAAGACCTCTTCGACATCGGTCGTCCGGTCGAGCGTATCGTCGTGCAGGCAGATCAGGACGCCGTCACGCGTGACCGCGAGGTCCTGCTCGACATAGTCGGCGCCCTGTTCCATCGCCAGGCGGTACGACGCGAGCGTGTGCTCGGGCGCGTACGCCGATGCTCCGCGGTGCGCGACGACGCGCGGCGGCTCGGCCGAGCGGAGGCGATCGTTGAACATCAGCAGGACGACGATGACGCACGCGACGAAGATGCGAAAGCAGGTGAGCGATCTCATGCGCCCAGAGTACCCGGCGCATGCAAAGATTCCGTGACGATCGTGCGACGGCCCTATTCTGCCCGCAGGCTCACGTCCTTCCACACTTCCGCGCCCGCGGCCATGGCGGCCTCGGTCTCGTAGCAGACCCGCCGCCGGTCACAGGTGCGGTGGCCGATCCTGTGAAAAAGCTCGAGGCATGTCGCCTGGTCGACGACCCAGCCGGCGGTCGCGAGTTCGCCGGCGTGCTGGAGCTCGTGGCCGATCAGCGCGATCGCCTGGTGCAGTGACCAGATGCCGTAGAGCGTAATCCGCACATAGCGCCGGCCGCCCGCGTGCGTGACGAAGCGGGTCGAGGCGGCCAGGCCGTCCCCGGGCAGGATCACCTGTTCGACATGGACGATCAGGTCCGACCGCTCGATGACTCCGACCAGCCGCCGGAATGCCGGCGACGCTGCGTATCCGTGGAGGATGAGCGCCCCGACGGTCCGATCGAGCGGCCGCACGTGCCGGAATGGCCATGTGGTATCGGCGAAGGCCGACGACGAGACAAGCAGAAGAGAAAAAAAGGCGAGGACAGCAACGAGTGGCGTTGGTTGATGCACTCCTCAACGCTAGAGGCCAGGTGCGACGCCGAGGGCACGTTCGCGACAATTCGCTGTATCGAATCGCGCAGATTACGGTCTCGTCAGCGCGAGCACAAGTTCGATCACGATCAGCAACACGATTGTCACTTCGAGGAATTCTCCGCGTGCCATGGCCGTATGTTCGACGGCGAAGCGGTAGATGTCGTCAACCGTCTTGAGCTTTTCGCGCACGTTCGCTTTCCAGTGATCCAGGGCGAGGCGTGCGGCGGCGAGGGCGAAGAGGCGCGCGGCGTAGACGTCGCCGGCGATCTGCAACGCATTCTCGGTCTTGTCGGTGAGCTCGTTGACGTCGATGAACAGCGCGTGCACCTGCCGCGCGGCGCGGGTGTAGCGGCGTCCAAACCATGTGCGCCATCCGGCGCCCTGGAGCTCGGCGTAGATGCGCGACAGCTCGGCGTCGAGCCGTCCATCGTAGTAGCGGAACTCGAGCAGCTGGGAGTTGGCGAATTCCAGAATCTCGAGCGTGGCCTGGGCGCCTGACTCCTCGTCATAGATGAACGCCGCGTTCCACGTGGGAATGACCAGATCGTGCTCGAAGTACGAGAGGCGGTGGCGGAGCACCTCGTCGCGCTCCTCGGCGCTGAGACGGACGCGCTCGCCTCGCAGCAGCTGCGCGAGCTCCGCGCCGTGCGCCGCGAGCAACGCCGCGGCGGTCTCGCCGGGTGTGGGTGGCGTCACGGCGAAGACGAGATAGTCCTCGGTCAGGAAGTCGGATCGCGGCCGCGTCACCGCCGGCTCGAGGCGCTGCAGCAGCATCCGGCAGAAGCGCTCGGCGGCCGCCGAGAGTCCCGGGTTCTCGTACCAGCCAAAGCCCTGTTCGAGCAGTTGATCCCAGGACGGGGGAAGGGGCCGCGTGAGTGCGACCGACATCACGCCGTAGTCAAATACCTTGAAGCGCACCTGGAAACCGTCATGTTCAGGCACGTCGACGGCATGGCCTTCGATCGCGACCGGCGGCTGCTGATACTGGACGTACGGCGGCGTTGCCGGCTTGGGCGCCAGCCGCGTCTGGACGGTCGAGCCGACGAGCCGCTGGACCGCGGCCAGGTCGATGGCTTCGGCGACGTCGTAGAGAAAAAACGCGTGAACAGTGCCGGAAACGGGAGCCGCCACCTGTGCATCCTAATCCGCCTCGCGATCTTTAACCCCTCGGATCCTCAGTCGTCACCAATTCGTTACACGCCACTCCTACGCTCAATTAGCTGCCCGGAAGAGCCGGGCTTCACCACATCCGCGGAGGAGTTCTCGACACATGCGAAAGACACTGAAGGCGCTGCGCACGCTGGCCCTACCGGCCATCGTCCTGATCGCTGGGCCGTTGGCGGCCATGACAGCAGCCGCCCAGGACGGTGCCCAAGTAGCGCCGGCCGGTCGACCCAGCCAGACCGTTCGCGTCGTCGGCGTGGTGCGTGACGAAGTCAATGGCATCCCGCTACCCGGAGTGCCCGTCGAGGTGGTGGGCACCTCGCAGGTGGTGTACACGGACGTTGACGGCCGGTATGTCATCCAGCTTCCTCCCGGAACTCACCAAATCAAGATTGCGCTCGACGGCTACCAGGAACGGTTGCTGGACGTGACCGCCGGTACCGAGCGGACGTTGACTGCGGACGTGGGCCTGACGATGGCGCGGTTCGCCGAGACGGTGACGGTCACCGCCACGGCCCTGAACGTCGAAACCTCGTCGGCGGAAGCACAGCTCATCGAGCGCCGGTCGGCACCCGTCATCACCGACAACGTCGGCGCGCAGGAAATGAAATCGAACGGCGACTCCGACGCCGCGGGCGCCATGTCCCGCGTCACCGGTCTTTCGCTGGTCGACAACCAGTTCGTGTTCGTCCGCGGCCTCGGCGAGCGGTACAGCAATACGACCCTGTCCGGGTCGGTGCTGCCGACGACGGAGCCCGACAAGAAAGTGGTTCCGCTGGACATGTTCCCGAGCGGCCTGATCGACAGCGTGCAGGTCAACAAGTCCTACTCGCCGGACCATTCCGCGGAGTTCGCCGGCGGCCTCGTGCAGATCATTCCACTCAAGCTGCCGAGCAACCCCGTTGCTGACTTTTCGTACGGCGTCAGTTACTTTACGAATGCGACCGGCAAAGACATTCCGATGAGCTCGCTCGGCAAGCGCGATGTGTGGGGATTCGATGACGGCGCGCGCGCGCTGCCCGGTGGCATACCGGACAAGAAAATCGTTCGTCAGGGTATCTACACCCCGGATGTGGGCTACACGCCCGACGAGATCACCGCATTTGGCAAGACGCTCGGCAACGAGTGGCGCCCGGTGAGCAAGGCCGGAAAGCCCGGGCAGAACTGGAGCACGACATTCGGCAACCGGTTCGGAAATCTCGGTGTCGTGGCCAGCATGACGCACTCCTACAAGGAGCAGTTCGTCGAAGAGGATCGCCGCTTCTTCCGTATCGCCGGTGACGGCGATCTGGAGGCGACCAGCGACTACCACATGCGCACCGGCACGCAGAAGGCACAGCTTGGGGCAATTGGCAACGTGTCGTACCAGTTCCGGCCGACCCAGCGAATCTCCTTCGAAAACTTCTACACCCACAGCGGGCGCGACGAGGGACGGACGTTTCAGGGCAATAACCTGGACAACGCCCGCGAATACCAGAACTACAGGCTTCAGTTCATCGAAGAAGGGCTGATGTCGAACGCCGTCGGCGGCGAGCACTTCTTCGGGGGCCTCGGCAACAGCCGGATCGACTGGCGCGTCAACTCGGCGCGTGCGACTCGTGACGAGCCGGACCTGCGCGAGACGCTCTACGAGCGGTTGCTGGGCAGCGCGGCAAGCGTGCCGTTTACTTACGCCGACGAATCGCAGAGCGGCTTTCGTATGTTCAACGAGCTGAAGGACAAGACGCTGGATGCGGCGCTCAACTGGAGCGTGACCACCGCCGCGGGCGGTCGTCCGACGCAGTACAAGTTCGGTTTGAACTACATCGACAGAACGCGGGACTTCCGCTCGCGCCGGTTCCACTTCATCCCGATCACGACCCAGAAGGCGGACGCAGGGAACCTCCTGTTCAACCCGCTCCTCCAGCCAGAGGAGTTGTTCGCAACGAACAATATCGGAACCGCCTTCCGGTTCAACGAGGAAACCCGGCCAGTAGATGCCTATGCCGGTGACCTGCAGACAGCCGCGGGGTACGGCATGGTCGACATCGCCCTTTCGACTCGCACGCGGCTGATCGGCGGTGCACGTGTCGAGCGATTCGATCAGACCGTCACGACGCAGGATCCGTTCGGCTTGTTCGCCCGGCAGGTTCAGGCGGTCAACAAGAACACCGACATCTTCCCGGCTATCAATCTCGTGCAGGCCGTGAGCGCGCAGTCGAACATCCGCCTGAGCTACAGCACCACGGTGAATCGGCCGGAGTTCCGAGAGCTGGCCGAGTTCGAATTCACCGACGTGATCGGCAACCGTGCGGTGCGCGGCAACCCAAATCTCAATCGCGCGCTGATTCAGAACGTGGACGGGCGGTGGGAGATGTTCACCGGCGGACGAAGCGTGCTGGCGGCGAGCCTCTTCTACAAGCACTTCGACAAGCCGATTGAGCGCGTCGTGATCGCCGCCGCCAATCCGATCGTGACCTTCCAGAACTCGGACCACGCGAGAAACTACGGCCTCGAACTGGAAGCCGGGCACC